>NZ_JBFAXY010000050.1:0-34052 GCF_040681035.1 Nocardia sp. NPDC051911
GCTCGCTACCGCGTGCACGCGGGTTGTAACGGCTGGCTGTCGGCTCGGCCCGAATGCGCCCGCTTGGCCGTTCGTCGCGTACGCGGCGGCCGCGCCCACGCGAGCCGAGCCGCGAACGAAACAGGCTCGGTCTCGCTTCGCTCGAAAGACGTGGTCGGGGTGCGCTGGACGCGTCGTATCGAAGCTCGCTACCGCGTGCACGCGGGTTGTAACGGCTGGCTGTCGGCTCGGCCCGAATGCGCCCGCTTGGCCGTTCGTCGCGTACGCGGCGGCCGCGCACACGCGAGCCGGGCCGCGAAACGGCGGCGCGGAGAAGCGGGCACCGGTGTCGGTTTGACAACGCATCAACCCGGTGTGTTCGCCGCCTGCATCGCTCGTGCGGCGGCCGCTTGCTCCTCCGTCGCTTCGAGGCGGTCACTCTTGGGCACGCCGAGTCGCGGCGGCGCAATAGGCGCTCTGACTTCGCCCGGCATCGCGACCGGGCCCGCTGTGGTCACGCGTGAACGATTCGGCGCATGGACCGGCCGTCACCGGGCCAGGAAGTGCCAGCCGAGCCATGCCCACACGAGTACTGCGGCGATTCTCGTCGCCCGGGTGCCGGTCAGGTAGGCGATCGTCTCTCCCAGCGTTGCGATCAGGTCCCGGCGCAGGCGCGTGATCACTACTGCGGCGAGCGCGGCCGTCAGGAGCAGGGCGAATCCGAGGAGGACGGTGGTTCGATCGCTCATCCGGAGACCAGCCACCATCCGGCTGCGAGCCACAACAGCCATCCGGCGAATCGCAGCGGCCATTGTTCGAGCGCCGGGTCCAGCAGCGTGGACAGTGTCGGGTGTTCGTGGCTCGGCCGGTTCAGGGCGGGCTGCCGCAGAAGGGCGTAGACCTCCCATGCCGACGCCGCGACCAGCAGTGCCGACCACACGGCTGTGCCGCGCCTGAGCCGGGCAGTGGACGGGGGTCGCTCGATTCGCACGCGGAAGGCCAGCACCATCCCCGCGAGTGCCGCCACCGCCACCATCGCGGTTGCCTGCCAGCTGAACGGCCTGGTCGCGGCACCGCACGCCGCCAGCACTACCCACACCGCCAGCGGCGTCGCACGCCGTCGGAACCGATGCGCCGAGCGCGCTGGTTGCTCTGTCACATGCGCAGGATAAGACCCCGGTTGCCCAGAACGGGGCAGGCGGTTACGACCTGCGCGCGGATTTCCGGCGAGGCGACATCGCTTCCCCGCGGACCCGCGGTGCCTCGCTATCGGCCGCGTTCACCCGTCGGCGCGCAGCAGCCCCGAGATCAGCAGCAGCACCGATTGCTGGGTCTGGGCGCGGGCGAGGTCGGGGTCTTCGGCGTGCGCGACGATCAGGGACGCCTCGCTGACCACGCTCACGACGAGCTGGGCCAGCACGGGAACGGGGGCGTCGGCGATCAACCCGGCGGCGCGGGCACGCTCGAGTTGCGCGGTGATCAGGCCTAGGCCGTGGGCGGATTCGAATTCGCGCCAGGCCTGCCAGCCGAGCACGGCGGGGGCGTCGGTGAGGGCGATGCGCAGCATCGCCGGACGCTGGCAGATCTCGAGGAACAGCGCGAGGCCCGCCGCCATCCCGGCCATCACATCGTCGGAATCTACTGCGGCGATGGCGTTTTCGATCTCCTCGGTGATCTCCGCCTCGATCTGCTCCAGCACCGCGAGGAACAGTCCGCGCTTGTCGCCGTAGTGGTGGTGCAGCGCGCCCCGGGTGACGCCGGCCTCGGTGACCAACTCCTCGGCGGAGGCGCCCGCGAAGCCGCGCTCGGTGAACAGGCGGCGTCCCGCCTGTTCGAGCGCGGCTCTGGTCGCTCGGGAGCGGTCTTCCTGGCTACGGCGTGGCATGCAGCCGAGTGAACTCCAGAATCGATTCGGCGAGCAACTCGGGCTGATCTTCCGGCAGGAAGGTGTAGGAGTCGTCGATGAGCTTCAGCGTCGCGTCCGGCAGGTCGCGAGCCAGGCGTTCGGCGAACGACACGGGGAACAACCGATCCTCCCGCGCCCAGGCCAGCAGTACCGGAATGTCGACTTCGGCGAAGTGACGGGCGGCTTCCAGGGTGTATCGGCGATGCGCCGATTTCAGGAAGCGCCGCAGATCTTTCCGGATCGCGGCGGAGTCGCGGCTCGGCAGCAGGTAGGAGTCGACGATCTCCGGCGGGACCGGCCGTTTGGTGACCCAGCCGAAGGCCACCGGCAGCCGGTGTAGCGCGCGGATGCGCAGCAACTCGGTCAGCGGGCGCAGCGAGCCGGGAATCCTGGCCAGCAGCGGCAGCGTGGTGAACGGCTGCGGCAGGAAGCCCTCGTAGCTGTCCACCGAGGCGAGCACCACCCGGCCGACGCGGGAGCGGTCGCGGGTCAGCAACACCTGCGTGATCGCTCCGCCGGTGTCGTTGGCGACCAAGGTGACGTCGGTGAGGTCGAGGCGTTCGAGGAACGCGGCGATGAGATCGGCGACACCGGCCGGAGTCAGTTCCGCGTCCGGCACCGGGATCTCGTGCGAGCCGAGCGGCCAGTCCGGCGTCAGGCAGCGATACCCGGCCGCCGCGACAGCGGGCACCACCTTGCGCCAGAGGTCCGCGTTGACGAGCAAGCCGTGCACGAAGACGACAGGGGCGCCCGCACCCGTCTCGTGGTAGCGGATACGGCCGCCGGGCAGGTCCACATCGTGGGTGCGGCCTAGTGCTGTGCTGGTTGCCATGAGTCCTCCCAGTGGTCTCGGTTCCCGACCACTGTTACATACATACCGTATGTATGTCTAGACCCGCAGTGCGCGGCGGATCAGCTGAACACCGCCTTGACCGCGTCCTTCGACGCCGTCACCGCGGTCGCCAGAGAGGCGACGCCCGCCACCGACTCCCCGACCGCGTAGAGCACCCCCGTGAGCACGATCCGATTCGGTCGCTCCTTCGCCGCCTCGGCCGCCGCCCGCCGAGTCGTCTCCTCGACCAACTGCCGTTCCGCCAGATCGATGTCACACCGGCTGATCCGGTCGAGCAGATCGCTCAGGGAAGACCGCAATTCCTCCACCGCCTCCGCTGCCACCGCGTCGTACCTTCGGCGTGAACGCACGCCACATCTGCGGCAGAACGCGTAGTCGTCCCGGTTGGAATGCTGGCACTCGGCGCATCGCACCTCGCCAGCCAAGCATTCGCCCGCCGCCGAGCCGATCACAATCCGGGTGCCGTACCAGGTCTGACCGGCTGTCACGGCACCCGGGTTCCATTCGGCTCGATACGGATACGTGCCAGCAAGACCTTGCCGATGGGAGGCGTCAAGACGGCACCCGGCAACAGCGTCTCGAGATCTACTCGGTACCGGCCCGACGACAATCCGCTGCCGCAGGCGATCAACCGCCCGGCCAGACCGGCCAAGGCTTCCGCGAGCGTGACCGCGGCGGCCAGTCCGTCGCGGTCCCTGTGGAGTGCGTTGCGCAGCAGAAGGCGCTCGGTTGCACGGATCCTGCGAGCAAGATATTGCGAGCTAGGACGGTACCGAGGCAAGCATCGGTGAAAAAGACTGTCGACCAAGCTATTACGCACCAAATGTGCTTTTCGGAGTGCCAGATCCCACATCGATGATCCCCCCGCGACCGTCTCTCCGAGGTCCATACTTGATTCCTGTTCCAGCACCGCCGACGCGACAGAGAACTCTCCACCCGGGGGACCATGAGAGGGGAACCGATTCATGCGACTTCTCGTCGTCGCACCGCTCGGAGACGTCATCGAGCCGACGCCGTCGACGTCGTTCCCTGCGGCGGATGCCGCCGTCGCGCCACCGAGCGGAACGGGCAGGGCGCTGATGCCGGACCGGGAGTGCCGAAAGCGGGCTGTGCCGTCAGGTGAATCGCGGACCGAGGACATCGGCGTGCCCATTTCGGCGGCACCAGCTGATGAGGTAGTGCGCGTGCTCACCGCACCAGCGAAATACCGCGCCCTGGGTCAACGGCGTGCCCTCCGGCAACTCCTTCCGAGCGAGGATGATCGGGCCGATATAAGTATTGGTCGCCTTGTTTGCGGTGTTGAGACCGACACGAGCGACCTGGGCGAGAGAGTTGTAGTCCCACGCCGACTTGGCCGCGATCGCACCCGCCAGCCGGCCCGCCGTCTCGCCACGCTGTTCGGTGAACAGCGCGCACAACGCGGGCGGCCCTTGCGGCGGCGGCGCGACCTGGTCGCTGCGGCCGGTCGCGGCGCGCTGAATGGCATCCAGCAGCGCGGGCACGCCGGAGGACTTGTCGTAGAACTCGGCGATTTCGTCCGCGCGCAGCCGCGCCTCGTCGAGATGATCGCTCTCCATGCTGTGCCCTTGAGCCGCGAGCAGGACCTCGCTCTGCCGTTTGGTTTCCCGGAGCAAGTCCAGAACATCCAAACCGTCGAACCGGTACTCCATTTCGGGTTTGTTCCAGATCAGATCCGAGATGACCACATCGAACCGGAAACGTCCCACGATTCGACCGCGCACCTCGTCGACGTCGGAGGCGACCGCGACGGTCGACGCCGGAAAGTACTGCGACAGCACAGGGGCGATGATTCCGCCCAACGGCGAGGCGACAAGCACTCGTAAGTTCGGTTCCATAGCGCGATCTTCATCGCTGCCGACACTCGTCGGCAAGACTCCAAATGTCTATCGAACCGGTAGGTTTCGTAATGCGTATCGCACAGCAAGATCTTGCTCGCCCGGCCGGTTGACGAGTGCCGCAGCCGGCGATCCGGCGCTCGAAGACTACCGATCGCCGACGCGTCGATGACCTCATCGCTTTTCGATTCCTCGGCGGACGACTCGGGTACTGCAAGATCTTGCTGGAAAACGAGTGTTCGAGCAATATTCCAGCGACACCCCTCGGAAGCGGCAAAAATCGGCCCACCGGCCGGAATACGGGTCGGAAATCACCGCGAAGTTCGCTGATCAATCACCCACGGCGACTTATATGCTTTCAATCCGGTGCGCCACCCGAGCCTGTCGCACCGTTCCCGCTACCGGAAGGACCAGCAATGGCCGAAATGTGTCCACAGTGCAGCAAGAAGACCGGAATGGATATCGGCGAGAAGGATCGTCAGGGGTGGCAGAAATACCAGTGCCAGATATGCAAATACGAATGGAAGGCACCGAATCCCTGATCGTTCTCGCCGACCGTCCGGCGCCCGTCGTGCGGCTTATCCGATGAGACCGCGGGGAAAATTGTTCCGGTCTCGAATTTTCGCAGTATCAATTCGCGTGCATCGTCACCAGATGCATCGGGAGGGCAATCAGTGGCACACACCGTCGGTATCGATCTCGGTACCACGTATTCAGCGGTCGCCGTCGTCGGCGCGGGCGGGAAACCGGAGATCCTGGTCAACCGGGACGGCGAGCGGATCACGCCTTCGGTGGTCTTCTTCGACTCCGACAGCGTGCTCGTCGGCTCGATGGCCAAACGGTCCGCGGCGACCGCGCCGCTGGATGTCGTGCAGTTCGTCAAGCGGCAGATGGGCAATCCGGACTGGCGATTCGTCACCACCGATGATCGCGCCTATTCGGCCGAGGAAGTCTCGGCGCTGATTCTCAAACGGCTGAAAGACGACGCCGAATTGATCCTGGGGCGGGGGCAGGTCACCGACGCGGTGATCACGGTCCCGGCGTTCTTCGACGACGCGCGCCGCCGGGCGACCAGGGACGCGGGAACGATCGCCGGACTCAACGTGCTGCGCGTGGTGAACGAGCCGACCGCGGCCGGGTTGGCCTTCGGGCTCGACCTCGGCCGCAGCGGCACCGTCATGGTGTACGACCTGGGCGGCGGCACGTTCGACGTCACCGTGATGCGGATCCGCGACGGCGTGTTCGACGTGCTCGGCACCGATGGGCTGCACGAACTGGGCGGCTTCGAATGGGACAACCGGCTCATGCGACACCTCAACGAGGAGTACATGGCTCGAGGCGGCGGCGATCTCGACGACGCGTTCGAGACCCAAGCCGATCTGCGCGAGAAAGCAGAACTCGCCAAACGCACCCTGAGCTCCGCCGGATCCACGCGAGTCGTGCTCAGCCACAACGGCGTCACACACACGCTCACCGTCACGCGGGAAACGTTCGAGGACCTCACCAGCGACCTGCTGAACCAGTCGCGCGACCTGACCCATTCCCTCGTGGAGGAATTGGGCCTGAGCTTCGCCGACCTCGATCACGTCTTGCTCGTCGGCGGCTCCACGCGCATGCCCATGGTGGCGGCGATGCTGGAGGAACTGACCGGCAAGCCGCCGTTGCGGGCGGGCAACCCCGACGAACTCGTGGCGCTCGGCGCTGCGATCCGCGCCGAAGCGGAGACGTCCTCGAGCACGGCGCCGAAGCCGGTCATCCTCGACGTCACCTCGCAGGCGCTGGGCACGGTCGCCCTGAACGACAACCGGGAACCGAAGAACAACATCGTGATCCCCCGCAACACCAAGATCCCAGCCAAGGCGAGCAAAGTGTTCGGCACCGTCGCCGACGGCCAGACCGAACTGCGGATCTGCGTCACGCAGGGCGACGACGAGGATCTCGACTACGTCCGGTTCGTCACCGAAGGAAAGTGGCCCGACGGCGGGCAGCTCTTCGCCATTCCGCCCTATCCGGCGAATGCTCCGGTCCAGATCACATTCCACTACGACATAGACCAGACCATTCAGGTCGAGATCACGGACCTCACCGCGGACAAATCGCTCGGCACGTTCGAGGTCGACAACGTCGCCAACCTCAGCGAGGGCGAAATCCGCGTCGCACGCACGAAGAACGAAGACCTCGAGGTGAATTGAAGCATGACCACGACAACCGAAGAATTCGTCAACTACTACGAAATCCTCGGCCTCGCCGAGACCGCCGACCCGGATGCCATCAAGACGGCCATCCGCGAGCAGCGCAGAATGTGGAACAAGCGCGCGGGCCAGTCGGATCCCGTCAAACGCGCGCAGGCCGAAGCCCGGATACGGCACCTCGGTCAGGCCGAGCGCGTGCTGCTCGACCCGAACCAGCGGCGGCAATTCGACCAGCAGGCCAGGCAGTATCGTCCGGCGAGTAATCAGCCCGCGCCCGTGGTGCAGGGCGGCCGGGACTGGCTGAGTCTCGCACGCGAGTATTTCGAGCGCGGCAACGCTCCGTCCGCGTACTACTGCGCCCGCGAGGCGATCTCGGTCAACGGTGCGAACCACGAAGCGTGGGCGGTGCGGGCGAACTCGTCGTTCGTCATGGGCAACTACAAGGACGCCGGCTTCGAATTCCGGGAGGCCATCAGCCTCAAGCCCGACAGCCCGGAATACCACTTCGACTACGCCGAAGCGTTTCTCGCCACCGGGGCGCTGAACGAAGCGCTCGGCGAATACGAGACGGCGCTGCGTCTCGCGCCCGGCGAGCCGCTGTACCGCACCGCCATCGCCAACGTCTACCTTCAGCAGCACAAGAACGACAAGGCGCTGGAACTGATGGAGGACGTGGTCCGGCACCATCCGAACGAGCAGATCTTCCAGTACTACCTCGCGCTCGCGCTGGAGCAGGTCAACCTGGGGATGTGGTCGGAGCTCCGCAGCGGGGCGTACTGCATCACCTCCGAAGCCCAGATCGCCGTCACGCACGAAATGTCCGGCCGCGCGTTGAAACTCCGGTTCGACGACGCGCCGCTGCGCGCCTCGCTGCAGGAGAACATCGAACTCGCCGAGCGGGCCGCCGTGGCCAAGTGGTTCCACAGCGGTGCGGGCGCGTGGGCGGTGGCCCTGGTGATCGGCCTGGCGCTGATTCCGGCGAAGGGCATCGGCCTGCTGATCGTCGCGGGCGTCATCGCCGGCTACACGCTGACCCACCGGATGCCGGTCTGGAAGCACAACTCGAAGCGATACGACATCGCCAAGCGCGGCATATGAATGCGGCTCCGGACGTGGGTGATCCGCTGACCGCGCTGGCCGGGGAGATCGCGCAATTGCGTGATCTCTTCCAGCGCAGGCTGCTGGAGGACAAGGCGAAGAATCGGGCGTTGGACGACCTGCACGAGCAGCTCGCACTCGCGCGCGGCGGGCTCGCCGAACAACTCCTGGCCCCGCTGTTTCGCGAGCTGCTCAGACTCGTCGATCGCGTGACGGCACTGAACGACGACGACGCCGTGCTCGGCAGCATCGTCGGCGAACTGCACGAACTGCTCGAACGTCGTGGCGTCCGGCGCGTGCCCGCCACGGCCGACTTCGATCCCGAGGTTCACGAAGCCGTCGCCGTCGCCGAGGCTTCCGGCAGATCACCGGGCACGGTGCTGCAGGTAGTCCGGCACGGATACCTCATGGGTGAACGCCTGCTGCGGCCGGAACAAGTCGTCGTCGCGGCGCGCTCCGCGCGATCGGAGTCCGCCGTTCCCCCCATCGAAAGGTTCGAATAATGCGCAAGACCCTCCGCGTAGCCGTTCTCGTCTCCGCTTCCACGGCGTTCCTCGCCCTCGGACTGCCGAGCGCATCGGCGTCCACCACCGTGAGCGGCACGATCGGCTGCATCAACAGCGCGTCGCCGGTAGGAGTCTGGGTTCAGGCCAAGACATCGAAATCGGGATGGGCGCGGACCAAGCTTCCGGTCCGGCTCGGCGGCCACTCCAAGGTCGACTACTCCTTCGAGCTCGACAAGGGCGGCGACTACCAGGTGCATGTCGGGTGCGGGGGAACGCCGCAGAAGTGGGCGAAATCCCTGAAGTCCAAGAATGTCTCGGGCACCAAGAACGACTTCCTTTGCAACGACATGGACCGGCTGTCGGTGGCGGCGTTCAACGCTCTGGTCGGCCGGATGTTCGGCCGGCCGGACCTCACCCAGGGCGTGCCCTACGGCGAGTGCAAGCACATTCCGTGACATGAATACTCGGACCTTCTCGGCCAGAGCACAGGCCCGCTGCCGCCGATCTTCTCCGCGGCGGCACGCAGGCGCCGGACCGATTCCGCGTCCTCTGTGGTGGGTCATCTGGAAGACCCAGCCGAGCGAGTAGGTTCGATCGCACAGGTCGCCGTTCGGTGCGCGATCGAAACCGGGCGGGGTCGATAAGGACGGCGGCAACCGACACGACTGGATACGCCAGCTGTTCGATCGGTTCCCGACCGGGTACGCCTGGCGACTGCTGCCCGCCGAGCTCGTCCCCTGCGACAATCTGGACGATTGACCAATATGGCGCTACCGTCTGTAGATCACGACGAGACGGAGCTCACATGACGGTGTCCGATCCTGCCCACGTATCCGGCACGCGGGAACTGGGCCTGGCCGAACTGGCGGCCGCGATCGCGAGCGGCGCGATCACCTCGACCGCGGCGGTCGGCGGCGCACTGGACCGGATCGACGCGGCGCAGGGCACGCTCAATGCCTTCCGGATCGTGCGCCGCGAGCGGGCCCTGGCGGAGGCCGCCGACGCCGACCGGCGGCTGGCCGCGGGAGAACGACTGCCGCTGCTGGGCGTGCCCGTCGCGGTGAAGGACGACACTGATGTCGCGGGCGAGCCGACCGCGTTCGGCTGCGGCGGCGACTTCGCACCGAAGACCGAGGACGCGGAATCGGTCCGGCGCCTGCGTGCCGCGGGCGCGGTGATCGTCGGCAAGACGAACACCTGTGAACTCGGACAGTGGCCCTTCACGAGTGCCGCGTGGTTCGGGCACACCCGCAATCCGTGGGACCGCGGCAGGACGCCGGGCGGGTCCTCCGGCGGAGCTTCGGCTGCCGTCGCCGCCGGATTGGTCCCCGCCGCTCTGGGTTCCGACGGCGCGGGCTCGATCCGCATCCCTGCGGCCTGGACGAACCTGGTCGGCATCAAACCGCAGCGCGGACGAATCTCCACCTGGCCGGAAGCCGAAGCGTTCTACGGGCTCACCGTGAACGGTCCGCTGGCGCGTACCGTCGCCGACGCGGCGCTACTGCTGGATGCGGCGGCCGGTCCGCACCAGGAAGATCTGCACACCCCGGAGCCGATCACCGCGTCGGACGCCGTCGGCCGGGACCCGGGAAAGCTGCGAATCGCCCTGTCGCTGCGTATCCCCTTCACCGCGACCAGGACCGCGCTGGATCCCGAGGTCGAGCGATCGGTGCGCGGCACCGCCGACACACTGCGCGCGCTCGGACACACCGTGACCGTGGCCGACCTGCACTACGGCATCCTGATCGGCGCTTCCTTCCTCCCGCGTTCGCTCGCCGGGGTCCGGCGGGTGTACGACCGCATGCCCGGTCGGGAAGTCGATCCGCGCACCACCGCCAACGCCCGAATCGGACGCGCGCTCGACGGCCCCGCCCTCTACGCGGCACGGCAGCTGGAACCGCTGCTGCACAAGCGAATCGGCCACTTCTTCCGCGACTACGACGTGGTCCTCGCCCCGACCACCGCCACCCCACCGCCCCGCGCCGAGGAAATCGACGGCATCGGCGTCAACGCCACCAACAACCTCATCACCGCGGCCTGCCCCTACACCTGGCCATGGAACGTCCTCGGCTGGCCCAGCATCAACGTCCCCGCAGGCTTCACCGACACCGGCCTCCCCGTAGGCGCCCAACTGATGGGCACAGCAAACTCCGAACCCCTCCTGATCTCCTTGGCCGCCCAACTCGAATCCGAACTCCAGTGGCACCGCCACCGCCCCGCCCCGTGGTGGTGACCCGGACCATCGACAACTCGGCGTCCGTGTCCGGGCGTTTCGGCATGCGCAGCGGGAAGTTCAGTCCGTCGGCTGCGCCGGATCGGCCTGGCCGCCGCAGAACACCTCGTCGACGAGCCTCTGGGTCGCCTGCTGGAACGGCACGGCCAGGGACATGGCGGCGTCGTCCGCGTAGTTCAGGGTGCCGGTCAGGGTCTTCTTGCCGTCGGGTGTGCTGTACATCAGCGCCGCGTGACCCGCTGCGCCGCCGTTGTGGGTGACGACCGTGCCGCCCAGGCCGGTGTCCTGCACGAATACACCGAGGCCGTAGCCCATGTTCGGGATGCCTGTCGGGTGCGGTGCGCACATCTCGGCCAGCAACTCGGCAGGCAGCAGCTTGCCGCTCATCAGCGCGGAAATGAAAGTTCGCAGGTCCTGGGTGGTCGAGATCATGTCACCGCCGCTGGAGATCCAGGAGGGGTTGTGGCTGGTGACGTCGACCGTCTTCTCCTGCCCTGCGTCCTCGTATCGGTAGTAGGCGTGGGCGTGCGGCTCCGGGAGCTCGGTCTGGGTGGTCGGGGCCACGGTGCCCGACAGCCCGAGCGGCCCGAAGATCAGCCGCTGCATCTCCTGAGCGACCGGGCGGCCGGTGACCTTCTCGATCAGCAACCTGGCCAGCACGTAGTTGGTGTTGGAATAACTCCAGCCCGTGCCTGGTTCGAACCGCGCGGGCTTGGACAGCGCCAGCCGCACCAGCTCTTCGGGCTGGTAGGTCTCGAACCGGTTGTCCACCCACTCTTTGCCCGCGGTGGTGGCGGGGATTCCCGGCACGACGGTCCCGTCTTCGTAGTACTCGCCGGTGAAGTTGAACACCCCGCTGGTGTGCTGCAACAGCATCCGCACCGTGATCCGCGAATCGAGTTCGAACTCGGGCAGGTAGTGGGCCGCCGGGTCGTCCAATCCGATCTTGCCCTCGGCCACCAGTTGCAGGACCAGAGTCGCGGTGAAAGTCTTTGTATTGCTGCCGATCCGGACGTGCCCGTCGGTCGGCGGCTTCGCGGTCTCGCCCAGCCTGCTCACCCCGGCGCTGCCGACCCACTCGCCCCGCTCGTCGTGCACGCGCAGCGTGATTCCGGCGAAACCAGAAGCGACGATCTCATCGAGGGCCTTCTGGAGTTGCGGGCGATCCGGCCCGGCGGCAACCGTTCCGTTGTCGGCACCGGCCACCCCGGCGGCATCGAGCGCCGCGATGATCCTGCGGGCCATCTCGGCCGTGGCCGGGCCGGGCTCGCCGTGGTGCGGCTGGGCTGCTGCGTCGACGGCGATGCGGACGGTGCCGCGGAAGTTGTCGGCCTCGGCCGGATCGTGCCGCTCGAGCAGGTGCACGGCCGAGGTCAGGGCAGGCAGTACCTGGTCGGCGAGTTCGGCGACGGTCTTGCCCTTCAACTGGATGTCCTTGGACTTCGCGGCGAGCACGTGCCCGACCAGGCCGGTCGCCGACGTCAGGGCGATGGAGCCGTTCGTCGCGGCCACGTGCGGCGTGCCGGTGGCGGCCATCAGCGACAACGCGCCGTACGCGGCGGTCCGCAGCGTGCTCTTGTCCTGGTCGGAGAGGGTGGTGGTGGAAGTCGCGATCGCTGTGCTGTTCATGTGACTACTGTCGCGAGCCCGGCTGATACCGAGCTGACGCCGTTCTGACACGACCACTGACACGGCACTCGCCTCGAGTACAGCCGACACATCGGTGGATCACACGGAATCATCGGCAGCCGACCGGACGCCCCACGCCAACGAAGACGCCTCCAAGACTTCCACGCACGCCCCAGCGACGCCCGAACCGGTCAGAAACCCAGTTTGCCCAGCTGTTTCGGGTCGCGCTGCCAGTCCTTGGCCACCTTCACGTGCAAATTCAAGTAGATCCGGGTGCCGAGGATGTGTTCGATCTGCTTGCGGGCGTTGGTGCCGACCTCTTTCAGCCGGGAACCGCCCTTGCCGATGACAATGGCCTTCTGGCTGGGCCGCTCGACGTAGAGCAAGGCGTGCACGTCGAGCATGTCCTCGCGCTCCTCGTAGGGCAGGACCTCCTCGATGACGACGGCCAGCGAGTGCGGCAACTCGTCGCGCACACCCTCGAGCGCGGCCTCGCGAATGAGCTCGGCCATCAACGTTTCCTCGGGCTCGTCGGTGAGCTCGCCGTCGGGGTAGAAAGCCGGGCCCTCCGGCATCTTCGAGGCGATGACGTCGACGAGGACTTCCACCTGCTCACCCTTGACCGCCGACACCGGCACCACGTCGGCCTCGGGGCCGAGCAACTGGGCCACGGCGAGCAATTGCTCCGCGATCTGCTCGCGGCTCACCTTGTCGATCTTGGTGACCACGCCGAGCAGCGTCGTCTTCGGCGCCATCTGCTTGATCTGCTGCACGATCCAGCGGTCACCCGGACCGATCTTCTCGTCGGCCGGGATGCACAGCGCGATCACGTCGACTTCCGAATACGTATCGCGCACAAGGTCGTTGAGGCGCTGGCCGAGCAAGGTGCGCGGGCGGTGCAAGCCCGGTGTGTCGACCAGGATCAGCTGGGCGTGCTCGCGGTGCACGATGCCGCGAATCGTGTGCCTGGTGGTCTGCGGGCGCGACGAGGTGATCGCGATCTTCGCGCCGACCAGGGCGTTGGTCAAGGTCGACTTGCCGGTGTTCGGCCGACCGACGAAACAGACGAACCCGGAACGGAATTCGCCCTTCTCCCGCGCGTCAGCCACCGCGGACCTCGCCGGAGTCGGCGCTCACCGCGTCGGCCGCGTCGGCGGAGTCGTCGACGATCTCGAACACCGCGCCGTCACGATCGGTGAAGATGATCCGCGCCTCCGCCGAAACCTCCCGCACCGCCGTCACACCGAAGTCGGACAACCGCCCGCCGACCACCACGGCCGCCTCGAAGCCCTCCGCGCCGCTGGACAACGCCGCGGCCACGGCGGCTTGCAGCGCCGTCAACCGCAGCGCGGTCAGCGTGACCTCGCCCGCGGCGTAGGTGCGACCATCGGTATCGCGGATCGCGGCTCCACTCGCCCCTCCGGTGCGACCGAGCGCACCACGGGCCAGCGTGACCAGCTTGTTGTCCTCGGCGTCCAGTTCGGTCATTCGGTGTCTCCGTCCTCGTCGCGATCGGCCGCGATATCCCGCTCCGATCCGTTCGCCTTGCGCTTGCCATTGGGATTGTCCCCGTTGGTCTTCCCCGCGGGGACCTTCTCGCGCGCTTTGCGTACCACCACGGTGTTCACCCGCATCCGGCCGCGCGCGTCCGGTCCGCCTTCACCGCGCAGCACCAACCCGTGCGCCTCGATCTTCGAACCGGGCAGCGGCACCCGGCCCAGCTCGTGCGCGAGCAGGCCGCCGACGGTGTCGACGTCCTCCTCCTCGATCTCCAATCCGAACAGCTCGCCGAGATCCTCCACCGGCAGCCGGGCCGACACGCGGTAGCGCCCGTCGCCGAGATCCTCGACGGGCGGGGTCTCGTCGACGTCGTACTCGTCGGCGATCTCTCCGACGATCTCCTCCAGCACGTCCTCGATGGTCACCAGACCCGCGATGCCGCCGTACTCGTCCACCAGCAACGCCATGTGGTTGCGCCTGCGTTGCATCTCGTCGAGCAGGCTGTCCAGCGGTTTGGAGTCGGGCATGAACACCGCGGGACGCATCACCTCACGCACCCGTACCTTGCGGCTGCGTTCGGCGAACGGCACGAGGTCTTTCAGATACACCACGCCGCGAATGTCGTCGACGTTCTCGCCGACCACCGGGATCCGCGAATGCCCGGAACGCACCGCCAGCGACATCGCCTGCGCCGCGGTCTTGTCCGCTTCGATCCAGACCATCTCCGTGCGCGGCACCATCACCGCACGCGCCGCTGTGTCGCCGAGTTCGAAAACCGACTGGATCATCCGCCGTTCGTCGTCGGCCACCACTCCGCGCTCACCGGCCATCTCGACCACTTCGCGCAACTCGATCTCGGAAGCGAAGGGCCCGTTGCGAAAACCCTTACCGGGGGTGATCGCGTTACCGATGAGGATCAGCAGCCTGCTGATCGGGCCGAGCAGCGCGCCGATGAACTGCAGGGGCAGGGCCGCGGCCAGGGCGATGGAATACGCGTGCTGCCTGCCCAGCGTGCGCGGGCCGACACCGATCACCACGTAGGACACCAGCACCATCACCAGCGCGGTGATCAGCAGCGCCCAGTTCCTGCCCCAGACCGTCATCAGTCCCGCTGCCAGCAGCACCGTCGCGCCGATCTCGCACAGGATGCGAAGCAGCACCATGAGATTCACGTAGCGGGCCCGGTCGTCGACGACCCGGCTCAGCCGCACGGCGCCGGGCCGGTCGGCTCGCACCAAGTCCTCGACGCGGGCGGGCGAGATCGTGTTCAGGGCGGAATCGACCCCGGCGAAGACCCCACCCACGGAGATGAGCAGGACCGCGAGCAGGACGAGGGTCAGGGCATTCACGCGGGACCCAGGGACTCACCCGGTGTGGTGAAACCCGCCTTACCCAGCAACCGCGCGTCGCGTTCGGCCAGTTCGGCGCGCCGCTGCGCCTCCCGCAGGCTCTCGTACCACTCCTCGAGCAGCCTCGCCTGCAACGCGAACATCTCCTTCTCCTCGTCCGGCTCGGCGTGGTCGTAGCCGAGCAGGTGCAGCACGCCGTGCACGGTGAGCAGAGCGAGTTCGTGATCCAGGGAGTGCCCCGCCTTACGGGCCTGACCGGCGGCGAACTCCGGGCACAGCACGATGTCGCCGAGCATGGATGGGCCTGGTTCGGGGCTGTCGGGCCGCCCGCCCGGCTCGAGTTCGTCCATGGGGAAGGACATGACGTCGGTCGGGCCGGGTAGGTCCATCCAGCGCATGTGCAGGTCGGCCATGGTGTCGAGATCGACGAGCACCATCGACAGCTCCGCGGCGGGGTGCACGTCCATCCGGGCGATCACGAACCGAGCGACGCTGACCAGCTCTTCTTCGGGCACGTCGATACCCGACTCGTTGGCGATCTCGATACTCACCCGAACAGCCTACGATCCCGTCGATCGTGTCGGCGGAGCGGAGCCCCGCCCGGCGAGACGAGTTACCGCCGGTCCGCCCGGCTCGCCGCGCGGCGCTGCGCTCGGTTGCCGCCGTAATGCGGGGCGACCTGCGGACGCGACTGGGCCTCGAAGCGGTCGTAGGCGTCGACGATGTCCGAGACCAGCCGGTGGCGAACCACGTCGCTACTGGTCAGCTCCGCGAAGTGGATGTCCTCGATCTCGGTGAGGATCTCGCTGGCGGCGCGCAGACCGGACCGGGCGCCGGTCGGCAGATCGACCTGCGTCACGTCACCGGTCACCACGATCTTCGAGCCGAACCCGAGGCGGGTGAGGAACATCTTCATCTGCTCGGCGGTGGTGTTCTGCGCCTCGTCGAGGATGATGAAGGAGTCGTTCAGCGTGCGTCCGCGCATGTAGGCCAGCGGCGCGACCTCGATGACACCGGCCGCCATCAACTTGGGAATGGCCTCCGGGTCCATCATGTCGTGCAGTGCGTCGTAGAGCGGGCGCAGGTACGGGTCGATCTTCTCGTTCAGCGTGCCGGGCAGGAAGCCGAGCCGCTCGCCCGCCTCGACCGCGGGGCGGGTGAGGATGATCCGGTTGACCTGCTTGGTCTGCAGCGCCTGGACCGCCTTGGCCATCGCCAGATAGGTCTTGCCGGTACCGGCGGGACCGATGCCGAACACGATGGTGTTCGCGTCGATCGCGTCGACGTAGCGCTTCTGGTTCAGCGTCTTGGGCCGGATGGTCTTGCCCCGCCGGGACAGGATGTCCAGGCTGAGCACCTCCGCGGGGGACTCGCTGGAGCCCTCGGTGAGCATCGAAACGGTGTGCCGCACCGCCTCGGGCGTCACCACGCGGTTGCGCCCGGTCAGCGCGACCAGCTGCTCGATGACCCGCTCGGCGAGCGCGACGTCGGCCGCCTTGCCGGTGAGGGTCACGGAATTCCCGCGGACGTGGATGTCCGCGTCGAGCAGCGTCTCCAGTTCGCGAAGATTCTGGTCGGCCGAACCGAGGAAGGGGAACACGGATTCAGGAGCGAGTTCGATGCTCGAGCGCACGGTGCGCGCTGCGGGACCCGAACCGTTGTCGCCGGCGCCGATGCCTGCCGCTGGGGTGGTGGGGTCGCCGATCTCGCCTTGTGTTCTCAAAAGTGGCTATAGCCTGCTTTCCGGTCTCGACTGCTGCTGTATGGAGAAAGTTTAACCCGCCCCACCGACACCGCCCAGTGAATAAGCCGTGGGCAAAACCGGCCCCTCACGGGATTCCCCCACGTCGCCGCGCCCAATCCTCGGCGAAATCACGAAAGCGTCGCACCGCGTCGGGTGGTGTGGTAGCGGCGGGCCAGATCAGCCCGACCGCGCGCGCGGCGCCCGCGTCCGCGAGCGGGACCGTCACCGGGCCGGACAGCGGGCCCGCGGACAGCGGATCTTCACGCGGCAGGATCGCCACCCCCAACCCCGCCGAGACCAGCCCGGCCACCGTGACGAGATCGCTCGACTCGAACGCGATCCGCGGCCGGATGTCCGCGGCGGCGCACAGTTCGTCGAAGATGCGCCGCATCCCGAATCCGTGGTGCATGGTGACGAACTCCGTGTCGGCCACCTCCGCGAGGCGGACCTGCCGCCGTCCGGCCAACCGGTGTTCCGGCGGCACCGCGAGTACCAGCGGCTGTCGCAGCACGGCGCGCCAGCCGACGCCTGCGACGGCCGGGCGCGGCGAGACGATGCCCAGATCGCTTTCACCCGCGAGCACTCGCTCGGTCACCGCGGCTGCCGCTCCCTGCCACAGCGTGATCGTGATCCGGCCGGAGATGCGCCGGAAGCCGCTGATCAGCTGCGGCACCAGCGAGCCGCCGAAAGAGTGCTGGAACGACAGCCGCACGACGCCCCCGGCCGGGTTGGCCCGATCGGCGAGGACCTGTTCCGCCGCGTCCAGCTCGGATTGCGCGCGGCGGGCGTGCTCGTAGTAGATGCGACCGTATTCGTTCAGGACGATCCGCTTCCCGTGCCGGTCGAACAGTTCGACTCCCACCCTGCGCTCCAAGCGAGCCAGCATGCGCGACAACGTCGGCTGCGCCAGGTGCAACCGCTCCGCGGCGGCGCCGACCCGTTCGAGTTCGGCGAGTGTCGTGAACCACTCCAGATCCTCGCCAAGCACTGCCCGACCTCTCTATATGCGCTCAGGGAATGAACTCACTTCTCATTATTCATTTCCTTCCGGAAAACCGCCTGGCGATGCTGGACGAAAGGAGGACCCGATGACCACGACACGGATCGAAGCGGCGAGGGACGTCGCCCACGAACGCAGGATCACCATCGCGCTGTTCGCGGCCGGTCTGACGACATTCGCCTCGATGTACAGCGCCCAGGCACTGCTGCCGAGTCTCTCGGCCGCGTTCGGCGCGACGCCCGCGCGGGCGGCACTGGCGGTGTCGCTCACCACCGGGTTCCTCGCGCTGGCCATCATCCCGGTGAGCGCGCTCTCGTCGCGGATCGGCCGGACCAAGGTGATGATCGGTTCCGCCGTCGCGGCGGCGGTGCTCGGACTGCTGCTGCCGCTGAGCCCTTCGCTGGATCTGCTGCTGGCCGGACGCGCGCTGCAAGGCATCGCGCTGGCCGGTGTGCCCGCGGTGGCGATGGCCTATCTGGCAGAGGAGATCGGCGGGGACGGGCTGGGCGCCGCGATGGGCATCTACGTCGCGGGTACCACTATCGGCGGGCTGGCCGGGCGGTTGATCCCGGCGTTCACGTTGGACGTGGCGTCCTGGCGGTGGGCGCAGGCGGTGGCCTCGATCGCCGCCGCGGCCTGCACCGTGTGGTTCGTCCGCCTGCTGCCGCCCTCGCGCGGCTTCGTGCCTCGCCCCGCCGGAATCCGGACGGTCCTCGGCGACCTCGGCAGCCCCTTGCGTCACCGCGGACTGCTCGCTCTGTTCGGACTGGCGTTCGTGCTGATGGGCGGGTTCGTCTCGATGTACAACTATCTCGGCTACCGGCTGACCAGCGCGCCCTTCGGGCTGCCGGAAGCACTGGTGGGGCTGGTGTTCGTGCTCTATCTGGCCGGAACGGCGGCCTCGGCGGCATCCGGCCTGCTGACCGATCGGATCGGCCGATCCTGGGTGCTCGCGATGTCGCTGGCCGTCATGGCGATCGGGCTCCTGGTGACGATTCCCGACCACATCGGCACCGTTTTGCTCGGCGTATTGCTCTTCACCGCGGGTTTCTTCGGGGCGCACACCGCGGCGAGCGCGTGGGTGGGGGCGATGGCCGAAGGCAACCGGGGCGCGGCGTCGTCGCTGTATCTGTTCGCCTACTACCTCGGCAGCGCGCTCGTCGGCGGAACGGCGGGCATCGCCTACGCCCGCTCCGGGTGGCTCGGGCTGGTCTGCGGCATCGGATCGCTGATGGTCATCGCGGCACTGCTGCTGTGGGTATCGCATCGGGCGTCGACGCGAGACCTCACCAACGCGGCGTCAGTGCGCCGAGCGCCCCGAGAGCGACCGCTGCCGCGGTGGATGTACGCAGCACGGTCGGGCCGAGCAAGGTGATGTCCGCGCCCGCTTCGGCCAACGCCGTGAGCTCGGCGTCGTCCAGCCCGCCTTCCGGACCCACGACGAGGACGATTTCGGCGGCCTCGGCGAAGGGCAATTCGGTGAAACGGGCGGCGCCGGATTCGTGCAGCGCCGCGACGATCGCACCGCGGGCCTTCGCCGTGCGGACCAGATCCAGCAAGTCCTGGGTGCGGTGCAGGTCGGCGACTTGCGGAATGTAGGCCCGGCGGGACTGCCTGGCGGCCGAGCGGGCCGCGGCCCGCCACTTCTCGACTCCCTTGGCCGCCTTGCCCTCCCAGTTCGCGACGCAGCGCGCGGCCTGCCAGGGAACGACGACGTCCGCGCCCGCCTCCGTCATCAGCTCGACCGCCAGTTCCGAGCGATCGGATTTCGGCAGCGCCTGCACGACGGTCACCGGCGGCGTCTGAGGTGCCGCGAGCACCCGCTCGCGCACCGCGAGCTCGAGCCGGTCGCGTTGCGCGGCAACGACTTCCGATGCGGCCAGTACCCCGCGCCCGTCGGAGAGGGTGATCGGCTCGCCGACCCGGATGCGGCGCACCGTGGCGGCGTGCCTGCCCTCCGGGCCGTCGAGCACCGCGACCGCGCCCGGCTCGGGCACCTCGTCGAGGTAGAAGACCGTCGCGGCCACCTAGCGCCCGCTGAATGACGCGCGCAGTCGCGCGAACAGGCCGCTGTTGTGCTCGGATTGCGCCGACATCACTTCGGCGCGTTCCCGCTCGCGCAGTCCCTTGTACTTGCGCAGCAGTTCGGTCTGCTTGCTGTCCAGCTTGGCCGGGATCACGATGTCCAGATGCGCCAGCAGGTCGCCGCGCGCGCTCGAGCGCAGCCGCGGCATGCCGTGCCCGCGCAGCACCGAGATCTCGCCGGGCTGGGTGCCCGCCGGAATACTCAACTCGGTCGGGCCGTCCAGGATGGTGTCGATCACGACGGTGGTGCCGAGCGCCGCGTCCACCATCGGCACCCGGATGGTGCAGTGCAGATCGTCCCCGTCCCGGACGAACACGTCGTGCGGCTGCTCCACGATCTCGACGTAGAGGTCGCCCGCGTGACCGCCGCCGGGGCCGACCTCGCCCTGCGCGGCCAGCCGCACCCGCATGCCGTTCGCGACGCCCGCGGGGATCGGGGCCGCGATCTCGCGGCGCGCCCGCACCCGGCCGTCACCACCGCATTTGTGGCACGGGTCCGGGATGGTTTCGCCCGCGCCGCGGCAGGTGGGGCACGGGCGCGAGGTCAGCACCTGGCCGAGGAAGGACCGCTGCACGGACTGGACCTCACCCGCGCCGCCGCAGGTTTCGCAGCGCACCGGCTTGGACTTGCCGTTGGTACCGGAGCCCTGGCAGATATCGCACAGGATCGCGGTGTCCACGGTCAGGTGCTTGGTCACGCCGACCGCGCACTCGGCCAAGCTGAGCCGGGTGCGGATCAGCGAGTCGGCGCCGGGCTGGACTCGACCGCGCGGCTTGCGCGCACCGGCCGATCCGCTCATGCCGCCGAAGAACGCCTCGAACACGTCGCCGAGCCCGCCGAAGCCCGCGCCGTTGAATCCGGCCCCGCCACCGCCGGATTCCAGCGGGTCGCCGCCCATGTCGACGATGCGCCGCTTCTCCGGATCCGACAGCACCTCGTAGGCGGCCGACACTTCCTTGAACTTGGCCTGCGCCGCCTCGTCGGGGTTGACGTCGGGGTGGAGCTCACGCGCCAGCTTGCGGTATGCCCGCTTGATCTCCTGGTCGGTCGCGTTCTTCGCGACGCCGAGCAGTCCGTAGTAGTCCCGTGCCACTTGAGTTCTCTAGTCCTTGGTCGTTCTCGACAGTGCCGCCGGTGCCCGCGCCGCTGTGAAGCGCGCCGACAACAGCATTAGTCTTGTGCACTCAACTTTATCCGGCCGAAAGATCGAGCGTAGCAGTGGCGTCGTCGCGTCAGCGCTCGGCGAGGACCTCGCCGATGTATCGGGCGACGGCCGCCACCGATGCGATCGTGCCCGGGTAGTCCATCCGGGTGGGCCCGAGCACCCCCATACCGCCGAGCACGGCGCCCGCCGCGCCGTAGCCGGTCGACACCACCGACGTGCCGCGCATCTGCTCGACCTGCGTCTCTTCTCCGATCCGCACCGTCACCGTCCCCGGTTGCTGGGCCGCGGCGAGCAGCTTGAGCACGATCACCTGCTCCTCGAGCGCCTCCAAAACCGAACGCAGCGAGCCGGGGAAACCGAAGTCGGCGGCGTTGCGGGTGAGGTTGGCGGTGCCGCCGAGCACCAATCGCTCCTCCGGGTGCTCCACCAGGGTCTCCACCAGCACCGTGGACACCCGCACCAGCACGTCGCGCAGCCGCAACGGAGCGTGCTCGGGCAGCTCGGCCACCGCCGCGGAGGCCGCGGCCAGGCGTTTGCCGTCCATCGCGCCGCCGAGCATGCCGCGCAGCGCGGCCAGATCCTCGTCGTCGACCAGCGCGCCGAGCTCCACCAGGCGCTGGTCGACCCGGCCGGTGTCGGTGATCACCACCAGCAGCAGGCGGGCGGGATTGAGCGCCACCACCTCGATGTGCCGCACCGTGGACGCCGACACCGTCGGGTACTGCACGACGGCGACCTGCCTGGTCAGCTGAGCAAGCAAGCGGACGCCCCGGCGCAGCACGTCGTCGAGGTCGACGCCGGACTCCAGGAACTCGAGGATCGCCCTGCGCTCCGCCGAGGACAGCGGCTTCACCTCGGAGATCCGGTCCACGAACTGCCGGTAGCCCTTGTCGGTGGGGATGCGGCCGGAACTCGTGTGCGGCTGGGTGATGTAGCCCTCGGCCTCGAGCACCGCCATGTCGTTGCGCACCGTCGCGCTGGAAACACCCAGGTTGTGCCGCTCGACCAGCGTCTTCGACCCGATCGGCTCCTTGGTCGCGACATAGTCCGCGACGATGGCGCGCAAGACCTCGAAGCGCCGATCCTCGGTGCTCGACATCGGCCGCACCTCCTCGCTCTCGTCTCCCGTCACGCCGTACCCGGCGCCGACGTCCCGTGACCGCCGCACATCGCGGGCCGACCACGGTTCGTCCGTCGATCCAGTCTAATTGTCGGTAACCGGATCTCTCGCCTGCAACGGGACGTGACGAGCGGCGCGACGCTCAGCGCGGAACGGCGGCGTCGATCACCGCGGCCACGGCGTCGGGCCGGGAGACCAGCGAGGCGTGCGAGGCCTCGATCTCACCGGTTCGAGCCGCCATGCGCTGGGCCATGAAGCGCTGGGAGGACGGCGGGATGACCCGGTCGTCGGCGGAGACCAGATACCAACTCGGAGTGCCGGACCACGCGGGCGGCCCGGACGGTTCCAGATTGGCCTTCACGGCGATGGAGCGCTGATGGACGATCATGTCGGCCGTGGTCTCCGGGCCGACGTCCTGGGCGAAGACGTCATGGAAGCTGGCGGGTGCGACATACGCGTCCAGGTTCTTCCCGGCGACACCCGTGACGTCGTCGACGAGCTTCACCTGCAGCGCGGGCGGCAGCAGCTGGCTGCCCGGGAAGCGGATCGGGTCGAGCTCGGCCTGCGCCACCTCGCCTTCCACCGGCGCGAAAGCCGCGATGTACACCAGCGATTCGACCTTCGGATCGTGCACGTTGCTGATCACGAAGCCGCCGTAGGAGTGCCCCGCCAGCACGACGGGACCGCTGATCGTGTCCAGCGTGCGCTGCACGGCGGCCGCGTCGTAGGCAGGCCCGCGCAGCGGATTCTCCGGCGTCACCACGCGGTAGCCGCGCTCGCGCAGCACGGCAGCGACACCGTCCCAGCTGGTGGTGTCGGCGAAGGCGCCGTGCACGAGCACGACGGTGGGCAGCGATTGCGCTCGCGCCGGCCCGGCCGCTGTGGTGGCGGCGAGCAGGAGGGCCAGCGCGGCCACAGCACGGCGCAGGTAGCGTTTGTTCGGCATCGGGTCTCGGCTCCTCAGCTCTTCAGGAAGTTCAGCAGATCGGCGTCGAACGCCTTCTCGTAGTCGCCGCACAGGCCGTGCGGAGCGCCGGGGTACACCTTCAACTCGGCCCTCGGAAGCAATTTCGCCGTCTTGGCGCCCGCGGCGGCGAGCGGCACGATCTGGTCGTCGTCGCCGTGCGCCACCAGCACCGGGATCTCGATGCTCGGCAGCTCGGCGGTGAAATCGGTCTCGGAGAACGCCTTGACGCAGTCGAACGCGCCCTCGAGCCCCACCTGCATGCCCATCAGCCAGAAGTGGTCGCGCAGTCCTTGTGAGACCTTCGATCCGGTGCGGTTGGCGCCGTAGAACGGGATCGCCAGATCCTTCCAGAACTGCGAGCGGTCGGCGGCCACGCCCGCGCGGATGTCGTCGAACGCCTCGATCGGCGTCCCTTCCGGATTGCTCGCGGTCTTCAGCATCAACGGCGGGACCGCGCCGAGCAGCACCGCCTTGACCACCCGCGAGGTGCCGTGCCGGGACAGATACCTGGTCACCTCGCCGCCGCCGGTCGAGTGCCCGACCAGAATCGCGTCCTTGATGTCCAGCTCGTTCAGCACCGCGGCGAGGTCGTCGGCGTAGTGGTCCATGTCGTGCCCGTCCCACACGTCGCTCGAGCGTCCGTGCGCGCGCCGATCGTGGGCGATGGCGCGATAGCCGTTGCTCGCCACCAGTTTCATCTGGTTGTCCCAGGCGTCCCCGTTCAGCGGCCAGCCGTGGCTGAACACCACCGGACGTCCGGCACCCCAGTCCTTGTAGTAGATCTCGACGCCATCGGTGGTGGTGATCGTCGGCATGACAGTTCCCTTCGATCTGGACGGATGTCGGGTGAACCGGGGATCGATCTTGGTCGACCGACAGCGTATGACGGGCGGCCGCCGGAGAAACGACTCTGCGTGCACGATCGTCGGCTCAGAATGCACGGCCCGGTCGGCGGGTTCCATGCGAGGATTGCCGAATCTGTCTCATTTGCGACGGAGGCTGTGATGACGGTCGTGTTCAATTCGGACACCATCGCGCCGCGCGAGCGGGCGGACGCGGTGGCCGCGGCAGTACAAGAGGCATCGGTCCCGTCCCATGTCGTGCTGGACGGGCCGGACGAGCGTGTGCACGCCACGTTCGACGTGTGGTGGTTCGGCGAGGCGCGCATCGTGCGTGCCAGCACCTCGGGCATCCAGCTGATCCGGACGCCGAAGCAGGTCAGGACCTCCCCCGCGCCGGTACTGGCGGTCGCGGTGCAGCAGGCGGGCGACGGACGGTACGAGCAGGGCGACGTCCGTCGCGTCGTGCGACCGGGCGATCTGCACGTCATGGATCTGAACGCGCCCTACGACTTCAGCCGGCGCGGCGACGGGGCGTCGACCTGCCTGCACGTGCCGCTCGATCAGCTCGGCCTGCCCGCCGATCTGATCGGTCAGGCCGCCGCCAGAGTGCAGGACAGCCCGCACTACCGGCTGGTGGCCAACCACATCGTCCAACTGACCGCCGATGCGGACGCGCTCAGCGCCGACCCCGCGGCCGCCCTGTCGGGTTGCGCCAGCATCGAGCTGATCCGGGCACTGTTGTTGTCGGCGTGCGCCGACGACGGCTCCGTCGTCCCCTCCGACATCCTGCTGTCCCGGATTCGCGCCTATATCCGGCGCAATCTGGCGGATCCTGGCCTCGGCGCGGAACAGATCGCCAAGGCGCACAACATGTCGGTCCGGCAGCTCTACAAGATCTACGCGAACACGGAGTGCAGCCTCGAGCAGGGAATCATCAGCCAGCGTCTCGAGCGGGTACACGGCGATCTGACTCGTCCGGACCAGAAACATCGGACGATCGCGATGATCGCGCGCCGCTGGGGCTTCCGCGATCCGTCACATTTCGCCCGGCGCTTCCGCGCCGCCTACGGGCTCACGCCACGGGAATGGCGCAGCACCGCCCTCGCCCCGGACGAGGCGTAATGGTCAGCCGCAGGTTTTCGCCTGTTTGCCCGCGAGCGCATCGAGACCGAGCATCGCCAGCAGCGACTCGCAGTCGGCGGCGTTCTCCGCGTAGCTGGCGACAGTGCGGGCGGCGACGGCGCACTGGCGCGCGTTTTCCGCTTTCTCCGCTGCTCGCGCCTCCGCGAACTCGCCTGGTTCATGGATAAGGGTCATACGTGGTGCCGAAGCCATGAGTCTCCTTGGGGTTGATCGCAGACTACGCGGCCGGTGCGCACCGAGTTACCGGAACGAGACATAAAGTGCATCGCGTTGACCCGACCGTGATCCGGCACGGGATCAGTCGAGCAGTTCACGGACGACGCCGTCCGCGAGCAGACGGCCGCGGTCGGTGAGGACGAGCCGGTCGTCCGCGGTGCGCACAGCGAGGCCGTCGGCGACCACGCGATCGACGGCGGTGCGCGCGGAGGACGCCAGCTCGGCCAGCGGCAGGCCGGTGCGCAGCCGGACGGCGAGCATGACCCGCTCGGTGTAGCGCTCGTCCGCGCTCAGCGCCTCCCAGCCCGCGGCGGGCAGCCCGCCCGCGCCGACTCGATCGGCGTATCGAGCGGGGTGCTTCACGTTCCACCACCGCACGCCGCCGACATGACTGTGCGCGCCCGGTCCTGCGCCGAGCCAGTCGCCGCCGTCCCAGTAACCGAGGTTGTGCCTGCAGACCGCGGCGTCGCCCACGGCCCAGTTCGACACCTCGTACCACCCGAATCCGGCCGAGCGCAGTCGGGCGTCGATGCGCTCGTAACGTGCGGCGAGCACGTCGTCGTCCGGCGCGGGCAACTCGCCGCGGCGCACCCGCCTGGCCAGCGCGGTGCCGTCCTCCACGATCAGCGAATACGCCGATACGTGGTCGACGCCCGCGCCGAGCACCGCGTCCAGGCTGGCGTCCAGATCGACATCGCGCTCACCCGGTGTTCCGTAGATCAGATCGAGGTTGACGTGCTCGAATCCAGCGGCGCGCGCCTCCAGCGCGGCGGCCACCGCGCGGCCGGGGGTGTGCGTGCGATCGAGCACTTTCAACACGTGCGCCGCGGCGGACTGCATGCCCAGCGACACCCTGGTGAACCCGGCCGCCCGGATGCGCTCGAAGAATTCCGGCGAGGTGGATTCCGGATTGGACTCCGTGGTGACCTCGGCCCCGGCAGCGAAGGTGAACTCGGCACGCACGGCGTCCAGCACCGCGGCGAGCCCGTCGCCGCCCAGCAGGGAGGGCGTCCCTCCGCCGACGAAGACGGTGGAGACTTCCGGCGTCGCGGTGGGCAACGCCGCGAACTGTTGCGCGGCGGTCGCCAGCTCGCCGCGCAACGCCGCCAGCCACGACTGCGGCGAGGCCGAACTGCCGAGCTCCCCCGCGGTGTAGGTGTTGAAGTCGCAGTAGCCGCACCGCGTGGCGCAGAACGGCACGTGCACGTAGATCCCGAACGGACCGTCGCCGAAGTCGCGTAGCACCGGCGCGGAAGTGTCGGTACTCGCGGTAGCGGCGGAAGAACTCACCTGTCCAGTGTGAACGTCGCCGCGACCGCGCCGACGGCCGGGACTCCGCTACCGGGCCCTTCAGTCCGCCACGACCGGAGTGTTCTGGTTCGCGGTGAGCAACCAGCGGCCGCCCTCCTTGGACATCACGTACATCGGGCTGCCTTCGCTCTCCAGAACGCCCGCGTCGGTGAAATAGCGCTGGCGGACCTTCACCGCCGCCACGTCCGGGCGGATGAACAGCACGTGCTCGACCTCGTAGGTCGCCGTGCCGTGTGCGGTGGCCCCGGGCAGCACCTGCGCGGTGAACTCCGCGATGGCCGCCCGTCCGAAGAGACGTTTGCCGTGTCCGGTGGTCCAGATCGCGTCCTCCCGGAACAGCGCGACGAATTCGTCGACGAGCTCGTTGCGCTGGGCGTGTTGGACGCTCGCGACCACCGCGCGGATGGCTTCGAGCTCGCCGGTGGCGTCGACAGTTGTGGTACTCATGACGCCGAGCGTCCAACCTCCACTTCGCTCGAGGTCAAGCGAGGTGCGCAGTGTCACAGACGGCGCGGTCGCCGTATCACGCGCCTGGTTGGGGCTCGCGACTATGACTGCCGTCACAAACTGGGTCGAACGTCCAGGGGATTTCCCGCAGATTCACGGGAAATACCAGACGCAGGGTCGGAAGGCCATCGCTGACGTGGCACAATAGGCCGCATGCGCGCTTTGGAGATTCGACTGGTGGCCCGTCGCCACGTCGATTACAAGCGCGTCTGTAGCGCCTGCTGTCTGCCCGGTTCCCTCCGGTAGTTCAGCGCGCCCGATCCCCGGGTCCCCGGCGATCCCGACTTCATCGGCCCGCTGACACCGCAGGCGTGAGTCAGCCCCTCGCGCCCCTCAGCAGGATGTACCACCCACCCCGCAGGAGCGACCCCATGACGTCGAGCACCGACGCCGGTCCGACCGATCAGCCCACGCCCGAATCCCAGCCGGAGCGCCGCGCGCGCCCCGAACGCCCGGCCTCCGAACGCCGGGTCCGCCCGGATCGGCCGCGTCCCGAGGCGACCACGACCGGACCGCGCGTGCGCACCGGCAAGCCCGTGCGCCGCAAGGCCGAGGGTCAGTGGGCGCTGGGTTACCGCGAGCCGCTGAACCCGAACGAGCAGTCCAAGAAGGACGACAACCCCCTCAACGTCCGCGCCCGCATCGAGAACATCTACGCCAAGACCGGCTTCGACGGCATCGACAAAGGCGACCTGCGCGGCCGGTTCCGCTGGTGGGGTCTGTACACCCAGCGCGAGCAGGGCTACGACGGCACCTGGACCGGTGACGAGAACATCGATCTGCTCGAGGCCAAGTACTTCATGATGCGCATCCGCTGCGACGGCGGCGCGCTGAACCTCGCGCAACTGCGCACGCTGGGCGGGATCTCCACCGAGTTCGCCCGCGACACCGCGGATCTGTCCGACCGGGAGAACGTGCAGTACCACTGGATCGAGGTGGAGAACGTCCCGGAGATCTGGAAGCGGATCGAGGCGGTCGGCCTGAAGACCACCGAGGCGTGCGGCGACTGCCCGCGCGTGGTGCTCGGATCTCCGCTGGCCGGCGAGTCGCTGGACGAGGTCATCGACCCGACGCCCGCGATCGAGGAGATCGTGCGCCGCTACATCGGCAAGAAGGAGTACTCCAACCTGCCGCGCAAGTTCAAGACCGCGATCTCCGGCCAGCAGGACGTGGTGCACGAGATCAACGACGTCGCGTTCGTCGGTGTCGTGCATCCCGAGCACGGCCCCGGTCTGGACCTGTGGGTCGGCGGCGGGCTGTCCACCAACCCGATGCTCGCCAAGCGGGTGGGCGTGTGGGTGCCGCTGGACGAGGTGCCGGACGTATGGGAAGCCGTCGTATCGGTGTTCCGCGACTACGGCTACCGCCGCCTGCGCACCAAGGCGCGCCTGAAGTTCCTGATCAAGGACTGGGGCGTCGAGAAGTTCCGCCAGGTGCTGGAGGACGAGTACCTGAAGCGCAAGCTGATCGACGGCCCCGCGCCCGAGCAGCCGACCAAGCCGATCGACCACGTCGGCGTGCAGCGGCTGCGCAACGGACTCAACGCGGTCGGCTTCTCCCCCATCGCGGGCCGGGTGTCGGGCACCGTCCTGACCAAGGTCGCCGACGCGGTCGAGCGGATCGGCTCCGATCGTGTCCGGTTCACCCCGTACCAGAAGCTGATCGTGCTCGACGTTCCCGACGACAAGGTCGACGCGCTGATCGACGAGCTGGAACCCCTCGGCCTGCAGGCGCGGCCCTCGCTCTGGCGGCGGAATCTGATGGCCTGCACCGGTATCGAGTTCTGCAAACTCTCCTTCGCCGAGACGCGCAAGCGCTCCCAGGCGCTGGTGCCGGAGCTGGAGGAACGGCTGGCGGATCTGAACGCGCAGCTGGACGTCCCGATCACGATCAACATCAACGGTTGCCCGAACTCCTGCGCCCGCTCGCAGATCGCCGACATCGGGTTCAAGGGCCAGCTGGTCGACGACGGCACCGGGAATCAGGTGGAGGGATTCCAGGTTCACCTCGGCGGCAGCCTCGGCTTCGACAGCGCGTTCGGGCGCAAGCTGCGCCAGCACAAAGTGACCACCGGGGAACTCGGCGACTACATCGACCGGGTGGTGCGCAACTTCGTCAAGCAACGTTCGGACGGCGAACGGTTCGCCCAGTGGGCGGTCCGCGCCGACGAGGCCGACCTGAGATAAGTGTCGACGGGAGATCAATTGTGACAACCGAACTCGCGGAAAAGCTGTCCGAGGACCAGCTCCGCGCCATCGCCGCGCGCGGCGCCGCCGAACTCGACGGCGCCTCGGCGACCGAACTCCTGCGGTGGACCGAGGACACCTTCGGCACGAACTACATCGTGGCCTCCAACATGCAGGACGGCGTGCTGGTGCACCTGGCCGCGGGCGTGCGCGCCGGCGTCGACGTGCTCTTCCTGGACACCGGCTACCACTTCGCCGAGACCATCGGCACCCGGGACGCGGTGGAGGCCGTGTACGGGGTGAACGTGGTCAACGTCCGGCCGGAACACTCCGTTGCCGAACAGGATCGGCTGCTGGGCAAGGATCTGTTCGCCCGCGAGCCCAACGAGTGCTGCCGGTTGCGCAAGGTCGTCCCGTTGCAGAAGTCGCTCGCGGGCTACAACGCCTGGGTCACCGGCATCCGCCGGGTGGAGGCGCCGACCCGGGCGAACGCACCGCTGATCTCCTTCGACGAGGCGTTCGGCCTGGTGAAGATCAACCCGATCGCGCCGTGGTCCGACGACGAGATGCAGGACTACATCGAAAAGCACGGCATCCTCGTCAATCCCCTGGTGGAGGAGGGGTATCCGTCCATCGGCTGCGCTCCGTGCACACGGAAGCCGGAGCCGGGAGCCGATCCGAGAAGCGGCCGTTGGGCCGGCCTCGCCAAGACCGAATGCGGGTTGCACCAATCATGACTGAAACGATTCGTAGCGAACGTTCGCTCGGTATCACCGATTTCGATACTCTCGCCGCGCTGGAATCCGAGGCGATCCACATCTTCCGCGAGGTGGCGGGCGAGTTCGAGCGGCCGGTGATCCTGTTCTCCGGCGGCAAGGACTCCACCGTGCTGCTGCATCTTGCGCTCAAGGCGTTCTGGCCCGCGCCGCTGCCGTTCGCGCTGCTGCACGTGGACACCGGGCACAACCTGCCCGAGGTGCTGGAGTTCCGGGACAAGGTGGTCGAGCGCTACGGCTTGCGCCTGCACGTGGCGAAGGTGGAGGACTACCTGGCCGACGGCAGGCTCACCGAGCGCCCCGACGGCATCCGCAACCCGCTGCAGACCGTCCCGCTGCTGGACGCGATCAGCGAGCATCGGTTCGACGCCGTGTTCGGCGGCGGCCGTCGCGACGAGGAGCGCTCGCGCGCCAAGGAGCGGATCTTCTCGCTGCGCAACGCCTTCGGCCAGTGGGACCCGAAGCGGCAGCGTCCCGAGCTGTGGAACCTGTACAACGGGCGCCACGCGCCGGGCGAGCACGTGCGCGTGTTCCCCCTGAGCAACTGGACCGAGCTGGACATCTGGCGCTATATCGCCCGCGAGGACATCGATCTGGCGAGCATCTACTACGCGCACGAGCGTCCGGTGTACCTGCGCGACGGCATGTGGATGACGCCGGGCGTGTGGGGCGGCCCGCGTGAAAACGAGGTGCTGGAGACCAGGTCGGTGCGGTACCGCACCGTGGGCGACGGATCCTCCACCGGCGCCGTGCTTTCCGACGCGGCCGACAACGAGGCGATCCTCGCCGAGGTCGCCGCGTCCCGACTGACCGAACGTGGTGCGACCCGCGGCGACGACCGCGTCTCCGAAGCCGCGATGGAAGACCGCAAACGAGAGGGTTATTTCTGACATGTCCGACCTATTGAGGCTGGCCACCGCCGGTTCTGTCGACGACGGCAAGTCCACTCTGGTCGGACGCCTGCTCTACGACACGAAATCCGTTCTGGCCGACCAGATCGACGCCGTCACCCGCGCGTCGGTGGACAAAGGTCTCGCCACCCCGGATCTCTCGCTGCTCGTGGACGGGTTGCGCGCGGAACGCGAACAGGGCATCACCATCGATGTCGCCTACCGCTACTTCGCCACTCCGCGCCGCTCATTCGTGCTCGCGGACACCCCCGGGCACGTGCAGTACACCCGCAACACCGTGTCCGGCGCGTCCACCGCGCAGCTGGTGATCCTGCTCGTCGACGCGCGCAAGGGCGTCATCGAGCAGACCCGCAGGCACGCCGCCGTGCTCGCGCTGCTCGGTGTGCCGAAGCTGGTGCTCGCGGTGAACAAGATCGATCTGGTGGACGACGCCGCCGCGGTGTTCGCCGCCATCTCCGCGGAGTTCAACGAACTCACCAGCACGCTGGGCTGGTCGAGCGAGGACGTGCTGGAGATCCCGGTCTCGGCGCTGCACGGCGACAACATCGCCACCCGGTCGGACAACACCCCGTATTACGACGGGCCGTCGCTGATCGAGCACCTGGAATCGGTGCCGGTCGACGCCGACAGCACCGGCGATCACGAGCTGGGCCTGCGGTTCCCGGTGCAGTACGTGATCCGGCCGCGCACCGCCGAGCACCCGGACTACCGCGGCTACGCGGGACAGATCGCGGCGGGCGCGGTCGCTCCCGGCGACGAGGTCGTGGTGCTGCCGTCGGGCATCCGCACGACTGTGGAGCGGATCGACACCCCCGACGGCGAGCTCGCGGTGGCGCAGGCCGGACGCAGCGTCACGCTGATCCTGGCCGACGAGGTCGACATCTCGCGGGGCGACATCATCGCCGCGGCCGCCGACGCGCCCGAGCCGATCGACACCTTCGACGCCACGGTGTGCTGGCTGGGTGACAAGCCGCTGCGCCCCGGTGCGCGGCTGCTGCTCAAGCACGGCACCCGGACCACCCAGGCGATCGTCGGCGCGCTGCTGGAGCGCTTCGACGAGCAGCGCCTCGCGGCCGACCCGAACCCGGAGTCGCTGGAGCTCAACGACATCGGGCGCATCTCGGTGCGAGTCGCCGAGCCGATCGCGGCCGACGACTACCGAGCCAACCGGCACACCGGCAGCTTCCTGCTGATCGATCCGGCGGGCGGCAACACGCTGGCGGCCGGTCTGGTCGGTGACGTGCTGACCGCCGTCGAGGTCGGCACCGGGGCCTGACATGGCGGTGTCGCGAGCCCTGTTCGGCGCCCCGCCGGTCCTGGGCGCTGTCGCCCCGGCGGGCGGTCCGGGCTGCGCGACTTCCCGGATCGCCCCCGGGCTCGACGGCAGCCCGGCGCGACCGCCCGCGCTGATCGCGGTGGCCCACGGCAGCCGCGATCCGCGGTCGGCGGCAACCGTCGCGGAGGTGGTCGGCGCCGTCGCCGCCGCTCGTCCGGACCTCGACGTCAGGACGGCGTTCCTCGATCTCACCGCCCCGTCGGTCGAACAGGTGGTGGATGCCGTCGCCGCCGACGGGCACACGCACGCGGTGGTGACGCCGCTGCTGCTCGGCAGCGCCTTCCACGCCAGGGTCGATCTGCCCGGCCTGCTCGCCGCGGCCCGCGCCCGCCATCTCGGGCTGCGCCTGACCCAAGCCGACGTGCTCGGCGTGGACGCCGGACTGGTCGGTGCGCTGCGCGACCGTGTCCTCGCCGCCGGCGCCGGGCACCGCTTCGCGGATCGGTGCCTCGGCGTCGCGGTCGCGGCGGTCGGATCGTCGTCGGCGGCGGCCAACGCCCGGACCGCCGAGGTGGCCACCCGCCTGGCCGCCCGCACCGGCTGGCGCACCGAGATCTGCTTCGCGACCACCGAACCGCCGGTCACCGAGGCGATTTCGCGACTGCACGCTCGCGGCGCCGAGCACGTGCTGGTCGCTCCCTGGTTCCTCGCACCCGGATTACTGACCGATCGCCTCGTCGACGCGGCGCCGGAGGCGATCCACGCCGATGTGCTCGGCGCGCATCCGGCCCTCACCGAGGTCATCCTGGATCGCTATCACGCGGTGATCGCGGACACTCGCGCGCTCTCGGCCTGACCGGGCGTTCGCGGCGGTTCCCGGGCGGGCGTGCCCGCGTGACGCTGTCGCGTGCTAGGAACGTGGCATGGCCGAGTCGTTCCGCACCACCTCCTGCGCCAGCCACGGACATCCCGAGTTCACCATTCTCTTCACCGAGCCGCGGCTGCCCGGCATGGAGAACTGGCTGCTGTCGTATCTGGAGTCCACCGTCGCGGCGGGCACGCGCTACCACCCCGGCGAAACGATTCAGATCGGCTGGAATCTGGTCCGGGTGCGCGGCCGCGACGACGGCACACTGGGCCTCGCCGAACGTACCGATGCGCAGACCTGGGCCGAGCAGATCGACCGCACCCTGCGGGATGTGTGGTACCAGCGCGAAGTGGCGGCCGGGGTCGGCCTCACCGATCGCCTCGACTTTCCCGGCGAGGACCAGCGGGCCACCATCTCGTCGTGCGGACTCGAATCACCGGTCCTGGTGCTGGCGCGCACGGAGCCGGACGACCCCGAGTCCTCCGGTTGGTCGGTGGAATGCTTCGAAGACCACGCGCACCGGTCGTCGTACTACACCACCCTGCTGGAACTGGCCACCGCCATGCCGTTCGCGGTGCAGTTCTTCGCCCTTCCGGTAGCGACCACGGTGCTGATCGAAAGCCCCGAGATCACGCCCACCGGCACCATCCGGCCGCACATCGTGGACGCCGAAGGCGTGGAACTGTCCCCGATCCCGGGTTCCTACCTGGACTACCTGGTCAACGGTTCACCGGCCGACTAGTTGTGATGTCCAGGGAGGTTGTCCGGCCTACTCACTGTGGTGAGTCCGGCTGACAGGTGAAGGCCTCCGGCTGTGAAGTGGAGCTGTCTAG
>NZ_JBFAXY010000051.1:0-30446 GCF_040681035.1 Nocardia sp. NPDC051911
GCGGTCCTACGACGTCCTCGAATCCGGGATCGCCCGGGTTCATTCGTCCAATGTGCGTGGCTTCGCGCACCTACCCATCACCGTGGAGACCCGATAATGCCGAGATTCGCACCCCATCCGGAGCGCAGGCCCGCGCTCGTCGCCGGCGCCTCCTCCGGAATCGGCGCGGCCACCGCCGTCGCCCTGGCCGAACTGGGCCACCCGGTCGCGCTCGGCGCGCGTCGCGTCGAGCAGTGCGCCGAACTGGCGGACAAGATCCGGGCCAACGGCGGTGCGGCGTTCGCCCATCGGTTGGACGTCACCGAGCCGGATTCGGTGGAGGAATTCGTGCGTGCCGCCGAAGAAGCGCTCGGCCCTACCGAGATCCTGGTCTCCAGTGCGGGCGACATCGAGTTCGGGCAGGCGTACGCGATGGATCCGGAACGATTCGTGCGCCAGGTACAGGTCCATCTGGTCGGCGCGCAGCGTCTCGTGCACCGGGTGCTGCCCGGCATGCTGCGCAGGCAGCGCGGCGACATCGTATTGATCAGTTCGGATTGCGCCTCCGAGCCGCGTCCGCGCACAGGCGCCTACAGCGCGGCCAAGGCGGGACTGGAAGCGATGGCCGCGCAGATGCGTATGGAGCTCGAGGGTAGCGGCGTCCGCCTGTCCCAGGTGCGCCCCGGACCGACCTTGACCGGCATGGGCATGGACTCCACGCCCGAGATCGTCGGCCCGGTGCTGGAGGACTGGAAAGCGTGGGGGTTCGCCAGGCATCCGTACATGTTGCGCGCGAGCGACTTGGCCGCCGCGGTGGTCGCGGTGGTATCCACCCCGCGCGGCTCGCACTTGGTGCTGGTCGAAGTGCAACCCGAGGCGCCGATACGTCCCCTCCCGGACGGCGCGGGACCGAACGAACAGTAAGGAGTCACGATGCGAGTGCTCGCCGATCTGGATCTGTGTCAGGGGCATGCCGTGTGCCAGGACGAGGCGCCGGAAGCGTTCCACGTCCCCAAACGCGGCAAAGTCGAGATCCTCGACGCCGCCGCGGACCCGCGGGCCCGCGACGACGTACAGCGCGCGGTCCGATACTGCCCGACCCAAGCGCTGTCGATCGCCACGGACGAATGAGCGGAATTCGTCCCTCGCGGCAGGTAGGCAGGGCGCGGCCGGGCGAATACGATGAATCCAAAATCGGAACGTGTTCTAATTCAGTCGCGCGGTCCGGCCCGGCACCTGCGGCGATGCCCGACGTCATGGAGAAGATCCGATGAGCACAGCACACACCGACAAGGCCGAGAGCACCTTGCCCGCCAGGATCACCGGGGAACTGCTCGCCCGGCTGACCGGCCTGGTCGCCGCCGACAGTGGCGCGGCGCCATATGAGATGACCGAGGTCTACACCGGCGCGCCGGTCGGTGCGCTTCCGCAGTCGTCCCCGCAGGACGTGCTGACGGCGTGCGCCGCCGCCCGGGCGGCGCAGACGGAGTGGGCCGCACTGCCGCTGCGCCAGCGGCTTCGGGTGTTCGAGCGGCTGCACGAGTTGATCCTCGGCGAGGTGGAGACCATCGCCGACCTCATCCAGATCGGGTGCGGCAAGACCCGTCGCATGGCAGTCGAGGAATCCTGCGACGTGCCCATGGTGATCAGCCATTACCTCAAGACCGCGCGCCGGGTGCTGCGGCCGAAGCGGCGCGGCGGCGCGATGCCGCTGATCACCTCCTCGATCGAGCAGCACCGGCCCAAAGGCCTCGTCGCCGTGATCGCGCCGTGGAACTTCCCCTTCGCCATCGCCCTGTCCGACGCCATGCCCGCGCTGATGGCAGGCAACGGCGTAGTCCTGAAGCCGGACAACAAGACCGCGCTGTGCGTGCTCTTCGGCGTCGAACTGCTGCACCGCGCCGGGCTGCCCCGCGGCCTGGTCCAGGTGGTGTGCGGCGAAGGGCCCGACATCGGGCCGACCCTGATCGACAACGTCGACTTCGTCATGTTCACCGGCTCGACCGCCACCGGCCGGATCGTCGGCGAGCAGGCCGGTCGCAACCTCATCGGATGCAGCCTGGAACTGGGCGGCAAGAACCCGATGATCGTGCTCGCCGACGCGAACCTGGACGAGGTGGTTCCCGGCGCGGTGTTCGCCGCGTTCGCCAACTCGGGGCAGGCGTGCATGCACATCGAACGGATCTACGTGCACCGGTCCCTCCACGAGGAATTCCTGCACCGGTTGGTGGCCGCGGCGGCGGAATTGAACGGAAAGATCGGCGGGGCCTACGACTACACGCCGGAGTTCGGTTCGCTGGTCTCCCCGCAGCATCTGGAACGGGTCGCCGCGCACGTCGACGACGCTCGGGCCAAAGGCGCCACCGTGCACGTCGGCGGGCAAGCGCGCCCGGATGTCGGTCCCGCTTTCTACGAGGCCACCGTGCTGACCGGCGTGACACCCGAGATGACCCACGCGACGCTGGAGACCTTCGGCCCGGTCGTCACCGTGTACCCGTTCGACGACGAGCAGGAAGCGGTGCGCCTGGCCAACGCGACCGACTACGGTCTCAACGCCAGCGTGTGGACCCGGGATGCGGCACACGGCGAGCGGATCGCCGCACAGCTGCAAGCGGGCAACATCAACATCAACGACGGCTTCGTCGCGACCTACGCCGCCAAAGGCACGCCGTCGGGTGGAGTGAAGCAGTCCGGAGTCGGCACCCGGCACGGTGACCAGGGCCTGTTGAAGTACACCGATACGGTGAACGTCGGCGTGCTCAAGAAGCAGGTGCTCGCCGCGCGGGCCGGTCAGCCTTACGACAAGCAGCTGAAGATGACCTTGATGTCGCTGCGGCTGATGCGCCGGACCAGGTTGCGCTGAAAGCTCGTAGGCCGATGCGCCCGCGGCGGTCGGAAACCCGGTGATCCGGTAGCGTGGCCGTCGGGGCGGATCTACGGAATCGAGAACGGATACCTATGAGCCTTCGAGAAGTCCCGCTACGCACGCTGTCCGGCGAGTCGACGACCTTGGCCGACTTGGTCGGCGACCGCGCCGTGCTGCTGGTGAACGTGGCCTCGAAATGCGGGCTGACACCGCAGTACTCCGGCCTGGTCGAACTGCACGAGTCCTACGGCCCGCGCGGTTTCAGCGTGGTCGGCGTGCCGTGCAACCAGTTCATGGGCCAGGAGCCCGGCACCGCGGAGGAGATCCAGCAGTTCTGTTCCACCACCTACGGCGTCGACTTCCCCTTGCTGGAGAAGACCGACGTCAACGGCGACCAGCGCCACCCCCTCTACCAGACCCTGGCCGACACCCCCGACGCCGAAGGCAACGCCGGCGACATCCAGTGGAACTTCGAGAAGTTCCTCATCGACCGCGACGGCAAGGTAGCGGGCCGCTTCCGCCCCCGGACCACCCCCGACGCACCAGAATTGGTCGCCGCCATCGAATCCGTGCTCTGACCGAACGTGAAACCGGAGCCGCCGTCCATCCAGGACGGCGGCTCCGGTCGTATCCCTTCACGAATGGCGCATCGCTGCGGCGAATCGCGAGTAGAACTCTCGATGGTGTGCCACTCCACAACTTCGGTCGCGATCCGTCGCGCGGCCACCAGGCACAGGCGTGCGGAGTGAGTGCCGAGCCGTCGCACAGTTGGGACGACAGTTCGGCTGTCGTGCGATCAGGAGCGGCGGGTGAGGGGTTCGCGTAGGCCGAGGTGGGCGCGGAGGGTGGTTCCGGTGTATTCCGTGCGGTAGACGCCGCGGTCTTGGAGTTCGGGAACGAGCCAGTTCACGATTTCGTCGAGGCCGGTCGGGACCAGGTAAGGGGAGATGTTGAAGCCGTCGGTCGCGCCGTGGCGGACCCAGCGGGCCAGTTCGTCCGCGACCTGGGTGGGGGTGCCCGCGAAGCCGGAACGTTCGGTGGAGGCGATCACGACTTCGCGCAGGGAGAGGTTTTCCGCCTCTGCCCTGGCCCGCCATTCGCGGGCGACGGCGATCGGGTCCTGTCCGGAACGCGGTGCGCCTCGGGTCTCCGAGATCGGGCGGGGCTGCGGATCATCCACGGGCAGAGGGCCGTCGGGGTCGAGGCCGGACAGGTCGCGGCCCCAGATCTGGCCGGCCAGCGACAGCGCGGTCTGGCCGGTGTACTGGCCGCTCTTCACCCAGCGCACTTTCTCCTCGACCTCGGATTCCTTCTCCGCGAGGATGATCTGCGTGCCGGGCAGGATCCGGATGTCGTCCTCGGGGCGGCCCGCCGCGCGCAGGCGTGTACGGATGTCGTTCGCGAAAGCCAGCGCGTCGTCGAAATGCGTTCCGTGCCTGGAGAAGATGACATCGGCGTGCGCAGCGGCGAAATCGCGGCCGGTGGGTGAATCACCCGCCTGGAAGATCACCGGATGCCCTTGCGCGCTGCGCGGCAGCGTGGGGGTGATCGTCACGTCGAAGTGCGGGCCGGTCCGCACCACCGGATGGATCGCCTCGGCACGCGCCCACGACGGGCTCTGCTGCGAGGTCGCGATCGCGCCGTCGTCCCAGGCGTCCCAGATCGCCCGCACCGTGGCGACGAACTCCCCGGCGCGCTCGTAACGCAGCGCGTGGTCCAGGAACCCGCCGCGCCGGAAGTTCGCGCCGGTCCAGGCGTTGTCCGTGGTGACCGCGTTCCAGCCCGCCCGGCCACCGGACAGCAGGTCCAGGCCGCCGAGTTTGCGCGCCAGGTCGGCGGGCTCGTTGTAGGTGGTGTTTTGAGTGGCCACCAGGCCGATGTGGCGGGTGACGCCCGCCAGCGCGGCGAGCTGGGTGATCGCGTCGGGGCGGCCCGCGATGTCCAGTTCCAGGATCGCGCCGTCCTGCTCGCGCAGGCGCAGGCCCTCACCGAGGAAGAACGCGTCGAACAAGCCGCGCTCGGCGGTCTGCGCGACCCGGCGGAAGGTTTCGAAGTCGATCTGCGAGCCGCTGGACGGGTCGGACCAGATGGTGGTGTGGTTCACGCCCTGGAAGAAGACGCCGAAATGGACTTGGGCGTCGGGACGCGGGAAGTCGGTCACGGAAACGATCTCCTGACGATCAGCGAGTGGTCGCGTAGCGGTTGGCGGGGCGGTTCAACCCGAGGTTGGCGCGCAAGGTCGAGCCGGGGATCGGGCGGTGCGCGACGCCGGTGCGCAACAGCGCGGGGACGACCTCGCGCGCGAGCACGGGCAGATCCTCGTCGATCACGGCGAGGTGCAGCCGCACACCGTCCAGGTGCGCGCTGAGTTCGGTCAGCAGATCGGTCAATTCCCCGGCCGATCCGGAGAACGCCAGGCGGCCCGGCGAACCGGAGGATTCGCCGAATCGCTGTGCTGCGCGCGTGCCGGGAACGTCCAAGGTCACTTCGACTTCGGCGAAGGCGAGCGCGGCCCCGCCGGAGTCCGCCGCCACGGCCGCCGCGACGGAATCGGCGGCGACGAGCCGGACATCGACCTCGCCTTCGGTGCCGAACACCACGGGCTGACCCTGTGGCGGCCGCGGCACGATCGCGGGTCCCTTCACCGAGAAGGTCTCGCCCTGGAAGTCGATGTAGTGCAGCTTGTTCCGGTCCAGGAATCGGCCGCTGGCGTAGTCGCGGATCACCGCGTCGTCTTCCCACGAGTCCCACAGGCGACGGGCCACCTCGATCGAATCCCGTTGCTCGCGGGCCAGATCGGCGTCTTCCGACACCGGTCGACGTCCCCAGGTGGCGGCGGCGCGTGAATCGTCGGCGCGCTCGGCGATCCAGCCCGCCCGCCCCCGCGAGGCGTAGTCCAGCGACGCCACCTGCGATGCCGTGTGGAACGGTTCGGCGTAGGTGCTGGCCACGGTGGGAACCAGGCCGATCGTGCTGGTCGTCGCCGCGACGAAGGCCGCCCGCGTCACCGCGTCGATGCGGCCGGGAATCTCGTGCCCCGGCAGGATGGAGTCGGCGAACGTGGCCAGGGTGAACCCGGCGTTCTCCGCGGCGGCCACCCGCCTGCGCACGGTCTCCGGGCTGAGCAGACGGTCCGGCGCGTGTGCCGCCCGCCGCCACGCCTCGGGGCGGAAGCCCTCCCCGTCGAGCTCTATACCGAGCGCGAAAACGCCCATCCCGCACCTTCTTTCATCCCGCGAACCACGACGCGACGATCGGTGGCCCGAGCCGGGCGCGATCCGGCTCGGGCCACCGGCGGCGCACCCGTTGCGAGCATGCGCGCGGTGGGTGGTCGATGGCGATGGTTTGCGTCGCGATGATTCGAAGATTGTCGAACGGAGGGCAGGGCCTACCGCGCCGCGCGGGCCGCGAAAGCCGCCGCGAGCAGGACCGTGACACCTTCGGCGACCGCCGTGCCGCCGAGCGCGTGGGCCGCACTGCTCACCGTGCTGCCCGCCAGGCCCAGGAACAGCGATCCGAACCCTGCGATCCCGACCACGATGCCGAGTTGCACGTTGGTCACCAGGATGCCGCTCGCGTCGGCCGCCAGGCTCATCGGGACCTTGGCCAGCGTGCGGGTCATGAGCGGACTGAAGGCGATACCGTTGCCCGCGCCGCACAGGCCGAGCAGGGTCAGCGCGAGCGGTCCGACGCCGCCGCCGTCACGTAGCAGCACGCCGAGGGCGACCATGCTCACCGCCCCGACGACCAGGCCGAGCGGGATCATCGCCGGATGGAACCGGGCCGGGACGCGTTCCCAGTTCAGGCTGGCGACGGCGAAGGTCACGCCGAGGGGGACGAACAGCAGACCCGCGTGCAGCGCGCTGTAGCCCAGCGTGCTCTGTAGGTGGATCGCCATGACGAACATCCAGCCGCCGAAGGTCGCCATGGTCACGAACAGCGCGACCGCGGCGGGCACGAGGCCGGGCGCGGTGAGTACCGCCCGCGCGAACAGGGGCTCGCCGCCACGGGTGGCGACGACCCGCTCGATCGCCACGAACGAGGCGAAGCCGAGCACGCTGGCGGTCAGGGCGATCCACGACCACAACGGCCAATCCAGCTCCCGCCCCAGGACGAGCGGCAACACCAGCAGCAGCACCGACGCGGTGAGCGTGGCCAGTCCCGGCAGATCGAGCTTGCGCTCGAGCCGCTGGGCCGAGGGCGGCAGGATGCGCGGCGCCGCCGCGAGCAATACGAGGCCGATCGGCACGTTCACCAGGAACACGCCGCGCCAGCTGCTGCCGAAGAGATCGGCGTTGACGATCAGCCCGCCGAGGACCTGTCCGGCGACCATGCCGCCGGAGATGATGGCCGAGTAGACGCTCAGCGCCCGCGCGCGGGCATCGCCGGTGAAGGTGCGCTGGATGAGCGTCATGATCTGCGGCACCATGGCCGCCGCGCCGACGCCCTGGGCGAACCGGAAGACGATCAGCGATGCCTCGTTCCAGGCCAGACCACAGGCCAGTGAGGAGAGGGTGAACAGCGCGAGTCCGGCGATGAACGCGCGGCGCTGGGTGAATCGGTCGCCGAGGCGCGCCCCCGTGACCAGCAGGACGGCGTAGGCGATGACGTACCCGGCGACGATCAGCTGCAGCGCCGCGCCGCTGGTGTGCAGGGAATTGCGGATGGAGGGAATGGCGACGTTGACGATGGAGGCATCGAGCACCGCCATGAACTGCCCGGTGAGAATGACGGCGAGGAGGGCAAGCGAACGCCGCGCTCCCAGCACGGCCGGTGCGGCCGCGGCGGCCGTCGTCGCCGCGGGCCCCGGCGATATGGTCTGTGTCATGCACCGAGCATGCGGTGCGGCGGGCACCGGTAACAGGAGCCCGATAACACTGGTACCGGCAGCACCAGGCTGAGTGTGCGGCACAACGCAATACCGAGTAGTTTCCGGACCTTCCCGGCACCGTGTCCAGTGTCACAGACGTGCGCGGCGGCTATTGTCTGACCAAAGTACTTAGTCGAGCTAACGTGTTTAGGAAGGCGCGTTCAAGGACCGAAGGAGGTCGTCGTGGCACCCGAAACACGCGGGGAGCGGCTCATGCGCCGCATCACCCGGCTATATGCCGAATACGACGACATCCGCAACGCCACACCGCGTGCGGACGTCGCCGAGAAGATTCGCGACCCCGGAGCGGGGCTCGCTCAGATCGTCGAGACGGTGATGGTCGGCTACGCCGACCGGCCCGCCGTCGCCCAGCGCGCGACCGAGCTGCGCACCGACGAGACCGGACGCACCACGCTGACGCTGCTGCCGCGGTTCGACACCATCACCTACGGCGAGCTGTGGGAGCGCGTGCGCGCGGTCGCCGCCGCATGGCACGGTGACGCGGACACACCGCTGCGGGCAGGCGACTTCGTGGGCATCCTGGGCTTCACCAGCAGTGACTACACCACGCTCGACCTGGCCTGCGTCCACCTCGGCCTGGTCGCGGTACCCATGCAATCCAGCGCCCCGGTCGCCCAGCTCGCCGCGATCGTGGCGGAGACCGAGCCGTGGGTGCTGGCGGCGACACCGGAACTGCTCGACGCCGCGGTGACGTGCGCGCTGTCGGAGTCCGGGCCACAACGGCTGGTCGTCTTCGACTACCACCCGGAAGACGACGACCAGCGGGCGGCGTTCGACGCCGCCCGCGCGCGGCTGGCCGACGCGGGCAGCGCGGTGCGCGTCGAATCGCTCGACGAGGTGCTGGCGCGAGGCCGGACGCTGCCGCCGGCGCCGCTGTTCGTCGCGGAGCCCGGCGAGGACCCGCTGGCGCTGCTGATCTACACCTCGGGCAGTACCGGAACCCCGAAAGGCGCGATGTACAGCCAGCGGCTGGTCGCCAGGGGATGGGTGAACCGGCCCGACGTCGCCGCGATCAACTTCAACTACATGCCGATGAGCCATGTGGCCGGTCGCGGGTCGCTGACCGGCGTGCTGGCGCGCGGCGGCACCGCGTACTTCGCGGCCGAGAGCGATATGTCGACGCTGTTCGACGACATCGCGCTGGCCCGGCCGACCGAGCTGTTCTTCGTTCCGCGCGTGTGCGACATGGTCTTCCAGCGCTACCAGAGCGAGGTGGACCGGCGCTACGGACCCGGTGTGGACCGCGTCGCGCTGGAAGCGGAGGTGAAAACCGAACTGCGCGAACACTTCCTGGGTGGACGGCTGGTCATGGCGATCTGCGGGAGCGCCCCGGTGTCGGCCGAGATGAAATCGTTCGTCGAGTCGGTGCTCGATCTGGAGTTGCACGACGGCTACGGATCCACCGAGGCGGGCGGCGTGGTCGTCATCGACGAACGGGTGCAGCGGCCGCCGGTACTGGACTACAAACTCGTCGACGTCCCCGAGCTGGGCTACTTCCGGACCGACAAGCCGCATCCGCGCGGCGAGCTGCTGTTGAAGAGCAGCACCCTGATCTCCGGGTACTACAAGCGGCCCGAGGTCACGGCCGAGGTCTTCGACTCCGACGGCTTCTACAAAACCGGCGACATCGTCGCCGAACTCGGCCCGGATCACCTGGTGTACGTCGATCGGCGCAACAACGTGCTGAAACTCTCCCAGGGCGAATTCGTCGCGGTCTCGCGTCTGGAGTCGGTCTATGCGACCAGTCCGCTGATCCGGCAGATCTTCGTGTACGGCAGCAGCGAACGTGCCTATCTGCTCGCCGTGATCGTGCCCACTGAGGACGTGCTGGCCTGGGGAGATCCGGAGAAGATGAGGACGGCGCTGAGCGATTCGTTGCGACAGCTGGCCAAGGACGCCGAGCTGCAGTCCTACGAGGTCCCGCGCGAGTTCCTGATCGAGCCGGAACCGTTCACCACCGCCAACGGATTGCTGAGCGGCATCGGAAAGCTGTTGCGGCCCAAGCTCAAAGAACACTACGAGCCGCGTTTGCAGGAGCTCTACGCCGAACAGGCCGCCGGGCAGGCGAACGAACTGCTCGACCTGCGCCGCACCGCGGATCACCTGCCCGTGCTGGAGACGGTGAGCCGCGCGGCGAAGGCCGTACTGGGCTGCGCGGACGCCGATCTGCGCCCCGACGCGCACTTCAGCGATCTCGGCGGCGATTCGCTCTCGGCGTTGTCGCTGTCGAATCTGCTGCACGAGATCTTCGAGGTCGAGGTGCCGGTGTCGATGGTGACCAGCCCGGCCAACGGGTTGCGCGAGGTGGCGGCTTACATCGCGGCCGAGCGCGCCTCGGGTACGCGGGGCGCCACCTACTCCTCTGTGCATGGCGCCGAGTCGCAGGTCCGCGCCGCCGATCTGACCCTCGACAAGTTCCTCGACGCCCGCACACTCGCCGAGGCGCCGAATCTGGCGCGCCCCTCCGCAACCGTGCGGACGGTGCTGCTGACCGGCGCGAACGGCTACCTCGGCCGTTTCCTGTGCCTGGAATGGCTGCGGCGGATGCACGACAGCGGAGGCACGCTGGTCTGCCTGGTCCGGGGTTCCGACGCCGCCGCGGCGCGCAAGCGACTCGACAGCGCCTTCGACACCGGAGATTCCGGCCTGGTCCAGGAGTTCCAGGATCTGGCCGCCGCGCATCTGGAGGTGATCCCCGGCGACATCGGTGATCCGAACCTGGGGCTCGACGATCGGACCTGGCAACGGCTGGCCGAACAGGTCGACGTGATCGTGCATCCCGCCGCACTGGTCAACCACGTGCTGCCGTATCGGCAACTGTTCGGCCCCAACGTGGTCGGCACCGCCGAGTTGATCCGTCTCGCCCTGACCACGCGGCTCAAGCCGTTCACCTATCTGTCCACGGTCGCCGTGGCCACGCAGATCGACCCGGCCGTCTTCGCCGAGGACGGCGACATCCGCGAGCTCAGCGCGATGCGCGCGGTGGACGACAGTTACGCCAACGGCTACGGCAACAGCAAGTGGGCAGGCGAGGTGCTGCTGCGCGAGGCCAATGACCTGTGCGGGCTTCCGGTGGCGGTGTTCCGGTCGGACATGATCCTCGCCGACCGGCGTTACACCGGTCAGCTCAACGTGCCCGACATCTTCACCCGGCTGCTGCTGAGCCTGCTCGTCACGGGGATCGCGCCGTTCTCCTTCTACCGCACCGACGCGAACGGCCAACGCTCGCGCGCCCACTACGACGGCCTGCCCGCCGATTTCACCGCCGAGGCGATCACCATTCTCGGCGCGACGGCGGGGACGGGTTTCCACAGTTTCGACGTGCTCAACCCGCACGACGACGGCCACTCGCTCGACGAGTTCGTCGACTGGCTGATCGAGGCGGGCCATCGCATCGAGCGGATCGCCGATTACGGCGAGTGGGTCACCCGATTCGAGACCTCCCTGCGGGCGTTGCCGGAAGCTCAGCGCCAGGCCTCCGTGCTGCCGTTGTTGCACGCCTATCGACGACCGGCCCCGGCCGTTCGTGGCTCGGCATTGCCCGCGGAGAAATTCCGTGCTGCCGTCCGAGCCGCGAAAATCGGCGCCGATCAGGATATTCCGCAGATCTCCCGGGAGCTGATCGAGAAATACGTCAGCGACCTGGGCGTGCGGGGCTTGCTGTAGGAGCTAGGACGGCTTCGGCACGGCATCGAGCAAGGCGTTGCCGATGCGTTCGGCTTGGATCAACACGTTCGTCTGCGCCGAGAGGTAGTCGCCGATGCCTTCGTCCTGCGCGGCCCGCAGATACGGCGGCAGCGGTTGCTGGATCTCGGTGCGAATGACGTTGTCCAGCAGCGACTCCATCTCGCCGCGCAACGGATTCCCGGTGGCGGCTTGGTTGTCGAGCTCGAGCCTGCCGCCGTCGGTGCTGTAGTCGTAGAGCTCGAATTCCTGTGCGGCCGCCGGGTCGATCTGGATCCGGCCGTGCACCCAATGGGAATAGGAGGCGAATTTCGCGTCCGGGGTGCGCACCATCGCGACGTGGCCCGGGGCGTTCTGATCGAACAGCATCGCGGCTTCCTCGATCGAAGCCTCGTCGGTGGTATGGGCGACCCATGGCCTGCCCGCGGCTCCCGGGTTGCGGCACAGCGCGGCGATGTCGAGACGCCCGCTGAGATGTTCGTAGCGTCCGTCGCCGCGCCATTCGTCGCCGCCGGTGCCGATGGTGAGCAGCAGGGGAGTGAAATCGACACTGGAAGTGAGCTGGTCCCTGGTGCTCGTCCCGTTCACCGGGCTCAAGTGGCCGCGCGGATCGTGGACGTAGAGCGGGACGCGCAGCGCCTCGTCGTAGGCGGCGCCGCCTTTGCCGTGCAGGCCGTGGGAGCCCGCGTAGTCCCCGTGGTCGGAGGTGAAGACGACGACGGTGTTGGCGGCGACGTCCGGACGCGACTGCAAGGTGTCCAGCACGCGGCCGATCTGGATATCGACCTGCTGCTGCGCCCACAGATACAGATTGCGCATCTCGATCCAGGCCTGCATGGCTTCCGGCGTTCCGTAGGGCGCCGCTCCGAACGCCACCGCCGAGACCTCCACCAGCGCCATCTGCAGGCGCGGTTTGCGCGAAAGTTGTTCGAGCGACTCGAAATTGGGCGGCAGCTCGTTCATCCAGCGTGGGATGTCGGCGTTGAACTGGTCGCGACGGGTCCAGCGCGGCCACCATTGGATGTCGTGCGGGTTGACCAGCGACACCGTCGTGCACCAGGGCGCATTGCCGGAATCGTTGTGGAACCAGTCGACGAATTGGTCGACGATCTTCGGATCCATTTGCAGCCCTTGACCCGGCGCGCCGTTGGGTGAGGGATAGGTGCCGCCGTGGAATCCGTAGGCTTCGAGCGCGCCCGGTGTGCGATCCGGGTAGCTGCCGAGATGCCACTTGCCCCAGTAGGTGGTGTCGTAACCGTGGTCGCGCAGCATGGACCCCCACGTCGGGAACAGCGGCGACAACGTCGACTCCGACACGACCATGACCCCGGTCTGCTGCGCGTAGAGGCCGGTCAGCAGGCAACCCCGGGCGGGTGTGCAGTCGTTGGCCGCCGTGTAGTGATTCTCGAACGACACGCTGCCCCGGCGGATCCGTGCGATGTTCGGCAGCACGGCGTCCAGTGTCTGCTGGTCGGGGAACCACACGGGTGTCCGCATCTCGTCCACGATGATCACCAGGATGTTCGGCTTGTCCGGATCGGTGTCCGCTCGGGCCTTGCCCGGCGCGGCTCCGGTCGTGACGGCGGCCGCGGCCGTGGCCGAAGTGGCCGCACTGGACAGAAATCCCCTGCGAGTGAACGAGCTCGGCAATGTTCCTCCACGAATGAGTCGTGTTCGGTCGAATGGAACGCGGAGAATCTCGGTGCTGTGTACCGTAGCGCCGCCCGGCGTGCGCTACCCGCACGCCGGTGCGGACACGCCGCCATGTCGTCGTACAGATGAACTGGTCGGACCGGATCGAGGCCGGGCTGCGAAGAAGGCGGCGAGGAGACCGCCGGAGGCCGGGTTACGGCAGGCCGACCAGGTCGGCCATCACGTTCATGTGGTGACCGAAGTATTCGTCGCGGGCGTCGATGGTTCCGTTCAGGCGGCCGAAGATCTCGAAGCTGATCAGGCCGAACAGCTGGGTCCAGCCGACAAAGACCCGGTCGAGCACGTCTTCGGGCATGTCAGCGGGCGGCTTCTGCTCGATGAGTCGGCGCAGGTCGGTGCGGACGGGCGCGGGCAGCGGGGCCGGAAGCGGTGGCGGTGTCAGTTTTCCCGCCCCCTCCTGCGCGATGGCGACCAGCCGGAAGACAACGGCCGTGGCGGGGGCCACGGTGTCCTCGGGTGCGAAGTATCCGGGTACCGGGCTGCCGTAGAGCAGTCCGTATTCGGCCGGATGGGCCAGCGCCCAGTCTCGCACCGCCGAGCACACCGCCAGCCACCGGCCGCGTAGATCGGCGGCGGGAACCTTCGCGTCGGCGGTTTCGGCTTCGGCGGCCAGGGCGCGGTAGGCGTCGAGAATCAAGGCGGTCAACAGGTCGTCCCGGCTCGGGAAGTAGCGGTAGAGCGCGGACGGAACGATGTCCATATCCCGTGCGACCCCGCGTAAGGACAGGTTCGCGCCGTCCACGGCCAACCGTCTGCGCGCGACCTCTTTGATCTCCTCGGTCATCTCGGAGCGGATGCGGGCGCGTAGGGATCGGGCGGACATCTCCCCAGTGTAGAGAACAAGCAACCGATAACAGAACATATGTTGGTTCGGTGAACAGTGCTCTTGACTTCACGCATTGTTCTGACTTACGGTGAAGCCGCATTGAGAACACTGTTCTCTAAACGGAACGCCCGACAGGATGGATTGCCATGGTTCTGCACGTTGTCATCGGAGCCGGCCCGGTGGGCGCGACCACCGCCGCGTTGCTCGCCGCACGCGGCGCCCAGGTGCGCGTGATAACCCGGCGCGGCGTCGGCCCGGATCATCCGCTGATCGAGCGCGTCGCCGCCGACGCTACCGACTCGGCGGCATTGATCGGGCATTGTGCGGGCGCGGAGGTGATCTTCCAGTGCGCGCAGCCTCCGTATCACCGCTGGGCGAGCGATTTTCCGCCCCTGGCCGCCGCCGTGTTGCAGGCGGCGGAGGCTACCGGCGCCGCGCTGCTGAGCGTCGGAAACCTCTACGGCTACGGTCAGGTCGACGGTCCGATCAGCGAACAGCACCCGCTGCGTCCCAACAGCGTGAAAGGGCGCGTGCGCGCGGAGCTCTGGACCGAGGCGCTGGCGGCGCACGAAGCGGGCCGCGTCCGCACCGCCGAAGTACGCGGATCGGACTACCTCGGCGCCGGAGCGACGTCGGCGTTCACCGTCGCGGCGCTGCCCGCCGTGCTGGCCGGCCGCCGGGTGCTGTTCCCCGCCGATCCGGACGCCGCGCACAGCTGGACCGACGTCACCGACACCGCACGTACTCTCGTCGCGGTCGCCCACGACGAAAACGCTTGGGGCCGCGCTTGGCACACGCCCACCGCGCCGCCGATGTCCCTTCGCGAACTCGCCGGGCTCGCGGCGACGGTCGCGGACGCGCCGCCCGCGCGGGTGAGCCGGATGCCCGCCGCGGTGCTCTGGGTCGGAGGGCTCTTCGATCCCAACGCCCGCGAGATGCGCGAACTGCGGTATCAGTTCGATCGTCCGTTCATGATCGACTCCTCGGCCGCGACCGCGGCCTTCGGCATCGAGCCGACGCCCACCGCGGAATCACTGCGCGCCACGATCGCCGCCCTTCGCGACGAGGCGTCCGCATCCATCGACTGACGTCCGGCGGACGATTCGTGGGGAGGGGGCCCCGAACGCGTCGTGGCGGACGAAGGCCAGGCGCTCGCTCGGGTCCGAGGAGTCATGAGCGGACCGGGCGCCGCGCCGCTACCGGCTGTCGGGAAGCGACCTCGTGCGACCCACAGGATGATTTCGACCTAGCTGCCGGGAACCACGGCCGTCACTCCTATGACAAGAGACAGTGGGGGAGAGGTAACACAACCGACCCCCATCTAGCGCGATGGCTGATTCCCGCCAGCGCGGGCGGGGTGGCGGTGACGAGGATCGTGCGCATGACAGCTGATGTGATGAGCACCCTGAGGGCCTTCTACGCGTCGGAGGCGGCGTATCTGACCGACGGGTCCGGGTTCGAGGAAATGGCCCGGCATCTGGCGCCGGATGTGGTCATGCGCCAGGCGTCGAGCCTGCCCTATGGCGGCGATTGGCATGGACACGACGGATTCCGGAGATTCCTCGCCGCGATGCGAGAGAGCTGGGACGGCTTGTGGTTCGACGAGCAGCATTTCCTCGACGACGAGGCCAGCGTCGTGGTCTACAGCCGGGGTCGTCTACGTGCGCGGCGCACCGGACGGATACTGGAAACCTCACTGCTGCAATGGATCAGCTTTCGAGACGGCCTGATCACCGAATTCCGGCCCTACTATCACGACACTTCGGCGATCCTGGCCGCCCTGACCGAAGGGCCGTCGGCCGCGCAGCCTCCGTCGGCCGATTGACCGATCCCCTGGCCGAACGGCTAATACCACTTACCCGGATAAGAACCATTCGGGCTGTGGTACAGGACTCCGGTCTCGTAGCAGATGAATTCACCGCGGGTGTCGAAGCAGGTCGCATAGTTGTTCGAGACTTTGCCCGAGATCACCAGGATCCAGTCGCCGATGACATCCATCGGGCGCTGATGCCATCCGCTCGCGACTTTGTTCAGTGTCGTGAGGTCTATGACGGGGCTGTCATCGGCGTTTTGGATGTAGAGATACTTGCCGGCGAGGTAGACGTGCTGGAACCCGAGGCCGGCGGCGTCGTTACCTGACTTCTGGACGACGAACGTCTTCTTGTTCATGTCGTAGACGTTCAGATAGGCGCTGTCGCTGCCTCCCCGCCCATACGCGAGCAATAGGTTTCCGCTGCGTTGGAACGACTGCGCGAAGGGCGCGATCGGTCCGACGAGCGCGGCGGCAGCCGAATCGAAGTAGAAGAGGTGGTAGTCGGGCCGACCGGCCTGTGCGACGAAAAAGCCGTTGTCCGCTGTCGTATGCGGTGAATCGATGGCCGTTCCGCCCGCGAGGCCGATGCCATCGAACCGCGCGATCTCGGAGCCGTCCTTCGCGCTGTTGAATACGATTCTCTGGCCGCTCTGCGTCCCCAACTCCCTTGCGAGACTCCGACCGTTGTAGCGGTCGCTGTAGAGCTGGCCTTCGTCGAGCTGCCAGGCAACGGCGAGCGTATCGAGGTCGAATCCGACGACGCGCGAACGAACTCGGACGATGAAACCGTATTCTGTCGGGGCCAGCACCGAGAACTTGTCGAGTGCGAGGTCTGCGGGCCAAGGCGCCTGAGCGACAGGTGCTCGATCGTTCACTCCGAACGCTTCGATCCTGGTCGAGTACTTTTCGGCATCCAGACCCGAAGCAGGTGTGCGAACCGAGACTATGTACACGACGCGCACATTTCGAGGCGTACCCATCACCGTGCAGAAGTGGTTGACGAGTTGCTCGGGCGCTTTGAGAATCGGTTGGGGGATCGGCTTGTTCGTGCCGGTCAGCGGATCGAACACCTGGCCGCCGCGGGTGAATTTGTCACCGGCATCGGGAGTGCAGCCCGAGAACACCGTCCCCGGACCGCGCATGCGGTTGTCGCCTTGCAGGAGTGGCACCGTCTCCGGTGGCGGCGCGGCGCTCGACGCCGGTGCGCCGGGGGTTCTGGCGGTTGCGGTCGTTGTCGCGGCGGCCGCCGATCTGGTTGCCGGACCCGGCGAATCGTCGGATGTGGCGCAACCGGCGATCACGACCGCGGCGGCCAGGACGACAGCACCCAAGATTCGTTGCACACACTGACCCATTTCCAACCCCAGACCGTGGACGCACCCGTTCGACCGGGCGTCGGCGGTAGCCTTCACGATCGGTCGATTCGACACCGACCCGAATGTAGAGCATGCGCACCGCATCTGAATGTCAGCTGTTCGACCGATATTCCGGAACCGGAGGCGGGAGAAACGCTGTATTCGGGTCGCTACTGCGATGCCGAAGTTCGCTCGACCCGCGTGCTGGTCACACTGCTGGGATCAGATGGGACGGAATCCGGCGCCGACGTCGTCGCGGGAGTCGATGTCGGCGAGGATGGCGTTGATGTCGGTTCCCACCTCGGGCCCGAGACACCCCATGCCCCAGTAGGCGTTGACCATGCCGACCAGGGTCGAACCGATCACCACCGGCGCGCCGGAATCGCCCTTGAGCACACACATTTGGGTCCAGGTGTCGCTGCCGCGGCCCATCATGTCGCCCCAGGCGACACCGCAGGTTCGGCCGGTCGTGCGGCCCTTCTTGCACACCACGTCGGGAAATCGCGCGGGTGCGCCGAGGCCGTCGATGGCGAAACCACCGACGTCGCGGGCTGGAGCGACCCGCGTGTCATCGAATTGGATGATCGCGTAGTCCAGTTCGTGATCGGCGTAGACGAACCGCCCCAGCACCCCATAGCTGGGATAGGTCACCGACGCCACCTGCGCCCCGGGCTCGCCGCAATGCCCCGCCGTCAAACCGACCAGCCTGCCGGCCGCGTCGTAGCCGATGGCGGTGAGCGTGCACTCGGCCCGGTCATCGATCACGATCCCCGATCCACCGCCGATCGGCGGCAACGGCAACTGCGGTACACCGGCCGCCGCACCGGCTCCGACGGAAACCGGGCCGCACACCAGCGCGGCCGCGGAAATCACCTTCATCAGCGAACGAGACACCGTTCCTCCCACCGAGCCGAGCGAACCTCACCACCACCGAGCTACCCACACCTACCACGCGGAAACGGAGGATCGGTCGTAACGCTGTCGCTCCCGAGGTTCGGTCAGCCGTTTCACGGCGAGGCACTTTGTCGTTGATGCTCGCGATCGGGTATCCATGCGGGTTCCGCGGCGGAATGTGAGCGTCGGGCCGCGGCTCGGTAGTACGTTGTCGTCAGGTTCCCATGGACGTTCCGGCTGCCCGCGCGGCAGTCGGTCGTCGAGTCCAATGCTTACTCGAACGCGGCGTCAGGGAGGAAATGTGGACATTACCGAGCTGATTCTCGATGACCATCACGAGCAGCGGCGGCTGTTCGCGATCCTGGAGCAGATCGATCGCGGGGAAACCGCCGCGCTGTCCGCGATCTGGGACAGACTGGCGGCCTTCCTCGAGCTGCACGCGCAGGCCGAGGAGGAGATCTTCTATCCCGAGCTGCTCCAGGCAGGGATCGCGGCCCGGCGCGCGAGCGGGACGGAGGACGAGACACTCGACGCCATCCACGACCACAACGAGATCAGGGACGCGGTCGCCGAAGTAGCGCGACACCAGGTCGGCACCGACGATTGGTACGCGGCCGTAGCTGCGGCGAACCTGGCCAACAGCGACCACATGGCCGAGGAAGAACGTGAGGGGCTCACCGACTTCCGCCGCCTGGCCGGGTTGGCGCGCCGCCACCAACTCGCCGTCGCCTTCGCCGCCTACGAAGCGAGCAATTACGCCGGCGTCGAGCCCGTAGACAAAGACCCTCTCGGCTATGTCCGCGCGGCGGAGGCGACACTGCGCACCGGGGCGAGTGGATCGCTCAGTGTCGGCAGCCTGAAGCGAATTCCACCGAGCTGAGCACCGTCGATGCGATGGGGGAGCGCATGTGTCGACCCGTGCCCACTCGGATTCTGTTGCCACGAAGAGCTTTTGGACTGGGTGGCCCGCTCTACCATGGTGAGACGTGCTCTGCGGAGGCGCCATCCCGCGCTCGGTCGATCAGTCCTCGGGGAAGGTTCGGCCGAGCATGGCAATCTGGATGAGTGCCCCTCCCAGCGGGTGGCCGTCGGCACGACAACGCTAGGAGATCGCAGTTACATGGTCAGTGTTATCGGTGGTGGGATCGCGGGTAGTTGCCTGGCCGGTGGTCTCGCGCGGAAAGGTCGTCAGGTAACGGTCTACGAGCAGCAGCGCCCCGGTCCCGGAGCCGGGGCGTTTCTGTTCATCGATGGGCGCGGGCACGACGCGATGGAGGCGATGGGCGTCGATCGTTCGGCGCTGCACGCGGTTTCGTATCCGCTGGCGGGGCTCGACTATGAAGACAGTCGCGGTCGGCGCAGCGAAATGCCCAGTCGCGGTCATCGCTTCTGGTTGCGCCGCAACCTCATGGGTGTGTTGTCGGAGTTCGTCGCCGGCTCCGGCGCGGAGCTGCGCTACGGCGAGCCGATCACCGAGGTGACCTCGGGTGACGACGGCCACGAGATCCGGCGCGGCGCGGACGTCGTCGCCGCCGAGGGACTGGTGGTCGGCGCCGACGGTATCGACTCCGTGGTCCGCGCGGGCCTGGAACCCGGCCGCATCCCGGTCTACGCCGGTGACGTCGTGCTGTACGGGATGACCGGCACGCCATTGGATTCCCCGCCGGCCACCGCACCCGCGGTCCTGCACTTCTTCGCCGAGGTCGCCGAAGACGGCAGTGCCGGCAGTACTTTCGGGCACATCTGGCGCCCAGAGGATCCGGCGGCTCTGTGGTTCGTGCGGATCCCGCGCGAACCCCTCCCCGCTTCCCGCGACGATATCGGGATGCGGCCGACCGGTGAATGGGCCGAAACCATCTTGGCCGCAACGCCTTCCATCGAGGCGCTGGTGTCGGATTTACTGTCGCACACGGAACTGTTGCACGTCAGCAACGCCCGCGACGTTCCCCTGGACGGAGCGCGCGCGCCTCAGGATTCGGTGCTCCTGATCGGTGACGCCGACCACGCCATCACTCCGGCCGCCGGAGTCGGCGCACGTGACGCGCTCGAGGACGCACGCGCGGTGTTCGAGGCGATCGTCGGCGCCGGCTCACCCGCCGAAGCGATGACGCAGCGCCGCAAGCAGATCATCACCGATCGCGAGGCAGCCCAGCGGGCCCGACGGCGATGATCCGGCATTCGGTCCGCCGCGGTGCGGTCGCTCAGCAGCCTTGCCCACAGTGGCGCTGCACTCAGCGACCGAGATTCGCCGCCAGTATCGCGTCGAGGAGCGCGGGGAGTCGCCGCCCGGGGCCCGCGTTGGAGAACAGGCCCGAGGTGGTGAATGTGCCGACGATCCCCAACTGGAGCTGGTCGGCGAAGGAATCGGGGTCGGGCACGGCAAGGCGTCGACCAAGCCTGCGAAGGCGCATGCCCAGTTCCCGCTCGTGCTGGAGGCAGCGGTCACGGATCTCGTCATGGCTCTCGGAGAATTCGGCCGCCGTGTTGACGAAGGCGCAGCCTCGGTATCCAGGTGATGCCGCCATGTCGGTCATCCACGTGATCTGGGTCCGCAGCTCTGCCTCGGCATCGTCGGCGAACTGCTTCGCCACCTCGTCCCACCGTGCCCACAGTTGCTGGTCGATTCGGTCGAGAACCGCGAGGATGAGCGCGTCTTTGGTGGGGAACCACCGGTAGAGGCTGGCTTTGGCGATGCCGGCGCGGCGCACGACCTCATCCACACCGACGGCATGCACACCGTTGTCGTAGAAGAGTTGACAGGCGATGTCGAGCACCGCTTCTCGAAGCGCCGGCCCACGCAGCCGGGGGGCGCGTGAACCGGCGGTGCCCTGTTGCCGGGGCGGGGCTGCCGGCGTCCCGGTTCGCTGGGTGGTCATTCCGCTGAGTCCGGCATCACGATGACGGCCTTGCCGATGCCGGATCGGCTGGTCACCCACTGCTGTGCCCGACTCGCCTCCGCGAGGCCGAAGGTCGCTCCGATGTGCACGCGCAAGGAACCGGCTTCCGCGAGTTCGGATAAGACTCTCAGGCCTACGGGATCCGGGTCGACCAAGCAGGACACCGCGTCGATCCCACGCGCATCAGCCTCAGCCCGGTAGTCCGGGACTGCCCAACCCAAGGCGAGCGCAGCGCAGCCGCCCGGGGCGATCCGGTCGAACAGCCGTAGGGCCAGATCGCCGCCTACGACATCGCACAAGGCGTCGGCCATGTCGATGGCGGCCACCGCCGCGGCGTCCCGATAGTCCACGCAGTCGTCGGCGCCCCATGAGGTGACCAGCGAGTGGTGCTCGGGCCGAGCGAGCGCGATCACTTCCGCATCGAGCGCGCGAGCGATCTGCACGGCGAGGTGTCCGACACCGCCGGAGGCGCCGTCGATCAGGACACGCTTGCCCCGCTCCACCTTCGCCGCTCGGAGCATCTGCCAGGCGGTCAGCCCGCACAACGGCAGCGCGGCCGCCTCCACCATGGTGAGGCCTGCCGGAGCGCGCACCACGTGGTGTGCGGGCGCCGTCACGTACTCCGCGTAAGCCCCGGCCGGATGGGGGAACCGGGCCAAGCCGAAGACCGGGTCGCCGACTCGGTGCCGCGCCACGCCGTACCCGACCGCATCGACGGTTCCCGCCACGTCCCAGCCCGGGATGAGCGGAAGTGTCATCGACTGGACGTAGCCGTTCCCGCGACCGGTGTGCATGTCGACGGGGTTGACGCTGGTCGCCGCGACCTTGATCCGTACCTCCCCGGGGAGCGGAACCGGCCGGGGCAGTTCGCCCACGGCGAGCGGCGCGCCGAATTCGATGTGATGGGCGGCCAGCATCGTGGCAGGCGTCTCCTCCGCGGCTCCGATGATCATGCGCCCGCTCCGCGCCCGAGCAGGTCCTCTGCCGTCGATTCCGTAGCCATGAAGGACTCCCATCCGCCGTGCTTAAAGAGACAGATCTGTCTCGTTAAAAGATAGAGACAGATCTGTCTTGTTGGCAATGGGCACGGCCCAATCCACCCACACGGGAGCGGTGGCCGATGATCCGTTCGGCAGCGACCGGACCCCGCACACCGGTCGGTCAGTCCGCGACGGAATCCGTGGACGTGACCCGTCGGTGCAGGGTCAGCAGGAGATGATCGAAGCGGGTGCGCTGCTGAACCAGCGCACCACCCATCGCGACGACGTCGGCGACGAGCTGCTCGGCCAGCGCGCGGATCTTGATGTTGGTCTCCTGCGAGCGCCAGCGCAGCACCCGGAACGCCTGATCGGCGTTGACGCCGTAGACGAACATCACGACGCCCTTGGCCTGTTCGATCACCGCGCGCGCGTCGATCACGTCCGGCAGCAGGTCGTCGAGGGCTTCCTGCCGGTTGTCTTCGAGCGTCTCGGTGACATCGATGAGGTAACCGGAGGAACCCACCACGGCGCCCTGCTCGTCGAACAGCTGGTCGCCGATGACGATCACGTCGTGCGTCTCGTTCTCGGTGTCGATGATCCGGTGACGCGTGCAGAACGGCGACGCGGTCTCGATGGCCTCGGCGAGCGTCTGGGCGACGCGCTCGCGGTCGTCGGGGTGCAGGTGGCGTTGCAGAAGTTCGGTGGACGGCTCGGCTTCTCCCGGTGCGTACCCGTAAATCGTGGCGGCGTCGTCCGACCATTCCCACCGCTGGTCGGCGAACCAGAAACTAAAGCTGCCGATATCGGGGCAACCACCGAGCATCTTGCGTGCAGTCTCCTGCTCGCACTGACCTATCTCCGTCACCGGTCCAGTATGGCGCGTAAACAAGTCCAGGTCAGGCGGGAGGGGCGGTGCTGCGTGACCGACCGGTGACCGGCTCGTGACTGCGCATCGCCCGGCCCAAGGAAAAAGTGAAACGGGAACGGCCGCGAATCGAAGTCGTCTGCGAAGATCCATTGAGAAACCGATGTCTGAAATCGGTCTTCTTATTGGTATTCCATGGTTGCCGAAGGCTAGCGTCGACAGTGTCGTCGCTGACGATCCAGACGCGTGGGATCGATACCTCCAGGTGCCACGTGGACCAGCGCGACGGGACTCGATGACGCGAACCCCGACCGAGCGGGTTCCGGACGACGGAGACAACACACCATGTCGAAGATCCTTTTCGTGATGACCGGAGTCGACCACTGGACGCTGGCCGACGGGACGAAGCACCCGACCGGCTTCTGGGCCGAGGAATTCGTGGTGCCCTTCGAAAGGCTGAAAGGGGCGGGACACGAGATCGTGGTGGCCACGCCCGGCGGCGTCGTACCGAGCGTGGACAAAGGCAGCCTCGCGCCCGAGGCCAACGACGGTCAGGAGACCGCAGACCATCGAGCGCGGGTGATCGCCACGAGCGCCGAGCTGAACAACCCCGTCGACCTGGCGAAGGTGGACCTCGCCGACTACGCGGCGGTGTTCTACCCCGGCGGGCACGGGCCGATGGAAGATCTCGCGGTCGACGCCGACTCCGGTCGGCTGCTCGCCACCATCCTGACCTCCGGCAAGCCGCTGGCGGTCGTGTGCCATGCGCCCGCGGCTCTGCTCGCCGCCAAGGGTGAAGATGGCGCGAACCTGTTCGCGGGCTATGCCTTGACCGGGTTCACCAATGCCGAAGAGGCCCAAGCGGGCTTCGCGGACAAGGCCCGATGGTTGTTGCAGGACCGGCTCGTCGAGATCGGCGCCGACTTCCGGGAGGCCGATCCGTGGGCGCCGAATGTGGTGGTGGACCGCACGCTGATCACCGGCCAGAATCCGGCTTCCTCCGCAGGAGTGGCGGACGAACTGCTGAGAACTCTCGGTTGATCACGGGACCCGTCTACCCGATCGCGGAAAGGTGAGCGGTGGCCGCGTCGCCGTCCCGATCGGGGCAGTCCGCATGCCAGGTCGGCCGCGCGGGATCGCTCAGGATCGGTGGTATGCCGGTGGTAGGCGGTACCCGCGGTCGGACAGCAGTGTGCGGAGTACGTCCGGGCGATTCGTGATGAGACCGTCCACCCCGAGGTCGAGCAGAGCGGTCATGGTGGGCTGGTCATCGACCGTCCATGGCACCACCCGCATGCCGCGGCGATGTGCGGCGCGGACGAGTTCGGGCGTGGTGAACGGCCGGTAGTCGGGGTCGGTGACGGTGCCGTCCTGCGGAGTGCCGTGCACCGGCGAGATCGCGGCCGCGCCGATGGCCGCCGCGGCCGCGACGTACTTCTCCTGCAACGATCCCGGAAAGTCGTCGATATCCATACCACCCAGCCACGGTGAGCCACCGGCCTCTCCGGCTTGCAATTTCGGCCGGCCGTCGGTCAACGCGACGGTCGGCAGCTCGGGGGCCACCTCCCGCAGGCGCGTCAAGGCGCCGAAGTCGAAACTCTGGACAGTGACCTGCCGCCCGATGCCCGCCCGGCGGATCTCCGCCACGACGACGTCCACGAACTGCTCGCGCGGCGCGGTCTGTTCCGGGGCGGCGGCCTCGACCTTGGTCTCGATGTTCAGCATCACCTGATCGGCGCCATACGCGCGCACCAGATCGAATACCTCGGCCAGCAACGGCATTCGCGCTCCCGGCGCCCTGCGCTGCTCCGGGTGATCCGCGGACGGCACCGAACCGCAATCGATCGTCCGCACCTGAGCCAGCGTCAGGTCCCGGATGTAGGTGGTCCCCGGCACATACGGGAACTTCGGGTCGCCCGCGACGGCCGGCGCCGTGTCCACGCACTTCGCCGGACTCGGATCGCGATCGTGGGTGACCACCGCGTATCCGTCCGCGGTGATCTGCACGTCCAGCTCCAGCGTGCTCACCCCGAGTTCCAACGCGTTCGCGAACGCGGGCAGCGTATTCTCCGCCACCAGCCCCGCCCCACCTCGATGGGCTTGCAGATCGAACGCGGCCGGACCATCGGCCGCCACCGGTCCCGCCGCCGTCAGCGCACCGCCCGCCACGAGCCCCGCTACCACACCGGCTGCGCACATCCGCCGCATCACTTCATCGTGCCGCTCTGCGACCGCTCCGGGGGTGAAGAAGCGATGACGGACAGGCAACCGCCGAGGCGCACTCGGCCTCGACGAGACCGGGCCTGCGCACGTTGCCGCCCCAGAGTGGATAGGGCAGCGCGGTCGGGATCGGCCTCATGCGGACGTATTGACAAGGCTGAGGCATCTTCTCTAATCTCTTCTCTAACGAAGAAACTGCACCAAAGATGAAACATCTTGTAAGCAGTAAATGCTGTGGGAAGGATTTCACCATGACGTCGGCTATCGCAGGGACCGAACCGACTACCTCGCGCAGTCCGCGACGACGCACCGTGGTCCGAGCCGTGGGGGTCGCCGCGCTGACGCTCGGCGTCGTCGGCGGAGGCGGGTACCTGTGGCTGGACCGGACCTCGGATGTCCGCAGTGCCGGCGTCATGGAGTGCACGCGGGTCGTCGCCGATGGTGGCAACGCCGACGACCTGCGGGCTGTGTGCGGGACCATCGCCGCCATGACGGCGGCCTGGGGCCGCAACGACGCCGACGCGTTCGGCGCGACCTTCACCGAAAATGCCACCTACACCACCTTTCTGGGCACCCACTACGTGGGCCGCCGCGATCTGACCGAGGCGCACCGGGCCCTGTTCTCGGGATTCCTGAAGGGCACCGAACTCGCCGACTCCTTTCTCGGAGTGCGCTTCTACGGTGCCGACGTGGCGATCGTCACCAGCCGAGGTGACCGCTACGAAGGCGATCGCCCGGCGGAGTTGTCCAAGACGCAGACTTACACGTTGGTGCGCGAAGCCGACAGCCAGTGGCGGATCGCCAGTTTCCACAACACCAAGCGGCAGCCGGTCATGGAGCGCATCTCGTTCCTGTTCGACCCGGCGACGAAGCCGGAGGCCGAACGGTGAGAGCGTTGGTGACCGGCGCCAGTGCCGGGATCGGACGCGCATTCGCGAAATCGCTTGCAGCGCAGGGCTATTCGGTGACCGTCGTGGCGCGCGGGATCGAAGCGCTGGAGATGTTGCTCGCCGAACTCGGTGACGGACACGACTATCTCGCCGCCGACCTCGGCACCGAAGAGGGACTGCGGGCGGTCGCGGAACGGCTTCGCGGCGGTGGTTACACGCTGCTGGTCAACAATGCCGGGACCGCCGCGCACGGCGATTTCACCGAGGTTGCGCTCGAAGCGTCGATCGCCACGTTGGAGGTGAACTGCCGGGCGGTGGTCGTGCTGGCCCACGCCTTCCTCGGTGCGGCCGCTCCCGGCGGCGTCCTGGTGAACGTGTCCTCCACGCTCGGGCACATACCGAAGCCGGGCCTCGCCGTCTACAGCGCTACCAAGGCGTTCGTCACGGCCTTGTCCGAAACGCTGTGGCACGAACAGCGAGCACGCGGCGTACGGGTGCTGGCTCTGTGCCCCGGCGTCACCGCCACCGCCTCGCAAACCGCCACCGACGTACCGCCCTGGCTGGTCCAGACACCCGAGCAGGTGGTGGACCGTGCGCGAAAAGCTCTGTCCGGCGGGTCCGGTTCCGTCGTACTCACCAGCCCGTTCAACCGGGCACTCATCGCCGTATCGCGGCTGTTCCCCCGCCGGGCCGCCCTGGCCCTGCTGGCCGACTGAAGGAGATCGAAATGACCACCAGCACCGACACCGCCGCCATCCGCGCCCTCATCGAGCGCAGCAGGCAAGCGTGGGATCGCGGCGACGGCGCCGCCTACGGCGCCTGCTTCACCGACGACGCCACGGACATCACCTACGTCGGCACCGTCTACCACGGCGGTGCGGAGATCGGCCGGGTCCACCAAGCGCTGTTCGACAGCTTCCTGAAGGGCACGCGTCTGACCGTGGACATCGTCGAAATCCGTTGCTACGGACCGGATGCCGCCGTGGTCGTGACCCGCGGCGAATCCTCGAAGCGGCAGCCGGGCAAGCTCGGCAAACTCGCGACCTACACCGTCGTCCGCGACACCGACGGACAGTGGCGCATCGCGGCCGTGCAGAAGACCCAGCACAAGCTGCTGATGGAGGCCGTGTCCTTCTTGACCCAGCCCGCCACCCGGCCCGCGGCGCGCTGATGGCGGCCATCGCGGTCCTGGGCGCCACCGGCCGAACGGGGCGGATGGTGGTCGACCGGGCGCTGGCACGAGGACATCGCGTCACCGCGATCGTCCGCCCGGCCACTACCGCGGCGCCCACGCTCGGGTCGACCGTGGTGACGGCCGACCCGTGTGCCGCGGGAGCGTTGACCGGCTTGCTCGACGGGTACGACGCGGTGATCTCCGCGCTCGGCGCGACCGGGCGCGGCCCCGCCACCGTCTACTCCGCAGCCACCGCCGAGATCATCGCCGCCATGCGTCCGGGCGGGCGACTGCTGGTGATCTCCTCGGCGGCGCTGGACGTCCCGGCGGACGCGGGGCCGGGCGCCAGAGTCCTCGCCGCCGTCCTGCGGAGGGTTATGCGGCACACTTACTCGGATATGGCGCGCATGGAACACCTACTCGCGCAAAGTGATCTGCGCTGGACCTCCGTCCGCCCCACGGGATTGACCGATGCGCAGGCCGACGGCAGCCCGCGAGTCTCGGTGGGAGCGAAAGGTAAGGTCGGTCCCCGCACTTCGCGCGCCGACCTCGCCGACTATCTCCTCGACGCCATCGACGATCCGCACACCTACCGGTCCGTTGTCGCTGTCTCGTCCTGATCGCGACCAACGCGGCGAGCTGTTGGTCGAGGCTTTCCGGGCACGGCTGACCGAGCGTGAGGAGTGGGCGCCGTTCCTCGACATCGGCAGGATAGCTATATGGACCAGGAGACATCACGGCGAGGCGCCGACCTGCTGGCGGCCGACATCGAGTCGGCTCTCGGTTTCGAGGTGCACATCGATGAAACGATCCCCGAGCGGCTCCGCCGCCTGGCGGATCCACCGGGATGGCGGATCGAATTCACCGTCCCGGCCTTGAGCGTCGTAATTGGCACCACCCCCGTCGAGCGCGCTCCCGACGGTGTGGCGTGCAGACTGGCCCGGGAAGTCCACGACGACATCCTGTCCCGCAGTGGAAAGATCTGGCCCGCCGACCCCGAGGGTGGGGACCAACCGTTGCTCCCCACTCTCGACGGATGGCGTGGCGCAGGCGGCTTGGTACCGTACGGGCAGGTCGACGCGGCGAAGGATCCTGATCCGAGCCTCGACGGTGTGGTCCGATGGTGGCTGCCCGACACCTACGACGGACTCATCGCCAGCCACTCCGGCGACGTATGGTTCTCCCTCTGGCAATACCAGGGCGACGAACAACTCATCACACCGGGCATGCCGGTGACATGGGTCATCGGCGAAGGCGGACACGGAAAGTACCGCAAGGCAGACGAAGTCCGACCAGCTCAGCCGTAGCCCAGACGGTTCGGTACTCGGCCCCGGAACCCCGAAGCCTGACCGTGCGGGTCTTGCCCTCCGTTTGCCGACATCGGCTCGCGCATGCCGGAAACGATGGGTGACATTGCCACCAGATGGGAACGATGTGTCACGAAATGCCTGGTGACGGGGCCACCAGGGAACGTGTATCGTCGCCTATCAGCGGCACAGCGGCAGTTTGCGCAGGCCTGAACAGCAGTTTCCTCTCAGGCCATGGATGCGTGTGTCGCTCATTCGGTTCGGGCATCGGCGATTTTCGTGAATGTGCGAGAACGAGCGGGAAACCAGTTCGCCACCCCCGGTGATCGACCGGCGCACGGTGGTAGGGAGAGTGGAGCGATGGCGGGAGGCGAGCTGCGTCACGGGGTCGAATTGTCCAATCTCGATCAGCCGTTGTTCGACGAGGCCGAGGCGAGCAAAAGGGATCTGGTGGACTATCTGGAGTTCGCCGGGGAACGGTTACTGGGAGTGTTGCGCGGACGGCCGCTGTCGGTGGTACGGGTGCGGCCGGGGCAGGAGCCGTTCATGCAGAAAAACCTCCCGAAGTACACGCCGGAGTGGGTGGCGCGGACGAAGGTCTGGGCGGAGAGTTCGCGGCGGGAGATCACCTACGCGCTTTGTGACCACCTGCGGACCCTGATCTGGTTCGGTAATCAGCGGGCGGTCGAATACCATCCGACCCTGTTCCTCGCGGAATCCGCACCGGAACCCACACATCTTGTGCTCGATCTCGATCCCGCACCGGGACAGACTTTCGCCGACGCCGTGGCAGGCGCCCGGCTGATCCGGGAAGCGCTGACTGCGGACGGGCTGTCCGGAGCAGTGAAGACGAGCGGTTCCAGAGGATTGCACGTGTTCGTGCCGGTGGTCCCGGGGACCGATGTCGAGGACGCGGCCGCGGCGACGCGGGCCGTGGCGGCGCGAGCCGAGCGGATCGATCCTTCGGTCGGCACGACAGCGTTCATCCGGGAAGACCGCCACGGCAAGGTCTTTCTCGACGCCACCCGTGCGGGTGGCGCCACCGTGGCCGCCGCCTACAGTCCGCGTATCCGTCCGGGTATCACCGTGTCGTTCCCGCTGCGCTGGTCGGACCTCGACGAGGTGACGCCATCCGATTTCACTGTGCGGACCGTGCCGGACCTGCTCGGTGACAACGATCCGTGGCAGGCGGAGATGCCTGCCCCGCAGCATCTTCCTCCGGATCTGATCGAGGAGGGACACACGATTCCAGTGGCCCGGGTTCAGGCCATGCACGAGGGCAAACGGCGCGCCCGGGCACGCCGAGCGGCGGACGCGCCCCCGACCAGCTGATCCCGTCCGTGTCGGCACCGAACACGCGCGAGTACGCCAGGAAGTTTCCGGTCAGCATGGACTCCACCGCTTCGAGATCGTGGTCGAGGGTCCGCGGCGTGTAGGACAACAGCGCGACCGTGCCGCGGGAGGCGGCATCGAGCGCCGCCGCGGCGTCGCCGTCGGTTCGGTTGTCCGCCCGGTATCGGAGGAACAACAGCATCTGGCCGAGGTAATCGAGGTACCGGGCGTGTCGAGTGTGCAGTGGTTCGAGATCGTGTCCGCCGCCCTGCCCGGCGGCAACGCCGAAGCGCCCGCGCACCTGAGCCACGATCCGGACACGGTCGCGCAAGCAAACAAGACGAGTATCTGCGGGCCTTCCGCGACTACTTGTTCGGACATCGCCCGCAGCCGATCTACCCTCCCGGTCCCGGACGGCTTCCACTCGATGCGGGACAACACGATCCGAGGAACGAGCAAGAGCCCTCAGGGCCAAGAACATCCGACAACGCCGGATAGTGCGCAGATCATGGGAACTGCGCAGCGAAATCCGCGAGTTCCTGCGAACCCGCCGCGCGCGGCTGACCCGCAGCAGGCCGGGCTGCCCGCCTACGGCGGCAACCGTCACGTGGCCGGGTTGCGCCGCGAAGAGGTCGCCCTGCTCGCCGGGGTGACATCTCTGCTATGCACTCCTTAATGCTCGCCTTGGGCAGTCACTCCCAACACTGGGACGAGCGGAGGTGAAGGGCGGGCACTGCTGCCCGCGCAACCCAGCGTGCGA
>NZ_JBFAXY010000052.1:0-30118 GCF_040681035.1 Nocardia sp. NPDC051911
CGCGCCCACAACTGCACCCTGTTCATGGTCGTGCACGCCGCCCTGGCGGTCCTGCTGGCCCGCCTCACCGGCGACCCCGACGTCGCGATCGGCACCCCCATCGCCGGACGCGGCCAACGCGCCCTCGACGAACTGGTCGGCATGTTCGTCAACACCCTCACCCTGCGCACCCGCGTCGAAACCGGCATGAGCTTCACCGAACTCATCGACCAAGCCCGCGAAACCGACCTCGCCGCCTTCGCCAACGCCGACATCCCCTTCGAACGCGTCGTCGAAATCGTCGCCCCCGGCCGCGCCACCACCCACAACCCCCTGTTCGGGGTCGTGCTGTCATTCCAGAACAACGAACAACCCACCCTCCAGCTGCCCGGCCTCACCGTCACCGCCCTGGACACCGACACCGTCGCCGCCAAATTCGACCTGCAAGTCAACATCAACCCCCACCACCACGACGACGGCACCCCCGCCGAACTCGACACCATCTTCACCTACGCCACCGACCTCTTCGACGAAACCACCATCCACACCCTCGGCCACCGACTCGAACGCATCCTCACCACCATCGCCACCAACCCCCACACCCCCATCGGAGACATCGACATCCTCGACCGAACCGAACGGGAAATGGGCACGGCCAGAAGCGTTCCCACCCCGCCGCCGAACTCGGCGGCGACCGCGGGCACCACACTCGCCCAAACACTCGTGGCCGCCGTCGAGGACGATCCGGACGCCCCCGCCATCCTGTCCGGCGACGACGAGCTGTCCTACCACGATCTGGAGACCCGCTCGTCGCGTTTGGCGCGGGTACTCATCGCGCGGGGCTGCGGCCCCGGCGCGGGCGTGGCACTGCGTCTGGATCGCGGCATGGAAGCGGTCATCGCGACCTGGGCCGTCCTCAAAACAGGCGCCGCCGTCGTCCCCGACACCGCACTGCCCGACGACCTCGAGGCCAAAGTCGGCCTCACCCTCGGCGATCCACCCACCGGCACCCTCGACTGGCTCGCCCTCGACGACCCCGCCGTCATCGCCGAGATCGCCGCCGAATCACCCCGCCCGGTCACCTACGCACACCGCACCCGGGCACTGACCGGCACCGACCCGGCCTTCGTCGGGGACCAGACCCTCAGCTACGACGATCTCGCCATCGCGGCCGCGCAACTGCGCGACCGGGACGAACTCACCTACGAGTCCGAGATCCCCTACCGCGGCGAACCGAGATCCTCCGCCGTTGTCATCGAACTGGTCGCCGCCGGGATGGTCGGCGCGGCGGTCGTCCTGGACACCGACGAGGAGGTGCAGGCCGACGAATGCGTGACCGGTTGATCGTTCCGGCCGCGCCGGAGCCGGATCGGCGACTTCGGCCGAGCAGAGCTCAACTGAAGTGGACGACCGAGAGGGTGCCTGCGACGATGCAGTACATGGCGAACGGCAGTAGGGTCCGGGTCTGGAAGTAGCGCTCCAGGAACCGTACTGCCAGCCACGACGACACCCCGGAGACGATGGCTCCGAACAACACCGGTCCACGGATGCCTTCGGTTTGCGGGCCGACCAGTTCCGGTAGTTCCAGGACTCCCGCGCCGAGGATCGCCGGAGTGGCCAGCAGGAAGGCGAATTTCGCCGCGTGCTCGTGCGCGAGACCCCGCGACAGGCCGCCGACCATGGTCAGGCCCGCACGGCTGAAGCCGGTCAGCAGCGCGCCGACCTGCGCGAAGCCGATGCCGAGAGCGTCCGCTGTCCCGAGGGCGGCCAGCGGCCGGTCGGATTGGCGCCGGGTCTCCGCCTCGGCCGTGAGGGTGCCTCTGCGGGCTTCCCGCCGAGCGAACCGCCGCCCGTATTCGGCCAGCGACGGCTCGTTCCGACGGCGCAATCCCTCGCCGACGATCAGCACGATGCCGTTGAGCGCGAGAAAGATACCGGCGTAGAAAGGCGTCCCGAACAGCGCGTGCAGCGGATGTTCCAGCAGGAAGCCGAGCACGCCGACCGGAATGGTGGCGACGACGATCGACCAGGCCAGCCGCTGGGGGATGGTGTCGAGGCGGCCGGTGCGCAGCGTGGTGAAAAAGCCCGCCACGATGACGCACCAGTCGCGCCAGTAGTAGCCGAGCAGCGCCACCGCCGTCGCCACGTGCAGCGCCACCACGAACGCCAGATACGGTGTGCCCGCACCGGACTCGCCCTCGCCGGTCAACTTCTCCCAGTCGCCTCCGAGCCATGCCGCGACCAACACGGAGTGCCCCAGGCTGGAAATCGGGAACAGTTCGGTGACACCTTGCACCGCCCCGATGACTGTCGCTTGAAAGTAAGTGAGCATCGCCCCGAGTCTCGCACGCACACAACGCAACCGCGTGAGGGCCTCTCGCGGCCGGCGGTCCTGCCGCGGTGGTGGCGCTGCCGCGACGGAACCGGAATGTCAGTGTCCGGCAGCCAAAGCCGCGGAAGGACCGTCGGAGCTCGCGGAGGATCGACGAGACGAAGAGGGCAGGCGGCCTTCGGAATCCATGGGCGGTATTGCCGGGATCCAGGTGGGCGGAAGCCGCACCGGCGCGGGAAAGCCACTGATCCCGAACACATCCAGAGGATTTCTGACGCCGATCATTTCTGCGTCCGCAGAGGCACTACGTAGCCACGAGAGTCCGGAGTGTCCACGAACTCCGACACTCCGGACTCCTCGCTCGGACGATCCGAGTCGGAGGGCCGACGGTGGAATATCACCGTCGGCGAGCTCGAAGCCGTTCAGGCGGTGGCGCCGGAGGATTCGGCGACCAGGTCGAGAGCGATGTCGATGATGAGGTCCTCTTGTCCGCCGACCAGCCCCCTGCGTCCCACTTCGAGCAGGATCGTGCGCACGTCGATGCCGTAGCGCCGCGCGGCGGTTTCGGCGTGCCGCAGGAAGGACGAGTAGACCCCGGCGTAGCCGAGCGTGAGTGTTTCGCGGTCCACGCGGACCGGGCGGTCCTGCAGTGGCCGCACCAAGTCGTCGGCGGCGTCCTGTAGCGCGAACAGATCGCAGTTGTGCTTCCAGCCGTGCAGGTCGGCGACGGCGACGAAAGGCTCGATCGGGCAGTTGCCCGCTCCGGCGCCGTGCCCGGCGAGCGAGGCGTCGACGCGGGTGACGCCTTCTTCGACCGCCACGACGGAGTTGGCCACCGACAGCGAGAGGTTCTCGTGGGCGTGGATCCCGATCTCGGTGCCGGGGTCGAGCACCTCGCGGTAGGCGCGGACCCGGTCACGGATTCCGTTCATGGTCAGCCGGCCGCCGGAGTCGGTGACGTAGACGCAGTGCGCCCCATACGATTCCATGAGTTTCGCTTGTTCGGCCAGGCGAGCGGGTTCGGCCATGTGCGACATCATCAGGAATCCGGAGACGTCCATGCCGAGTTCCCGTGCGGTGGCGATGTGCTGGGCGGATACGTCGGCTTCGGTGCAGTGGGTGGCTACGCGCACCGATCGCACGCCGAGCCGGTAGGCGTGCTTGAGTTCTTCGATGGTGCCGATGCCGGGCAGCAGCAGCGTGGTCAGTCGGGCGTGGGTGAGGTTGTCGGCGGCGGCTTCGATCCATTCCCAGTCGGTGTTGCTTCCCGGGCCGTAGTTCAGGCTGCCGCCGGCGAGGCCGTCGCCGTGGGCTACTTCGATGCCGTCGACACCGGCGGCGTCGAGCGCCGCCACGATCCGGCCGACGTCGGCGGGCGTGATGCGGTGGCGCACGGCGTGCATGCCGTCGCGGAGGGTGACGTCTTGGATGAACAGTTGGGTGGTCATCGGCGCGCTTCCTGTCCCGCCGGCGCCGCGGCGATCGTGTCGGCGAGGGATTCGGCGTAGCGCACGGCCGCCGAGGTCATGATGTCCAGATTTCCCGCGTAGGCCGGGAGGTAGTGGGCGGCGCCTTCGACCTCGAGGAACACCGTCACCTGATGGGTGGGCGCGGCCGCGTCGGGGCCGAGCAGGGTGTGCACCGGCTGGTCGTCGGGGACGGTGGTGATCTGGACTTGCTGCTTGAGGCGATAGCCGGGGACGTAGGTGGCCACGTGCGCGATCATCTGCTCCACCGATTCGCGAATCGCCTCATGGGTGCCGGGATCCGGGGCGGTGACCAGGCACAGCACCGTGTCGCGCATGATCAGCGGCGGGTCCGCCGGATTGAGGATGATGATTGCTTTGCCGCGCCGCGCGCCGCCGACCGTTTCGATCGCGTGCGCGGTGGTTTCGGTGAACTCGTCGATATTGGCCCGCGTGCCGGGCCCCGCGGACTTCGAGGCGATGGACGCGACGATCTCGGCGTAGGCGACCGGCGCCACGCGCGAGACGGCGGCGACGATCGGGATGGTGGCCTGCCCGCCGCAGGTCACCATGTTGACGTTGGGCGCGTGGCGATGCGCGTCCAGGTTCACCGCCGGGACGACGAACGGGCCGAGCGCGGCGGGTGTCAGATCGATCAGGCGTTTGCCGAGCGGTTCGAGCACCGCGGCGTGGGCGGCGTGGGCTTTGGCGGAAGTCGCGTCGAAGACCACATCGATCTCGTCGAAGTTCGGCAGTTCCAGCAGGCCCTGCACGCCGTCGGACGTGGTGGGCACGCCGAGCCTGCGGGCGCGGGCCAGACCGTCGGATTCCGGGTCGATGCCGACCATCGCGCCCATCTCCAGGACGGTCGAGTGCCGGATCACCTTGATCATCAGATCGGTGCCGATATTGCCCGATCCGATCACCGCGACTGTGAGCTTGGCGGGGCTGTCGTTCATGGTTTCACTCCCGAATGAAGGTCGCGGTCACCGATCCCAGACCGGTGATGTCCGCGGTGACGGTTCCAGGGCCCTGGATCGGTGCCATCGGTCCGAGCGCTCCGGAGAGCACTGTCTGCCCGGCGCGCAGTGGCCTGCCGAACTCGTGTGTGGTGCGTGCCAGCCAGGCCAGGGCGTGCAGCGGATCGCCGAGGCAGGCCGCGCCGGTTCCCGTCGACACCTCGACACCGTCGATCGACATCCGCATCCGTGCCGTGACGGGCTCGAAGGAATCGAGGGTGCGGCGTTCGGTGCCGAGGACGTACAAACCGCTGGAAGCGTTGTCGGCGACGGTGTCGCCGAAGGTGATGTCCCACCCGGCGATGCGGCTGTCGACGATCTCCAGCGCGGCCACGGCGTAGTCGACCGCGCCGCGGACCTGCTCGTCGTCGAGCGGCCCATCCGCGAGGTCTGCGCCGAGCACGAACGCGATCTCGGCTTCGACCTTCGGCTGCAACAACCGGCTCAGCGGCACGGGCGTGTCCTGCCGGTAGCGCATGTCGTCGAACAGCACTCCGAAGTCCGGTTGATCGACACCGAGCTGCCGCTGCACCGCCGGGGAGGTCAAGCCGATCTTGCGTCCGACCAACCGCGCGCCCGCCGCGATGCGCTCGGCGGTCAGCAGTTCCTGCACCGCGTAAGCGGCGGCCACGTCGTCGGAACCGATCAGATCGCGCACCGGTGCGCACGGGGTGCCGGAGCGGGCGGCCGCGCTGAGCAGGTCGGCGGCGGCGATCGTGGCGGTGTCCGCGGCCACGGAGCGTCGGTCAAGGCCTGGGGGTGTTGGCATCGGAAAGTCCCGGATCTCGTGAGGGGTGAAACAGTGCTCTCACTGTCGCCGCAGGTGGGACGCATCCGCCAGCATTGCGTTCCACTGAGCCGAACGCCGCCGCGGTAGAGTGAGCGGGTCCGGAGGTTGGAGGTCGACCGTGTCATCCGCGTTCGCTGGTCGTGCGATTGACGGTTCGACCGTGCTCGGCAAGATCATGGCCGTGCTCGAGGCGTTCTCGATCGATGACACCGCGTTGAGCCTGGCCGAGCTGGGACGGCGGACCGGCATTGCGAAGGGCACTCTGCACCGGGTCCTCGCCGACATGGTGGCGGTCCGACTGCTGGACCGGAACGACGCCGGGTATCGGCTCGGAAGCTATGTGTTCGAGCTCGGGATGCGCGCATCGGTCGAACGGAGTCTGCTCGAAGTGTCCATTCCATTCCTGGAGGAACTCAACGCGCGTATCCACGAGACCGTGCATCTGGGCATTCTCGACGGCACGGATGTCGTGTACCTGACGAAGATCGGCGGACGCAGGCAGGCCAGCGCCCCGTCGCGGATCGGGGGCCGTATGCCGGTGCACTGCACTGCCATCGGCAAAGTACTACTGGCCAACGCCGACGCGGCGATCCGGGACCAGGTGCTGGCCGCGCCGCTGCGCCGCTACACCCCCCGGACGATGGCCCTGCCGGGCACGCTGCGCACCCAGCTCGATCGAATCGCGGCCGACGGCGTGGCCTTCGAATTCGAGGAATCCGCGCCCGGCATCGTCTGCGTAGCCGCCCCCGTTCGCGAGGCGGACGAGGTGGTCGCAGCGATCAGCGTGGCGGGCCCGTCCCATCGCTTCCATCCCGAGACCCACGCGGCAGCGGTCCGCGCGGCCGCCGACGGCATCGGAGCCACCCTGACCCGGCGGACCCGGTTGCTGTCCGCGCCTCCCGCCTGAGCACGAGGAAGACCCCGCCCGGCACGAGGCCGGACGGGGTCGGTAGTCCCCCAACGCGTATTCGTCGCTGAACCGCAGCCCGCGCTCCGCCGCACGCGTATGAAAGCAGGCACAGGCAGGGTAAAAGGTCGGCGAATCCGAGTTAGCTGACGGGTTCCCAGAAGGTATATCCATCTGTTACATTACCGATGCGGAGCCTATATAAACACGTGCTGCTCCTTCGTCCGAACGACAACGACGTCACCGGACATCCGACCCGACAACGATGTCGGCAGGCCGACAACGGGGTCGGCCACAAACGGATCCCATCCACCAGACAGCGCCTCGAGTTCTCCCCCATGCATCGCTCGCGACGGCCCGGCAGCGGTCGGCGCCTGCTCGCGCGGCCGTCCGACGTTCCGGCCGATTCGCGCCGCGCGGCACGGAGACGGACCACTCGCGGCGACGTGCCACCCGATCGGACATTGAGCCGGAGGAACCCATCGACATGCCGATCCCCTTCTCGACCGGGTTCGATTTGATCACCGCACTCGACGTGCGCAATGTCGAAGCGCATCTCGCCGAGGCCGTCGCGGGCTGTACCGCGTGCGCCACGACCGCCAGACCTGGGCCCGGCTGCCCCGCGGGTCTCGCCGCACAGCTCCACAACGCCGCGACGGCTCCGCTGACAGCGATCGAGATCATCGACGGACTCCTCGCGCTGCGCCGGACGCCACAACCGGACGGGGCGTAGCACACGCGCGTGCGCCGTCATACCGGAATAAGGTAGTTCAGAGGACGTCCGCGGATCCGCTCCGCGTGGGCCGGGACATGGAAACCGGACCGCACGCTCCCCAGGCCGCACGTGCCGTGAGCACTGAGGAGTTCAGTCCACCGGGACACCTCCCCCGCTGCTCGTACTCGCACCCGGCGAACCGGCGGCCGGGGATCAACTCGATGTCGTCGTCTGAGTTCGGGGAAAGCGGTGGCCCATGACATCCGCCCACCATGCGCTCAAACGCGACTCGGGCCAGATGATCCGGTCTCGGTCTTCATCGTCGGTGCCGGGCACGTTCACGTCCTCGATCACGATGCAATTCCTTTGCGCCATTCAACCTTAGGGGCCCCTCGTTCTCGTGCGGCGCAAACGATTTGATGACATTTGTCGAACCGGCCGGTGGTCGAGCAGCGGGGATCCCCCGATCGCGTACCGGCGCGACCGCGCTGTCGAGCCGATACGTGCACCGGGTACCACCCGCGACCACAAACAAACCGTTCTTTCGGTGCCAGTTGCCGGAACCGCCGTGCGTGCCGAGGCGCAGCCGCCGGCTGATTTCGGTCACCTCACCAGGTGAGGACCGGTTTGACGACCGTGCCCGCGCGCTGGTCGGCGAGCGCGACGTTGATGTCGGCGTGCGGGTAGGTCGTGATCAGACGGTCGATGGGGAACCGTCCCGCGGCGTGCAGGTCCAGCAGCTGCGGGATGAAGGTCGCGGGCACCGCGTCGCCTTCGAGGCAACCGCGGATCACCTTGCCGCCCAACACGATATCGCGCAGATCGATCGCCGGGACCCCGGCGCCCAATCCGACCGCGACCACCGTGCCGCCGATCGCCGCCGCGCCTGCCGCCGTGGCGAGCACGTCCGCCGATCCCGTGGTGTCGAGCGCGTGGGTCGCCCCGCCGTCGGTCAGCTTCCGGATCGTGGGCACGATGTCGTCGGCCGCCGGATCCAGGGCCGCGGTCGCGCCGAGTTCCCGCGCCAGCGCCCGCCGGACGGGTGACGGCTCCACCACAACCAGTTCGGCGACCTCGCACGCCACCGCCGCCAGCACACCCGCCATACCGACCGCGCCTGCGCCGTAGACCGCGACGCGGGCATCGTGATCCGGCCGCAGCACATTGAGCACCGCTCCGGCGCCGGTGAGGAACCCGCAGCCCAGTGGGGCGAGCACAGCCGGATCGACCTCGGTATCGACGACCACCGTGTTGTCGGCGGTGGTCAAGGCGTACGCGGCGAAGCTGGACTGGCCGAAGAACCCGTCCCGCACCGCGGTTCCGGCGACGGTGACCCGGCGCGACCGGTCCGCCCGCGCGCCGAACTGGTTGAGTTCCACCGCTCGCACGCAGTACGCCGGGCGTCCCGCTCGGCAACTGCGGCACGACCGGCAGTGCCGGAAGGTCAATACGACACGGTCACCGGGATGGACACCGGTCACCGCCGCGCCGACGGCCGCCACCACTCCGGCGCCCTCGTGGCCGAGCAGCACGGGACGGTCGGCGGCCCCAGCCGCCCGGGTGACCAGGTCGGTGTGGCAGATGCCGGTGGCCTGGACCCGGACCAGGATCTCGTCCTCGCGGGGGGCGTCGATCTCGACGGATTCGACGGTGAACGGCGCGGCGGGGTCGCGCGACAGCACCGCGGTGGTGGTCACCATCGGTCAGATCCGCTCGAGCAGGAAGTAGAAGTACTCGCCGTCGGCGAGCACCAGCTCCGGCCTGCCGTTCATGATGCCCATCAGCGTGTTCTCGTCGAGCCATTTGAAGTGGTCGAAGACCGGGCGCTTGTCGTAGACCATGGTGGCGGTGACCTCGCCGCGGAACTCGATGTTCCACAATGTCGCTTCCCCACCGCCGCCGAGTTCGACATCGGAGAACAGCGATCCGTCCTCGGCGCGGCAGATCAACGGTTTGGCGTCCAGCACACTGTGGAACGTCTTGCCGTACCAGCGGCTCACCGACAACGCTTTGCGCAGCGGATGCCCGGTCGGGAACGCCGCTCCCTTCCACTCGCCGAGGATGTCCTCGGCGCGCGCGGTGGGCAGGCCGGCCCACAGCGCGTCCAGCTCCGCCGCGGTCACTCCGGTCTCCCGCGCGACGAGTTCTCGCCAGCCAGTCCCCACAGAGCCCATAACCATCCTCGTTCCCGCCGCCGTTTCCAGAACCTTTTGGTTCGGCAACTGTATAGCCGAACCAAAAGGTTCGGCAAGATAGGATGCGGCAATGCGCGCAGCAGGTCAGGCCACCCGCGAACGAATCCTCGTCGCGGCCAAAGCGGAGTTCGCCCGGTACGGCATCGCGGGAGCGCGCATCAACCGCATCGCCGACGCGGCCAAAGCGAGCAAGGACCGGCTCTACGCGTACTTCGCGAGCAAAGACGAGCTCTACGCCGCGGTCACCGAGGAATGGGTCGCCCAGACCACCGACGAAACCGCCCTCGACGCCGCGGATCTGCCCGGTTACGTCGGCCGGCTCTTCGACCACTACGTCGCGCACCCGGACAACGCCCGGCTGCAGGCATGGGCGGAGATCGAGCAGACCCACATTCCCGCCGCCGAAGACGCCATCCGCCGGACCATCGCGGGAAAACTCGCCGAGATCCGCCGCGGCCAAGAGCAGGGATTGATCACCGGGGCGTTCGCGCCCATCACCTTGATCGTCATGCTGACCGACCTCGCCCGCACCGCGGCCATGCACGCCACCCGCACCACACAGCACAACATCACCGAACGCCGCGCCGCCACCGTTCTGGCCGCACGACGGCTGGTCAGCCCGGAGGCACCCGGAGCCTACGGCGGTCGCTAGATCTCGGGGCTTGCCGATCCGGCCCACGAGGTGATGGGCTGATGGGAGCGTCGCAGCACTCACGCCTCGATACCGCGCACAGTGTTCTCCCGAAGAAAGGCGGTGCACCAGGTACTCGCCGGTGGACGACCGCCGGACGGTAAGCCCCGAGACGACGACGGAGAAACGCATGGACGAGATCGAAGGCACACCGCGGCTCACAGCGTTCCCACGCATCGACGACTACGGGTTCATCTCCGATTGCGAGGTCACCGCCTTGATCGCGCCCAGCGGTGCCATCGAGTGGATGTGCCTGCCGCGCATGGACTCTCCCAGCGTCTTCGCCGCCATACTCGATCGCTCCGCCGGCTCGTTCCGATTCGCTCCCGCCGACTTCGTGGTGCCCACCGATCGTCGCTACATCCCGGGCACGATGGTCATGGAGACGAGCTGGCGCAGCGGCGAGGGCTGGGCGACGGTGCGCGATGTGCTGCTGGTCGGGCCGTGGCGGCACCAGAAACCCGGCCGCAGCGCGCACCGGCGCACGCCAACGGACTACGACGCCGAGCACATCCTGCTGCGCACGGTGCACTGCGAGACCGGGCAGATCCAGTTCGGGCTCGACTGCCAACCGGCCTTCGACTACGGCAGGCATCGCGCGCGGTGGGAGTACCTCGGCAGTTATCACCTCGCACAGGCCGGCGCCGACGGGACCGATCTGCAACTGACCTTGAGCACCGACATGCGCTTGGGCCTGGAGGGAACGCACGCGGTCGCCCGCACCCTGTTGAAGAAGGGGGACACCCGGTTCTGCGCGCTCGCCTGGGGCAGTCGTGACGCTCCCGGCGACGTCGCGGAGGCCGAAGAGCGGCTGCTGCGCACGATCCACCACTGGCGGCACTGGCTGGCGGGCGGGCGATTTCCGGACCATCCCTGGACCGCCGAACTCACTCGCAGTGCGCTCACGCTCAAGGGATTGACCTTCGCTCCCACCGGGGCCGTCGCTGCCGCCGCCACCACGTCACTACCCGAAACACCTGGCGGTGAGCGTAATTGGGACTACCGCTATTCCTGGATCCGCGACTCCGCCTTCGCCTTGTGGGGCCTGTACACGCTGGGTTTCACCTGGGAGGCGAACGACTTCTTCTCCTACATTCTCGACCTGACCGAAGAAGCCCGCGACATGCAGATCGTCTACGGCATCGGCGGCGAGACCGATCTCGCCGAACAGACCCTCCCCCACCTGCGCGGTTACGACAACGCGGGCCCGGTGCGCATCGGCAACGAGGCCTACCGGCAACGTCAGCACGATGTGTGGGGCGCCGCGCTGGACGCGGTCTATCTCTACGGCCGTCATCAAGATCAGATCGATGCCCGGGCCTGGCCGCTGCTCGGCCGTGCGGTCAAGAGCGCCCTCACCTACTGGCGCGAGCCCGACCACGGCATCTGGGAAGTCCGCGGACAGCCCAGGCACTTCACCTCGAGCAAGGTCATGTGCTGGGTCGCCGCCGACCGCGGCGCCCGGCTGGCCCGCATCCACCAGGACTTCGCCCGCGCGCACCGGTGGCAACAGGCCGCCGACGAGATCCACGCCGACATCTGCGCACACGCGGTCGACTCCCGGCGGGTGTTCACCCAGTACTACGGCAGCACCTCGCTGGACGCTTCGACCCTGCTCATCCCACTGGTACGTTTCCTGCCACCCGAGGACGAGCGGGTGCGCAACACCGTGCTGGCCATCGCCGAGGAACTGACCGAAGACGGTCTCGTCCTGCGGTACCGCGTCGACGAGACCGACGACGGATGCGCCGGGGAGGAAGGCGCTTTCACGATCTGCTCGTTCTGGCTGGTATCGGCGCTGTCGGAGGTCGGCGAGAAGAAGAAGGCCAAGCAGCTGTGCGAGAAACTGCTCGGCTACGCCAGCCCCCTCGGCCTCTACGCCGAGGAGATCGATCCCCGAACCGGCCGTCATTGGGGCAACTATCCGCAGGCGTTCACCCACCTCGCCCTGATCAATGCCGTCATGCACGTCATCCAGGACGAGCAAGCGCTCCTGCGGCAGGCGCTCGGCGGCGAATCGATCGCACCGCGACTGGACGACGCATCGCTCACCCGGGGATACATCCACCGCTGACGAGAAACCCGATCGGCGAAACCCGCTGTACCTCAATGGCGGGCGGCCTTCGCGCCGCCACGTCAGCGGAGTCAGTACTATCGCGTTCGACTGTTAACAGGACTAAGGATTCCATTGAAGGGCTCGACGATGGCGATGCTCGGCATCGCCGCGACCGCGGCATTCGGCATGACCGCCGCCCCCGCGACCGCTGACCCAGTGGCAGACAAATCTCGTGTCGTCGGCACCGAGGACGGCTGGGAATTGCGGATCAGCAAGACCGCCGAAGACGTGCAGCGCGTACCCAATCTCGCCGCGACACCGTTCACCAGGGAAGGATTCGTCACTTTGTCGGCCGCGGCCGACATCGGCGGCGAGGGCCGGGAGGCGGTGAACTCCGGAACGCTGCAATTGGGATACCAGATCGGCTGCCAGATAGACGTCTCCAACGGCCTGACCGTGGGCATCTCCGCGGCTATCGGCCCGAACGCCACGGTGACCGTCGCCCCCTCGCCCGGCCTCGGGGTCGGCGGCAGCGCGCTGGCCCTGCCGAGCATGTCGACGACCATCAAGCCGGGCACCATCAACAGCATCACGCTGGGAACGAAACCGCTTGCCGGACCGCACGGCTCGATCTCCGTCGATCAGATCCAGATCAAGATCGACGCGTGCGCGGGCGCGGTGAGCCTGCGCTCGTTCGCGATCGTGTCGATATCCACAGCGACGGCGGACAATTCGGTCGCGGTCTACGGTGACCCGATATGGCTGTGACGCACGCGCGAGCGCCGCGACGCTGGATGGCGCCGATCGGCGTGTCGGTTTCGCTGATCATCGCCGCGGCAACCGCCTCCGCCGAGCCGATCGTGCCGGTCGGCCCGGGACCGAGCTGCGGCGAATCACCCTCCTCCGCCACCGCTTGCGGCAACGACAAGCCCGTACCCGGGACGCGCGGCGGGCCGGCCGCGCCGCCACCGGCACTGCCGTTGCAAGTGCTGGCGCCCCCGCCCGCCAAGTCGGCGCCCAATACCAATACGCCCGCCGGTGCGCTGGTTCCGCCCGCGCCGGGACCGGGCTCGGGCACCCCGATCGTGCCGGTCGGATAACCAATGGGCCGGTCGCGTTGCTCCGCCGGGCACAGCGACCGGCCCGTCGATCGACCGCGAGCAGGGATCGCCGCGGGACATGCGCGCACAGATCGGCTCCGACCACTCGCTCGCCCGCACAGCGATGTGATTCCGCCGCTTCCCCGGTCGACACCAGGATCGCTCCGGGACTGTGATCCGCCGAAAATCAGTATCGCGCAGGGCATATCGGCCGCGCTGGAATCTGGATGAATTTATTGCTCACCGCAGCGAATCGTCGCAGCTCAGGAGCGGTCGTCCAGGGTGAACGACGCGGGCTGTGAACGGCCTACGGCCTTGTTCGAGGTCGATAATTCCGATGTCCGAAGGCTGGTCGACCCGCCAGCCGGGTGATTCGCCGTTGATCACGCCCGCCGAACAGGAATAACCGCCGATGAGTTTCCTTTGGTATATCCCGAATCAGGTCACGCCGGGACACCGCGGCGACACCATCGTGGCCGACCACAACAGCCTCGACACCCTGACCGCTCAGGCGAAGGCGCTCGAGGAGCACGGGTGGCAGGGCGCGTTGCTCGGCACCGGGTGGGGTCGCCCGGACACCCTCACCGTCGCAACGGCTCTCGCCGCCAGGACCACGAGTTTCGAGCCGCTGATCGCGATCAGACCGGGCTACTGGCGTCCGGCGAACTTCGCATCGGCCGCGGCGACCCTCGACCACCTCTCCGGCGGCCGGGTGCGGGTGAACATCGTGTCGGGCAAGGACGATCTCGCGGCCTACGGCGAGACCGAGGGCGATCAGGCCGAGCGTTACGCCCGCACGAAAGAGTTCCTCCAACTCGTCCGTCGGCTGTGGACGGAGGAGAACGTCACCTACCGGGGTGAGTACTACCAGGTCAGCAATTCCACCGCGCTGCCGAGGATCGTCCCGCGCGGCGAGCGCCGCCACCCGAAGCTCTACTTCGGCGGTGCGTCGGAGGCCGCGGAGCGGGTAGCGGCGACCGAGGCCGACGTCCAGCTCTTCTGGGGCGAGCCCCTGTCGGGAGTCAGGGAACGGATCGAACGCCTGCGGTCGCTGAGCGAGGAACTCGGTCGCCAGCATGCGCCACTGGAGTTCGGCCTGCGGGTCACCACTTTCGTCCGCGACACCACCGAGCAGGCCTGGGCCGAGGCGGAGGCGAAGGTCGCGGAGATGGCCGACAACCACCACGCCCCCGTGCCGAACCCACATCGCCGGACGGCCGTGGGACAGCAGCGACTGCTGGATCTGGCCGCGAAGGGCGAGGTGCTCGACGACAACCTCTACACCACACCCGGGAAGTTCGGCGCGGGTGGCGCCGGCACCACCTGGCTGGTCGGCTCCCCCGAAGACGTCGCCAAGTCGCTGCGCAAGTACCAGGATCTCGGCATCACGCACTTCGTGCTCTCCGACACCCCGTATCTGCGCGAGATCGAGCGCCAAGGCAACCAGCTGCTTCCGTTGCTGCGAGAGTGACGAGACCGAGACGGGGCAGCGCCCGCGCTGCCCCTCCCGACCGCTTGCGCGAAGTCAGAGTTTCAGGCCGGTCCCGTGCACGCCGTGCTCGTCGATGAGTGCGAGTTCGTCGTCGGTGAACGCGGGGAAGTTCAACGCCGCGATGTTGTGGTCGAGCTGCGCGGTGGAACTCGCGCCGATCAGCGCGGAGGTCACTTCGGGGCGCCGCAGCACCCACTGCAGCGCCAGCTGCGCGAGCGACTGACCCCGCGCCTGGGCGATCTTGTCGAGCGCGGCGGTGCGCTGCCGGTAGGCCTCGTCGATGACGTCCGGCGACAGGAAGCTGCTGTTGCGCGCCCGCGCCCCGTCGGGAATCGTCTCCAGGTACTTGTCCGTCAACAGGCCCTGGGCCAGCGGCGAGTAGACGATCGTGCCGAAGCCGTCCTGGCGGGCGGTGTCCAGCAGGCCGTTTCGTTCGGGGCGGCGGTCGTAGATCGAGTAGCGCGCCTGGTGGATCAGCAGCGGGACGCCCGCCTTCCGGAGCAACTCGGCGGCCTCGTGGGTGCGGTCGGGCGCGTAGTTGGACAGGCCGATGTACAGCGCCTTGCCTTGTTGCACCGCGCCGACCAGCGCGCCGACCGTCTCCTCCAGCGGCGTGCTCGGATCCGGGCTGTGATGGTAGAAGATGTCGACGTACTCGGTGCCCAGGTCGCGCAGGCTGTGTTCGAGCGAGGTGAGGATCGACTTGCGCGAACCGCCCCTGAGGTAAGGGCTGGGCCCGATCGGGTTGCCCGCCTTGGTCGAGAGGATCAGCTCGTCGCGATAGGGAGCGAGGTCCTTGGCGAGCACCGCCCCGAAGTTCTTCTGGGCGGCGCGATGCGGGGGACCGTAGCGGTCGGCGTTGTCGAAATGCGTGATGCCGAGATCGAAAGCGTGCAGGATGATCTCGCGTTGCGTCGCGAACGGGTAATCGGTGCCGAACTTCTGCCACAAGCCGAAGGAGAAGGCGGGAAGGTCGAGGCCGGAGTTGCCGGTCCGGCGGTACGGGACCTTTTCGTACCGGTCGTCGGCGGCGGCGTAGGTCAGATCGAAGGGGCCATAACTCATCGGTGTGTATCTCTTCCTTTCGATGCGCGATCACGGAGAGTGGACCACTTCCGTCCCCGCCGTTGCGACCGGTCGGCTCACGCTGATCGAAACCCATGGTCGCCGGGCACGGCCACCCGGGGTATTTCCCATCGATCGAGCTGATCCGAATCGTTGACACCCCGTGCGCGATGACGGTCGTGCCCGCGCCCGTCCCGCCGCTCACCGCCGTGGCCACGTGTTATCCGAAGCCGCTGATTCCCGCGCGGCGACCGGCCATTGATCCGGCCGAGGCCGGTGATCCCCGCCATGGTCATCGTCGGGCGGGTACGCGCCGGTTCGCGCGTTGCACGGCACGACATTCGCGCATGGAGAGAAACGGGAGACGATGGCACCGAACCCACTGCACCTCGGCGTCGCGCTCGACGGGGCGGGCTGGCATCCGGCCGCATGGCGGGAGCCGAACTCCCGGCCCGCCGAGTTGTTCAGCCCCAGTTACTGGACCGAGTTGGTCGCGACGGCGGAACGGGCACTGCTCGATTTCGTGAGCATCGAGGACAGCCTGCGAATCCCCGGTGAGCGGCACGCACCGTCCGACGACGCCGTCGATCAGGTGCGAGCCAGGCTCGACGCCCATCTGATCGCCGCGCGGGTCGCCCCGGTCACCCGGCACATCGGGCTCATCCCGACCGTGACGACCACGCACACCGAACCCTTCCACGTCTCCAAGTCGATCGCCACGCTCGATTACACGTCGCGTGGCCGGGCGGGCTGGCAGGCGCGCGTGTCCGGGACGGCCGAGGAGGCGGCCCACTTCGGACGTCGCTCGGTGCGCGACCTCAGCACCGCCGAAATCGCGGAAGCGATCGCTTCCGGGAGCTTTCCCGGCCACGTCCATGATCTGTTCGACGAAGCCGCCGACGCCGTCGAAGTGGTACGGCGATTGTGGGACAGCTGGGAAGACGACGCGGAGATCCGCGATGTGGCCACCCGCCGGTTCATCGATCGCGACAAGCTGCACTACATCGACTTCGAGGGCCGCTTCTTCAGCGTCCGAGGGCCATCGATCACGCCGCGTCCGCCCCAAGGGCAGCCGGTGGTGGCGGCTCTGGCGCACGGCCCGCTGATCTACGAATTCGCCGCCCGCGGTGCGGATCTGGTCTTCGTCACGCCCACGCGCGACGAAGGCCCCGGCCCGATCCTGGAGCAAGTCGCGTCCGCCGCGGCCCGAGTGGGACGCGCCGGTGAGCCGCTGCGGGTCTATGCCGACATCACCGTCTTCCTCGATACCGACGAGGAGCCGGGTCCGCAGCGGCTGTCCCGGTTGAGCGAGCTCGCGCGTGCCGAATTCGATTCCGACGCCCCTGTCTTCGCGGGAAGTGCGGACGAACTCGCCGATCTGCTCACCGACTGGAGCGAGCGGGGGATCGACGGGTTCCGTTTGCGGCCCGGCGTGGCGGTCGACGATCTGGCAGCGGTGGCCGACCGGCTCGTGCCCGCGCTGCAACGGCGCGGTGTGTTCCGCACCGGCTACCCGGACGGCTCGCTGCGCGCGCTGCTCGGCCTGCCCACCGACGTCCCCAATCGTTACGCGACTGCCTGAGCGAGGTCACCATGAGCACCCCCCGTAAGCAGATCATCCTGGGCGCCTACCTCGGCGGCGTCAACCATCACACCGCCTGGTGGCATCCGGAGGCGGGCAGCCAGATCGATTTCAGCAGTTTCGAACACACCGCGCGCACCGCCGAACGCGGCAAGTTCGATTTCTTCTTCCTTGCCGAAGGGCTCATCCTGCGCGAACGCGCGGGCAAGATCTTCGATCAGGACATCATCGGCCGTCCCGACACATTCACCGTGCTCGCCTCGATCGCCGCGGTCACCGAGCATCTCGGGCTCGCGGGCACCATCAACGCCACCTTCAACGAGCCCTACGAACTGGCCCGGCAGTTCGCCAGCCTGGACCATCTCTCCGGCGGCCGCGCCGCCTGGAACGTCGTGACCTCGTTCGACGCATTCACCGGCCAGAACTTCCGGCGCGGCGGATTCCTCGATCCCGCCGACCGCTACGCCCGCGCCGAGGAGACGCTGAATGCAGTTCGCGCCCTGTGGGATTCGTGGGACGCGAACGACATCGTCGCCGACAAGGACGCCGGACGGTTTCTGGCTCGGCCGGATGCCGGGGCATTCGCTTTCCGCGGCAGCCAGTTCGACATCTCCGGTCGTTTCACCGTGCCGCGCAGCCCGCAGGGCAGGCCGGTGATCCTGCAAGCCGGTGTGTCGCCGCAAGGGCGAGCCTTCGCCGCCGCCAATGCCGACGCCATCTTCTCCCCGTACGGCAAATTGCCCGAGGCGGCGGACTTCTACCGCGATATCAAGTCGCGCGCGGTAGCGGCGGGGCGGGCGGCCGACGACATCAAGATTCTGCCGTCGGCGAGTTTCGTTCTCGGGGACACCGAGGCCGAGGCGATCGAGAAATACCATGCCGTCCGCAACGAGCAGGTCACCGGGCAGACCGCGTTGATTCTGCTGGAGCAGATCTGGAACCGCGACCTGTCCGGCTACGATCCGGAAGGGCCGGTGCCCGACATCGATCCGGACCCCGACGCTCCGCCGATCATCCAGGGCCGCGCCTTCGTGCATCAAGACCGCTTCGCCACCGCCGAACGTCTGCGCCAGGTCGCCGAGACGAAGAAGCTCTCGCTGCGCGAGGTGGTGATCGACCAATTCGAGCGCGGTCCCTTGGTCGGAACCCCCGCACAGGTCGCGGAGAAGATCGACACTTTCGTTCAGAACGACGGGTCCGACGGTTTCATTCTCGGCTCGCACCTCGTGCCATGGGGCCTGGACGAATTCGTCGACCGAGTGGTGCCGCTGTTGCAGGACCGTGGTGCACTGCGCACCGAGTACACCGGGACCACCCTGCGTGACAATCTCGCCCTCCCGAACGTGCGCTCGGCGAAGACGGTTTCGGCCGACGCCTGAGTTCGCGGCGGCGGCCCGTGGTATCGACCGCGAGCGCCGCCGCCCACGCCTGCCACGTCCGGCATCGAACGCCGCCGATGCCGGACGTGGCGGCGCGGGAGCGTGGACACCCGCCATCGGTGGCAGGGCCGGAAGTGACCCGGGATCACGCCCCGTCGGGTCCGGGTTCGCCGAGAACCTCCAAGGCCTCCTCGAGAGTGGCGACGTAGGGAGCCTCGGGCGGTAGCCGGACCGTGGACCAGCCCGGCCCGGCGACCAGCAGCCGCGCCGCCGCCTCTCGCACTGCCCGAAGCGTTCCCGCGGTGGCGGTCGCGGGCAGCTGCGACCAGAGCACGAGTACGCAGGGCCGATCATGGCGCGCCAAGGCTTCGGCCAAAGCCGAGTCGGGCACCGCCGCGCCCAGCAACAACGCGACGACGCCCCGCTCGGCCAGCGCGGCACGCAATACTTCCAGGGGCAGCACGTGGTTCTCCCCCGCGGTGCAGGCCAAGAGCACCGGCGGTTGCGAACCGGGACGCCGGACCGGCGGGAACATGCGGTGCAATCCCGCGATCACCGCCCAGGACAACAGATGTTCCACTTCGATCAGCCCCCGACCGGCGTCCTGTGCCGCGACGATCGTCCCGAATGCCGGACGACACAACCTGTTCCACGTCGCGACCACACCGTCGCGCGCCAGCCGAGCCATGATCAGAGTCAGCGCGACATCGGGTTCCAGTTGTTCGGCGGCGACCAGGAGAGCGCTGCGACCCTCTGATAATCGCGGAGCTTCGGCGAGCGCCTGCTGTGCCGCACCGGCCGGTGTGGCGCCCGCTTCGATGAGCGCGATCATCCTCCGCAAGGTCGCGATGTCGGATTCGGAATAGCGGCGGTGCGCTCCCGGCCGATGCCTCGGCGGGCCGATCGCATACCGCTGGTTCCAGCTGCGCAGAGTGGCGACCGGAACGCCCAGCCGCTTCGCCACCGCGCCCACCGCGTACCGGGCGGACCCCTGGTCAACCATCGCGGGACCGCATCCGCCGCATGTCTCCCACTCCTTTCGGAAGATTCGAATGATGCATCGATTTTGCATCAAAAATGGCGTAGCGTGAAGCCTTGCAAGCCCGAGCACCAAAGGAGGACGTCATGGATCGACCCGCTCTCACGCGATCGGTGGGGCTGACGACCGACGTCGGCGCGGCGTGGCTGGGCATGCTGTTCGCCGCACCCGCCGCCACCGCCGCCACCGCGGAGTGCCCCGCACCCGTCCTCGCCGCGACGCAGACCGCCGACAGCACCGCCTCCTGCTCGGCGAGCAGTGGCGCGGGCGGCGCCGCGGCGGCCTACGGCTTCGACGCGGACGCCACCGCGGACGCCGCACCGAACAGCCTGTCCCTGGCCATCGCGCAGAACGGCGGGGTGGCGACCTCGAACTCGACATACCTGTCCGGCCCGGCCGCGATCGCCGTCGGGCCCGGCGCGACGGTCACGACCACCGGCGCGCGCCCAGGGTTGTCGATCGGCATCGCCGGTCCCGGTGCGACGGTCACGGTTACCGGCACCTCGACGCCGACCTGCGCGGGCGGGTTCGGCTTCGCGGGCGACTTCCAGACATTGCAGGGGCTGCTTTTCGCCTCGATAGTGCATCGTTGTGCGTAGCATCTCAGACATGCGCGTAATTGCCCGAGGCGTGGAAGGGAATCGGGAATGAGCATCACTTGGTCCGAATCGACAGTGACCGAACCGGTCGGTGGCATCCCGGCACTGGGAGCCGCCCCCTTCTCGCAGTGGCGGGAAGCGGTGCGGTGGGCAGTACTCGGCGAGCTGGAAGATTTCCTTCTGCGGGCATGCCCCAGGCCGCTTCATCGCCTCGGCGCACACGACGTTCTGCGGCAGTACGCCACCGGCGGGAAGTGCTTGCGGTCGACGTTCATGTACCTCGGCTGGCTGTGCGGCGGACCGGACGATCCGGCAGCGCTGCGTGCGGCCGCCGGTCTGGAACTGCTGCACGCGTTCGCGCTGCTCCAGGACGACGTCATGGACCGGTCCGCGACGCGACGCGGCGGCCCGTCCGCACATGTCCGGTTCGCCGGGGCGCACCGCGGCATGGGCGTGCCCGGCTCTTCCACCAGGTACGGCGAGTCCGCGGCGATCCTGCTCGGGGACATGTGCCTGGTCTGGGCCGAGCAGATGCTCCGCGAAAGCGGGCTCGCCGAGTCCGCGCTCGCGCACGCGTGGCCGCGCTACGACAAGATGCGGGTGGAACTCGCGACAGGCCAGTTCGCGGATCTGCTCAACGACGCGCGCACCGAGTCGGCGCTGGCCTCGGTCCTGGCGATCGCGCGGGTCAAGTCCGGGAACTACACGGTGCGATGCCCGTTGGAGATGGGCGCCGCGATGGCGGGCTGCGATGCGGCCGTCCTGGACGCGCTCGGCCGGTACGGCGCCGCGGTCGGCGAGGCATTCCAGTTGCGTGACGACATTCTGGGCATCTTCGGGTCGCAGGCCGTGACCGGCAAACCCGCGGACGGCGATCTCGGGGAACGCACCGCGACCAGCGTCGTCGTCCTCGCACGCGAAATGGCGGCCCCCGCGGCCCGAACCGAATTGTCCCGGCTCCTCCATCGCGTCCAGCTCGGTCCCGCGGAGGTCGACCGCGCCAGGATGTTGATCATCGAGTCCGGGGCGCCCGAGAGGATCGAGACGATGATCGCCGACTTGCTCGCCTGCGCCGAAAACGCTCTGCACACAGCGAATTTCAGCGCACCGGTGCACGCCGCACTGAAGCACATGGCCACCGCATGCACCGAACGCGTTGCCTGACCGGGAGGTTTTCCTCGATGCGCACCGTCGAAGGCGCGACCGACCGGGTGGTGGTCGTCGGAGCCGGGCTCGCGGGACTGTCCGCGGCCCTGCATTTGGCCGGCCGCTCCCGCGAAGTGATCGTCGTGGAACGCGAAGCCGTACCAGGCGGCCGCGCCGGGCAGGCCGATCCGGCAGGTTATCGCCTCGACACCGGCCCGACGGTGCTGACCATGCCCGATATCGTCGAAAGCGTCTTCGCGGCCGCCGGGGCGCGCAGCGCTGACTATTTGCAGTTGGCGCCCGTGGAACCGGCGTATCGGGCACATTTCGCCGGAGGCCGTTGGCTGGAGGTACACACCGACGCCGAGCGGATGGAAGCGGAGATCCGCCGGTTCGCCGGCGCCGACCAGGCCGACGGGTATCGCCGCCTGCGGCGTTGGCTGACCCGCTTGTACCGAGCCGAGATGGACCGGTTCATCGCGGCGAACTTCGACTCACCGCTGTCCATGGTGACCCCCGCTCTCGCCCGGCTGATCGCCTTGGGTGGTTTCGGCCGCTGGGATCGCGCCGTCGCGCGCTACATTCCCGACCCGGAATTGCGGCGTGTCTTCACCTTTCAATCGCTGTACGCGGGCGTCGCGCCCAGCCGGGCGCGGGCCGCCTACGCGGTCATCGCCTACATGGACACCGTCGGCGGTGTGTTCTTTCCGCGCGGTGGGATGCGTGCGCTCCCCGAGGCGCTGGCCGCCGCGGCGACCGAGGCCGGTGTCCGATTCCGTTATGGCACCACCGTGACCGCCCTGGAGCGCACGGGCTCGCGGATCACCGGGGTACGCACCGACGACGGCGACCGAATCTCGTGCGACGCAGTGGTATTGACGACCGAACTGCACGAGGCCTATCGCCTGATCGCGCGCACACCACGTCGACCGGTGCCGCTGACCTCCGCGCCATCGGCGGTGATCGTCCATCTGGGGTGTGCGCCCACGGCCGGGATAGCGCACCACAATCTGCTGTTCGGCGCCGCCTGGGAGGAGTCGTTCCACGACATCATCGTCCGCGGGCAGGTGATGCGCGATCCTTCGCTGCTGGTCACCCGTCCCTCGGCTACCGATCCGTCTACGGCTGCGCCCGGACGGGACCTGCTGTATGTGCTCGCCCCGGTGCCGAACCTGGAACGCGGCCGAATCGATTGGGAGCGGGCGGGAACCAGCTATGCCGAGCAATTACTCGAGGTCGCTCAGGATCGTCTCGGCTCGGTCTTCGGCGATGCCGAGATTCTGCGCGTGGACACACCCGCCGACTGGGCGCGCCGCGGCATGCTCGCCGGGAGCCCGTTCGCGCTGGCGCATACGTTCGCCCAAACCGGTCCGTTCCGACCGGCCAACATGATCCGCGGTGTCGACAATGCCGTATTGGCCGGTGGCTCTACCGTGCCGGGGGTGGGGATCCCGCCGGTGCTGATCTCCGGCCGACTGGCCGCGGATCGCGTCACCGGCCTCCAGCCCGTGCGGCCGCGCCGCATCGGCGCCGCGCTCGCCACCAGCCGCATCGATCGACAACTGTGATCGGAATCGAGATGACCCGCACCGACCTCGACACCACCCGGCTCAGCGACCAGCGACTGCACCGGTCCTACCGGTACTGCCGCCGGCTCAACGCAAGCCATGGAAAGACCTTCTTCCTCGCGACCCGTTTGCTCGCACCGGATCAGCGCCCCGCGGTCCACGCCCTGTACGGATTCGCCCGCCGAGCCGACGACATCCTCGACGAGTTCGACCCCCGTCTCGATATCGCCGAACGTGCCCGGCGGCTCGAGGACCTCGCGGGCCGCTTCCGCGCCCGCGCCGCCGACGCCGACGCCGTGCTCCCGGCGGTTCTGGACACTGCCGATCGCTATCGCATTCCAGCGGAGCTGTTCGACGCCTTCCTCGCATCGATGCGAATGGATTTGACCGTGACCGACTATCCCGATCGCGCCGCGCTCGACACCTACGTCTACGGGTCGGCCGAAGTGATCGGATTGCAGTTGTTGCCGATTCTGGGCGCCACTCGTGCCGATGAGGCCGCGCCGTATGCCGCCGCGCTCGGCAAGGCATTCCAGCTGACGAACTTCCTGCGCGATGTCGGTGAAGACCTGCTGCGTGACCGGGTGTATCTACCCGCCGACGAACTGGCCGCGTTCGACGTCGATCGCGATCTCTTGCGCTGGTGCGGTACTCAGCGGCGTACCGACGCCCGGGTACGCAGCGCCCTGGCGGCGCAAATCGCCCGCACTCGCGACATCTACCGCTTCGCCGCTGCCGGAATCGCCCTGCTGCACCGCCGTTCGCGCCCCTGCGTCGCGACGGCGACGACGCTGTACTCGGAGATCCTCGACCGCATCGAGGACAGCGACTTCGCCGTGTTCGATCACCGCGCCGCCGTGCCGAACCGGCGGCGAGCGCGAGTCGGCGCGACCGGCCTGGTCGAGGCGTGGTGGGCACGCCGAGCGGGCCGGTGATCGCTGCGGCGACAACGGTGCCGCGTCGCGCGATGGACTTCCATCACCCGGTGCGGACCTGCCTGTCCCGGAGACGGATTCGTTGTCCCGAGCGCGGCGGCTGGTCGTCAGTATCCTGATGTCGTGATTACGCTCAGAAAAGAAGACGGTGCCGCGGACCTCGCGGGTATCACGAAATTGAGTGTGGGAGTGAGCTGGGATCCGTCGTCCGGAACGAGCGGCGGCGCACTCGGCTGGGCACGCCGCAAACGCGGTGTCGACCTCGATCTGATCGCGGTCCTCATGCAGGGCAACGACCCGGTGCGCTTCGCGGGACTCGATTCGCTGGACCCGTTGGGCAACGGCTCGGTCGCGCACACCGGTGACGAGCAGACCGGCGCCGCTTCCGGTGACGACGAGACCATCCACGTCACCTTCGCCGACGTCCCCACCGCGATCGACGCCATCGTCTTCGTCGCGGCCGCCTTCAAGAAGGGCAGTTCTTTCGACAAGGCGAACAACATCTCCTTCAAGATCTACGACGCCACCGGCGGCAACAGCCAGCAAGTCGCCGACATCTGGCCCTCGCTGCTCGGCACCGACAACGCCAACGCGGTCGCTCGCGCCTTCCGCAACGGCGCTGTGTGGCAGCTGGAAGTCCTCAATCGCCAAGGCAAGATCAAGCAGGGCGACATGCAGGCGCTGTTGCGCTTCGCCATGCAATAGCACCTGCGGGTGCCACGCGTCGCGGTCCGCGTGGCCCACCCGCAAACCGATCGCAACAAGTGTCCACGTCTTCGAATCGCTGCGATAAGCGGATTCCGGCAATCAGTGGACAGCACCCAGTTACTCTGGGTCGATGCGATCTCGGTTCCGTCGGTACGTCCTGGCCGCGCTCGCCGCCGCGGCATCCACCCTGCTTCTCGCCACGCAATCCGCGGCCATCCCGCCGATACAGCCGGTCGCCGGCCTACCGGCGCTGGGCGGAGACTTCCTCTGGGGCGTATCGACCTCCGGCTTTCAGTCCGAAGGTCATGCGCCGGACAGCAATTGGACCCGATACGTCGGCGCGACGCCTGGCTACGACGCCCTCGGCGATTCCGTCGACTTCTACGGCCGCTATGCCTCCGACATCCAGCTCGCGGCGGACCTGGGCGTGCGGGTGTTCCGGATCGGGATCGAGTGGGCCCGAGTGCAACCCGCGCCGGGCGTGTGGGACGAGGGCGCGTTCCGCTTCTACGACGCGGTGATATCGAGTGTCGAGCGGGCCGGTATGCGACCGATGATCACGCTCGACCACTGGGTGTACCCCGGCTGGGCCGCCGACCGAGGGGGCTGGCGCAATCCCCGCATGGTCGAGGATTGGCTGGCCAACATGCGCAACGTCGTGGACCGCTACGCGGCGCGCAACCCGTTGTGGGTCACCGTGAACGAGCCCGTCGCCTACATCATGCACGAGGTCCGCCACGGCGCCGCGGATGCCGGCGAAATGCTCGAGCGGGTCGCGCAGGCACACAATGCCAGCTACGACTACATCCACCAGAAGCAGCCGGGCGCACAGGTGACCAGCAACATGGGTTACGTCGCCGGTTCGGAGGCGCAGGTGAACGGCCCGCTGATGGACCGCATCGCCGATCGGCTCGACTACGTGGGTGTCGACTACTACTTCGCCTTCGACCCGGCGCAGTCGCTGATCGAGTCCATCCTGCGGGCCAGCGGTTCGGCGATGCCCACGCTGCCCGGACCGCACATCTGGGAGCTGCCGTTGCGCACCGAAGGCATCTACTATGCGCTGCAATACTATTCGCGCCGGCTGCCCGGTAAACCGCTCTACGTCGTCGAGAACGGGATGCCGACCGAAGACGGCCGTCCACGCGCCGATGGCTATGTTCGCGGCGATCACCTTCGCGACACCGTCTATTGGATCCAGCGCGCCAAGGCCGACGGCATGAACATCATGGGCTACAACTATTGGAGCCTCACCGACAACTACGAATGGGGAAGCTACACGCCCCGTTTCGGCCTCTACACCGTGGACGTGCGTACCGACCCCTCCCTCACCCGCCGCCCCACCGACGCCGTCGGCGCCTACACGCAGGTCATCGACGCGGGCGGAGTGCCCGACGGCTACCGTCCTACCCGCGGTCCGGCCCTCTGCTTGTTCGTCGACCCCCCGGCCAGCTGCATGACTCCGGTAGCGGAGCGATAGACGGACGCCCGCACCCTGGTCGACAGTCTGCTCGAACTCAGCGCATTGCCCCGCGACGACGCGAAGTAACCGAATCCGTGGTCACGGCGTGCGCCATTTCTCGTCGGTCAACAAGGTGCTGGCCTGCGGGCCCATCAGAAGCATGCCGCCGTCTACCACGTAGGACGCGCCGGTGACATAGCTCGCCTCCGGTGCGGCCAGAAACGCCACGACGGCAGCGACCTCCTTCGCGTGCCCCGTTCGGCCCAGCGGCACGCCGGGACGCGACTGCGCTCGGGGATCGACGTCTTCCTGGCCGGTCATCGGTGTCGAAATCTCCCCCGGCGCGACCGAATTGACGGTGATGTCGTATTCGGCGAGTTCCAGCGCCAACACTTTCGTCAGTGCGCCGAGCCCCGCTTTGGCCGCGCAGTACGGTGCGGCGCCCACCCGGGGAACGTGTTCGTGCACGCTGGTGATGTTGATGATCCTGCCCCCGTTGCCCGCGGCGATCATATGTCCGGCCGCGCGCTGGGAACAGACGAACGCGCCGTCGAGGTCGACCGACAGCACGTGCCGCCAGGTGTCGAAGTCCATGTCCATCGCCTTCCGCGCTGACCCGGTACCCGCGCAGTTCACCAGCACATCGAGGCCACCGAGTTCGTCGGCGAGTTCGTCGATCACCGACCCGGCGGACGACGGGGCCGCCAAGTCGAGACGGCGCACGACGGCGGTCCTGCCCTGTTCGCGCACCTGCGTCGCGGTGCCCTCCGCGCCGCGCTGGTCGCTGTGGAACGTCAGCCCGACATCGGTCCCGCCCGCCGCGAGCGCGACGGCGATCGAAGCACCGATTCCGGAGTCTCCCCCGGTCACCACGGCTCGCCGCGGCGTGCCTGCTCGTTCTTCCGGTAGTGGAGCTGTGGTAGCCATGTCCAGCGACTACCCGCGCGGGCACGGACCACACCGCCTCCCGCCGCCACCCCGCGCGTGACGATTCCTCCTCGACCTCGTAGCGCCGACGCGACGTTACGAGGATTCCGATTGCGGGTAACCGCCCTGGAACGAGCCGAGAGGAGGGCGCCACGATGACTGCTCCCTGGTGGCGCGATGCCGTGATCTATCAGATCTACATCCGCAGTTTCGGCGACGGCAACGGCGACGGCCTCGGCGACATCGCCGGTATCCGGTCTCGACTGACCTATTTGCGCGACCTCGGAGTGGACGCGATATGGGTCACGCCCTGGTATCCGTCGCCGATGGCGGACGGAGGATATGACGTCTCCGACTACCGCGACATCGACTACCGGTTCGGCACGCTCGCGGAGGCCGAAGAGCTGATCGCCGAGGTGCACGCGCAGGATATGCGCATCATCGTGGATCTGGTCCCCAACCACACCTCGGATCAGCATCCTTGGTTTCAGCAGGCACTGGCGGCCGGGCCGGACTCGCCGGAGCGAGCCCGTTACCTCTTCCGGCACGGCGCGTCCTCCGGCGGTCCGCCGAACAATTGGCGGAGTGTGTTCGGTGGCCCTGCGTGGACCCGAGTGGCGGACGGGCAGTGGTATCTGCACCTGTTCGACGCCCACCAGCCGGACCTGGACTGGGAGCACCCGGACGTCCGTGCCGAGTTCGAGTCGATCCTGCGTTTCTGGCTGGATCGGGGCGTGGACGGCTTCCGCATCGACGTGGCGCACGGTTTGGTCAAACACCCCGATCTACCGGATATCGAAACCGATCACGAGGACATGATGGAGCCGCCGGATCGGACCGACCATCCGCACTGGGACCGGCAGGAGGTACACGAGATCTATCGCGGCTGGCGCAAGATCGCGGATTCCTATGGGCCGGATCGGGTCTTCGTCGCCGAAGCGTGGGTGGCCAAACCCGAGCGCCTCGCCTGCTACGTGCGTCCGGACGAACTGCACACGGCATTCAACTTCGATTTTCTGCGGTGTTCCTGGCATGCCGACGCGCTGCGTGCCGTGGTCGACTGCACGACCGAGGCGTTGGACGCGGTGGGCGCGCCACCCACGTGGGTATTGTCCAACCATGACATCACCAGGCATGTGACCCGCTACGGGCGGGCCTCCACCCGCGGCGGCGGTTCACAGCACGAACCGCACGGTCCCGTCGATGTCGGGCTGGGTCGTCGCCGCGCCAGGGCGGCGCTGCTGCTGATGCTCGCGCTCCCCGGCAGCGCCTACCTCTATCAGGGCGAGGAACTCGGCTTGGAGGAGGTCGAAGATCTCCCGCCAGAGGTGCTGCAGGATCCGACTTGGGAGCGCTCCGGCCACACCGCCCGCGGCCGCGACGGGTGCCGTGTGCCACTGCCGTGGAGCGGATTCCGGCCGCCATTCGGATTCGGCCCCGTCGACACCCTTCCCTGGCTGCCGCAGCCACAGCGCTGGGTGTCGCTGACCGCCGAATTGCAGAAGCGGGAACCGGACTCGATGCTCGACCTCTATCACCGGGCGCTGCGTCTGCGCCGGGACCATCCGGCCCTCGGAGAGGGCTCTTGGGCCTGGCTGCCCAGTGCGCCGGGTGTGCTGCTTCTCCGACGCTCTCCCGGCCTGGTGTGCATCGTGAACGTTTCGAACGCGCCGACCACGCTGCCCAGGCACGAGCGGGTGTTGTTGTCCAGCGAGCCTTTGCAGAACAGCGTCCTGCCCGCCGACAGCGCGGCCTGGCTGGAGGTCCCCGGCGTTGGGTAGGGCATGGTCGCGCCTCGTGTCGCTGCGAACGACCGGCAATTCGAACCCGTATCGTCGCCACCGAACAAGCAACGCGTCTCTTGCTCGTCGTGCGCTGGGTTAGGCAGTAGAAGCCATCTCGTCAGCCGACCATATTGGTAAGGAGAGCGATGTTCACCCATAACAAGGATCTCCAGTTCGAAGTTCGCGTCGACCGTCCCGATCCGCGTTTCGCGACCCTGCTGCAAGAGCAGTTCGGCGGCGCCAACGGCGAATTGAAGGCCGCCATGCAATATTTCAACCAAGCGTTCATGCTGCGTGGCAAGCACCCGAAAACCTATGACCTGTTCATGGACATCGCCACGGAGGAACTCAGCCATCTCGAAATCGTCGGCGCGATGATCACCATGTTGCTCGACGGGCTCAACGACGATTTGAAGCAAGCCAACGAGCGGTGCGACTGGATGCCGATGGTGGCGACGCCCGGCGGACGTGACCAGGTGATCCATCAGGTCGCGGTGAACCCACTGTACTTCGCGCTCAGCGGCGGCGGACCCGTCGTCAAGGACTCCGCGGGCGTGCCCTGGTCGGGGTCGTACGTCGACGCCAACGGTGAGCCCTCGGTCGATCTGCGCAGCAACCTCGCGGCGGAGTCGCGCGCCAAGATCGTGTACGAATATCTCAAGCAGTTCACCGACGATCCCGGTGTGCAGGACACGCTTTCGTTCCTGATGACCCGCGAGATCGCACACTTCCAGCAGTTCACCGCGGCGCTGAACGAATTGCCGGTCAACTTTCCGCCCGGAGCACTGCCCGGCGACGATCGATTCCAGAACGTGGCCTTCAACATGTCCAACGGCTCCGCGAGCGCCCGCGGCCCATGGAACGAAGGGCAGGGGCCGTGGCCCTCGGGCACGGAATGGCGCTACATCGACAATCCGGTCAGCGAATGGCTCGATTCCGACGAACGCGTGAACCATGGCGCGCAGACCAACCCGCAAGGCGAGCCCGCGGTGCACGGCACCAAACCGTTCACCCACGAATCACACATACCGGACTGACTCCCCCACGCCTACGCCCGGAACGGAACACGGCTGTTCAGGCGTTGAGCGACGCGGCGCGCGGCACCAGGTGCCGCGCGCCGCGCGACGTGCACTGCCGCCTGGATCAAAGGCGCGGGGTGCTGTTGATGTCTGTGGGACGATC
>NZ_JBFAXY010000053.1:0-26517 GCF_040681035.1 Nocardia sp. NPDC051911
AGGGCGAGAACATCCCGGAGCCGGGCATTCCGGAATCGTTCAAGGTCCTGCTCAAGGAACTCCAGTCGCTGTGCCTCAACGTCGAAGTGCTGTCGGCGGGCTCGGCCATCGAATTCCAGCACGCCGACGACGAGGTGGATCGCACCGCCGCCAATTTGGGAATCAAGCTGTCCGGCAATGAGTCCGCCTCGGTCAACGACCTCTCGAGCTGATCCTGCCGCACATTGATCGGCGCGCCGCGCACGAAGCTGTCGCAATGGCCCGTGCGCGGTGCGCCGGGTACCGTCAGGACGCTCTTGCCTGGTTGGACGGCGGCTTGACCACGCCGACGAGCGATCCCGCGTTCATGGAATAGCTGTTGGATTTCAATTGATCACTGGAATTGCCCTCGATGGTGGTGATCCGGCCGGTCCTGGGATCCACGGACTCCACGATTCCGACATGGTCGGGGGTTCCGTCGCCCTCCCAGTCGAAGATGATCATGTCCCCCTTTTGCGCGCTCGAGATATTCGCCGCCAAGCCCATGTGTTTGGCGTCGTTCCAGACGGCGGGCACGTAGTTCGGATTGGTCCAATGGACGTTGTAACCCGCCTTATCCCATACCCAGGTGGAGAAGGCAGCGCACCACGCGTCACCGATGTTGTACGGAACCTTGTGGGCCACGCCATCCTTGTCGTAGTACACCGGGGAGTTGTCGCCATTACGTTCGGATACCCCGAGTTTTAGTTGCTCCCGAGCCTTCGCGACGATATCGTCCGTGGTCCCGGTGCCGTTGGTCCAGGTGGCATCGCTCGCGGGCAGCGCCCACGCAGCCCGGTTCCCCGCGTCCGGCGCATTTCCGTAGGGGTTGCGCGGGAGGTCCGGAATCATCTTGTAGATGTTGCCCGCGTCCCGTCGCATGCCGTCGTCCGCGTCTTCGATCGTGTCGTGCACACGGTCCACGCCCTCCAGGATCAGCTGTAGCAGCCGGTTCTCCTCGGCGGGGGTCAGGTGCAAGTTGCCATCGGGCAGCCGGGTCAACTGGTGCTCCCCGGGTTCGCGGCTGAGTTCGGATTTGAGCCCGTTCACGATCTCTTTGACGTCCTGGAACGCCTTGTTCGAGGTGTCGAAGCTCGCGATGGCCCGTTCGTTCACGCCGTCGTTCTGAGCTTGCAGTTGTGACGTTTTGTCCAGGAACGCACCGCGCTGCTTGTCGTAATTGTCGACCAGCACCGACGATCCGGACTCGAGCGTCTGGGCGCCATCCTTGGTGAGCTTTTTGCCGTCCGCGCTCAGCAGCTTCTTGTCCCCCAGCCAAGCGATCATGTCCGGCTGCCCGCCATCCCAGCCGGACGCGAACAGCATGACCGCGTTCTGCATGTACACATTCGCCACGTCGACCACCGCGTTGAGACCGCCACTGGCGTAGTCGGGATGCGGAAGGTCGGGGAGGTCTATGTCGGCAAGGGTCGTCATGCACGCCCTCCACTCCGCGCGATCTCCACGGCCCGTCCCCGCGGGACAACAAACAGCATCCGTAACCTCTCTCGGCGAGAGTCTCCTGGCACATGCGGCGCACGTGCGTTACCGCAAGTATCGGGCATTCCCGACATTGGAAATTGCCGACACGTCCGTCCGAACCCTGGGTGAGCTGCCCCGACGAATCGCACGAGTCGTGCGCTGTGGGGTGGACTACGTTGCCTGGGAAAGCCTCAGAGGGTCAGACGCACCATATCCGCCGTGCGCGCCAAACCGGGGAACGCCTGGGGGGTCGAGCGCGGATGCAGCGCATGCACCGCGAGCCGGAACATGACCGCGCGCAACAACATCTGCGGCCACTCCGGCAAGTCAGACCAACGATCGAGTAAGCCGTCGTCCGCGCCGCCCCAGGAGAGTGCGTCCACCACGACCACCGCCGCTGCCCAGGGCACCGGCCGCCAGTACGGGGTGAGGTCGGTGAGCCCGGGGGTCTGCGCGCCCGCGAACAACACGGTGCCGAACAAGTCGCCGTGCACCAGCTGCGGAGGCGACTGCACCGGCTTGCGGAGGGTGGCCAGTTGGCCGATCAGTTCGATGCTGCGCCGCCCGTCCGGGGAGGTCGACAGCGACGCGCCGCCCGCGCGCAGACTGCGCAGCGGCACCGGCTCCCAGGCGGCGCGATCGGCCGCGACGAACACGTCGATGTCCACCCACGGCACCACCGGCGGCTGAGCGAGGAAGCGCGGACGCTCCAGCTTCTCCGTCGCCTTGTGTAGGCGCAGGGACACCGAGACCACCTCGTCGTGCCGTGGTTCCGGGATGCCCTCCAGGTAGGTGTCCGCGCGCCAGCCGGACACCACATAGCGACCGTCGGTCGCCCGCACCGGACGGGCCAGCCGCAGGCCGTCAACCTTCAACGCCTCACGGACCTTCGCCGACCACGCCGCACGCGCGTGATCGGTGACCGGACTGAGCACCACGTCGCCCAAGCGCCAGCCGCCTTCCCAGTCGCCGAGCGAAACCGGGGTCACTTCGCGCAGACCGAACGTGGCACGCACATGCTCGGGAGGTTCCACAGAAGTCACGGCCGTACGCTACGCTGCGTCGATTTCGGCGCGCCTCCGGCGCGCCGTGACTCAGTACACCGGCAGCGACTTGTCCACCTGGTTGGCCCAGGCGATCACGCCGCCTTGCAGATGGGTGGCGTCGGAGAAGCCCGCGCGCTTGAGCGCGGCCAGGGCCTCGGCGGAGCGCACTCCGGTCTTGCAGTGCAGCACGATCGGACGGTTCTGGGGCAGTTCGGACAGCGCCTCACCGGACAGGATGCGGTCCTTGGGAATGAGCTTCGCGCCCTCGATGTGCACGATGTCCCACTCGACCGGCTCGCGCACGTCGATCAGCTCGATGTCCTTGCCCGACGCCAGCAGCTCCTCGAGCTCGCGCGCGGTGATGGTGGACCCGGCCGCGGCCGCCTGGCCCTCCTCCGACACCACGCCGCAGAACGCCTCGTAGTCGATCAGCTCGGTGATCGGCTGACGCTCCGGGTCGCGGCGCAGCTTGATGGTCCGGTAGTTCATGTCCAGTGCGTCGTACACCATCAGACGGCCGAGCAGCGGCTCACCGATGCCGGTGATCAGCTTGATCGCCTCGGTGACCATCACCGAACCGATGGACGCGCACAGCACGCCGAGCACGCCGCCCTCGGCGCAGGACGGAACCATGCCGGGCGGCGGGGCCTCCGGGTACAGGTCGCGGTAGTTGATGCCGCGTCCGTCCGGGGCGTCCTCCCAGAACACCGAGACCTGGCCCTCGAAACGGTAGATCGAGCCCCACACGTACGGCTTGCCCGCCAGCACCGCGGCGTCGTTGACCAGGTATCGGGTGGCGAAGTTGTCGGTGCCGTCGACGATCAGGTCGTACTCGCGGAACAGTTCCACCGCGTTCTCCGGTTCCAGCCGGATCTTGTGCAACCGCACATCGATGCCGGAGTTGATCTCCAGGATCGAGTCGCGCGCGCTGTCGGCCTTCGGGCGGCCGATGTCGGATTCGCCGTGGATGACCTGACGCTGCAGGTTCGAGGCGTCGACCTCGTCGAACTCGACGATGCCGAGCGTGCCCACGCCCGCGGCGGCCAAGTACAACAGGGCGGGCGATCCGAGGCCACCCGCGCCGATCACCAGCACTTTGGCGTTCTTCAGACGTTTCTGCCCGTCCACGCCGAGATCGGGGATGATCAGGTGTCGGCTGTAGCGGGCTACCTCATCCCTGGTCAGCTCCGCGGCCGGCTCGACAAGTGGCGGCAGGGACTTGGGTGATGACACGTCCAGGACTCCTCGAATCGCTTGGCCGATCGCTGCGGCGGTATGACGCCCTCGGCGGGTTGGTTCAACTGTGCAACACCGACGACCGGGCCGTTCTTCCCGCCCATCGTTCCGTATACCCGCCGCACCGCGACAACCACCCCGTCCGGCGCAATCACTATCCCCGGGGGTAGGGCCAGGGGTTGAACCGGCAGCGCTTGCCGTCCATCGGCACCACGCCGTGCGGATCGAGGGCGGCGATGTCGTCGTTGCGGGTGCCGAAGGTCTGCTGCATCATCACCGGCGCCAGCCCGCCGTCGGTGTCGCACGCTTGATGCTGGTGGTAGCCGATGGCGTGACCGACCTCGTGGTTGATCTGGTACTGCCGATAGGACCCGATATCGCCTTCGAACGCGAGCGCGCCGCGCACCCACCTGACCTCCGACAGCACGACGCGGCGATCGTCGGCGTTGTAGCAGGAGGTATCGATCGGGATGTCGAAACCGCATTCCTTGCGGCTGGATCCCCGTGAGGTGAGCGAGACGCGGAAGTCCACCTCGCCCTGGTCGACCCGGCGGAACGCGAACTTGGGGTCGTGCGTCCAGCTCTTCGGGTTGGCCAGCGTGGAATCGATCATCTTGGCGACGGCCTCGTCCCCGCCCAGGCCGGAAGTGTCCACGCCGTTCTCGATTTCCACGGTGTAGCGGAAGGCGGTCGCGGTGCCGGTGCCGATCTGGGCGGTCGTGCCGGGCACTACATGCCAGACGCCCGCACCCGACTCGGCGAAGGCGCCGCCTTCCGGAAGAGCCCCGGTCGGCAGGTCGGTGGGAAACTGCCCGTCACCCGGCGGAGCGCCGATGATGCCCGCGGTCGCGGTGGCCGGACTGAGTCGACCGAGCCCAGGATCCGAGCCCGCGGCGTTGATGTCGTCGGTGGCGCGGATCGCGTCGACCACCACCAGAACGGTGATCACGACCAGAACCGGCAACGCGTACGCCCGCCAGCCGTAGGTCGAGACGAATCTGCCCAGTGCGCTCTGCTTCTTGGCATCCCGCTCGGGACGCGACCTCGTCCTGCCCTCGTCGGGAGCGGTGGGATCCCAGCGGGCGCGCAGCGGTTGGTGGGATCGCTCGGCCTTGTGCGAGTACAGACCGAGCGGATCGTAGACCTCGGCGCCATCGTATTCGAGCTGCGCCAAGGCTGAATCCGGCTGGGGCGCAGGAGGTTCAGGCGGTTTGCCGCGCACGCGTTTACTTGTCTCCCGGCCGGGCGACCCGCCGCCCGCCCCGGACCGCTTGGCTGCGCCGGTCCGAGCCGCCTCACCGGATCGCGCCACTGGCCAGGTTCTCGCCACGCCGTCCGACCCTACGGAACCGGGCGCGCCGGAGCCAGCCGGGCGACGCGCACCACGCCGCCCGCCGGGGGGTCTTTCCGGTCGGTCGGTCACGTTCACCAGCGTCTCACAGCGGCGAATCCCCACCTGCGGGCATACCAGCGGGCCCGTCGGTGCGACAATGTGTCTCCGGGTGGCACCAGTTGCCCGGCCCCGATCCGCGGGCGGGCGACAACCGGGTATCGTTCTTGAGATAACCCGGTGCACACCCCTTTGCCGGGGAATCGACTGGGAGAGCCGAAATGACTGACCTCGTGGACCGGATGACGTCCCGTAGATCGTCGTCCGAGCCCGCCAAACGCGGTACCCGGCTTCCGCGCGACGAGCGACGTCTACAGCTACTCGCGGCGGCAAGCGAAGTCTTCGTGCAGCGCGGTTATCACGCCGCCGGCATGGACGAGATCTCGCAGTGCGCCGGAGTGAGCAAGCCGGTGCTGTATCAGCACTTCACCAGCAAGCTCGAGCTGTATCTCGCGGTGCTGCAGAACTACGTCGACATGCTGGTGTCCAGCGTGCGCCAGGCGCTGCGCTCCACCACCGACAACAAGCAGCGCGTGCGCGCGGCGGTGCAGGCGTACTTCGATTTCGTGGACAACGAGATGCAAGGCTTCCGCCTGGTCTTCGAGTCCGACCTGACCAGCGAGCCGCAGGTGCAGCGCCGCGTCGAGCAGGCCACCGAGGCCTGTGTGGACGCGGTCTTCGACCTCGTCGCGCACGACTCGGGCCTCGATCCCTACCGGGCCCGCATCCTGGCCGTTGGCCTGGTCGGCGCGAGCCAGTTCACCGCACGGTACTGGCTGGAGGCCGATCGGCCGATCCCGAAGGAGGAGGCGGTCGACACCACCGTCTCGCTCGCCTGGGGCGGCCTGAAGCACGTGCCGCTGCACCCGATCGACTGAGCGCGGTCACGACGACGAGCGAGCCCCTGCCCCCGACCGATCGGGGGCAGGGGCTCGCTGCGTTTCGGCGGGAAGCCGGGAGTCAGACGGCGGCGAAACCGACGCGGCCGCCGGTGGTCGAGCCGATCTCGACGTAGGCGACCTTCGAAGCCTGGATCAGGAACTTGCGGCCCTTCTCGTCGGTGAGCGTCAGGACGCCATCGTCGCCGCCGAGCGCACCGGACACCAGCGCCTCGACCTCTTCCTGGGTCTGCGCGCTGCTGATCACCAGCTCGCGCGGGCTATCCGAAATACCGATCTTGACCTCCACGGCCAACCTCCGAACCTGAGAGTCCTGTGCTGTCGGTTCCAAGGCTAGTGCGGGCCGCCGGGGGCGCTCACTTGGGCTCGACGAGCTGGATCTCCAGTTCGATCTTGACCGTGTCGCTCAGCATGCCGGGCAGAGCTCCACCGACGCCGAAGTCGGTGCGCTTGATGGTGCCGGTGGCGGAGAAACCCGCGTGCCGGTCGCCGGTGGGACCGAAGTCCTGCACACCGCCCCACTCGACCTCCAGCGTGACCGGCTTGGTGATCGCGCCGAGCGTGGCCTGCCCCTCGACCTCGAAGGTCTCGGCGACGACCACGGGATGGTCGGCGCGGAAGGTCAGCGTGGGGCGATTGGCGACGTCGAGGAAATCGGCGGTGCGGATGTGCGCGTCCCGGTCGGCGTTTCCGGTGTCGAAGGAGTCGAGGTAGATCGTCGCGCCGACGGTGGCCGCGCCCGATTCGTCGACCACGAATTCGGTCTCGAACCGGTTGAATCCGCCACGGACCTTGGAGATGCCGAGATGGCGAATGGTGAAGGCGACCGAGGAGTGCGCGGCGTCGAGTGCCCACGAACCGGTTTTCAGCGTGGTGGATTCCGAGGTAGATGTCATGCTTCCGACAATGACCGGACCGCGGTCCGGTAGCCAGACCGCCGTTATCCTGGACCTGACAGGGCGCGGATAACCGTCCTCGGACCGGGCACGATGGGATCTATGGCAAGCAACGGATTCGCGGAGTTCCTCATCGCCCGGCGCGCCGAACTGCGGCCGTCGGATGTCGGCTTGCCCGAGGGCGGCCGGCGCCGGACACCCGGGCTACGTCGCGAGGAGGTCGCGGTGCGCGCGGGCGTCAGCGCGGACTACCTGGCCCGGCTGGAGCAGGGCCGCGACACCAATCCGTCGCTCGCGGTGATCGACGCGTTGGCCGACGCGCTGCTGCTGCGCGGCGACGACCGCCAGTACTTCGGCATGCTCGCGATGACCTCCGGCAACGAAACGCGTTGCCCCGGGAGCGAATCCGCCGCGGAGCAGGTGGCTCCGACGATCGAGACGATCCTGCACGCGTTGCAGCCGACACCGGCCTTCGTGGTCGGCCGCAGACTGAACGTGCTGGGCTGGAACCAGGCGTGGGCCGATTTCGTCGCCCCGCTGGGCCTGCTGGACGGACCGGATCAGCCCAATCTCGCCTGGTACACCTTCGTGCATCCCGCCGCGCGGCGCGTCCTGCGCAACTGGGAGGAAGCCGCCGACACCTTCACCGCCGCCCTCTGCCGCGCCAAACTCCATTGGCCCGGCGATGCGGCGCTGCTCGAGACGATCGAGGCGCTGCGCGGACTCCCCGATTTCGCCGGCCGCTGGAAGCCGCATCGCGTCGGCGCGCCCGGCTCCGGCACGCTGCACCTCGACCATCCCGTACACGGCATGGTCGAGGTCCCGTTCGAGATGTTGGAAGCCGACCGCAAGGACCAGAGCGTCGTGGTCTGGCTGATCGACCGGGCGAGCATCCACGCGCCCGGTTTGCGGCTGGTGCCCAACCGCGCGGCGAACGAATAGCTCAGATGCCGAGAACCGCCATGCGTTCGGCGTGGCTGTCCTGCATCCGCTCGAACAACGCGGCGATGCCGTTGAGATCGCCGGTGGCGGTGAGCACCAGATCCGTCAGCTCGTCGCGCTGCGCCATGACGAACTGCGCCTGGGTGATCGCCTCACCGAGCAGCCGCCTGCCCCACAGCGTGAGCCGGTCGCGCTCGGAGCGGCTCTCGGTGACCGCCCGCCGCACCTCCTCGACGACGAACTCGGAATGCCTGGTCTCGGCGAGCACATCGCGGACCACCGCGGCGACGTCGGGGGTCAGCGCGCCCGCGATCTCGGTGTAGAAGTCCGCGGCGATGCCGTCACCGACGTAGAACTTCACCATCGACTCGAGCCACGTCGACGGGTCGGTGGACGCGTGGTAGTCGTCCAGCGCGCGCACGAACGGCGCCATCGCGTCGAAGACGCCTGCGCCGCGCGCGGCCAGCGCGGACTCCAGCGTCTTGAAATGCTCCATCTCGGCCGCGGCCATCTTCGCGACCGCCACCTTGCCCCGCAGCGACGGCGACAGCTTGGCCTCCTCGGTCAGCCGGTAGAACGCGGATATCTCGCCGTAGGCGAGCACCGCGAACAGGTCGGTCACGCCGGGATGGCTCGCGGGGATGGAAAGGCTTGCTGGGTCGGTCGACGAAACACCTAACGCGGCAGGTGACTGTGCTCCCATGCGCCCCAGCGTAATACTCACCGCGACTCAGGAGGTCTCGGCAAGGAACTTCTCGAGGTAACTCCATGTCGTGTCACGTGCGGTCGGCGCGGCCAGGATGCCGAGGTGGCTGCCGGGCGCGGTCTCGTAACGGACCATGGCCGCTCCCGTGAGCAGGCGCACACCCCCCTCGACGGCGCGAGCCGGGGTGATCACGTCGGACGGCCCACCGACGAGCAGCACCGGCGCGGTCACGTTCGCCAGCTCGATCCGGCGCTCGCCGAGCCGCACGACACCGCGACCGATGTCGTTGTTCAGGATGAACCGGCCCCACAGCTGACCGTAGAAACGACCCGGATATCCGGGCATCTCGGCCATGAACCGATCGATCGACTCCATCTTCGCCAGCGCCTCGGTGCGCGCGATATTGCTCGCGACGAACCATGGCCGGGTCAGCTCACGATCCCAGGCGGTGACCTTGTAGCCGATTCGAGTCAGTGTCGCAGGAACGCCACCGGCCGCGCGGATGACGGTCGAGGTGCCGCGGCCACCGGTGAGTTTCGCGACCGCGCGCAGCTGCGGCACGCCGGTCATCCGGTCGTAGTCCAGCGGCGAGCCGACGGCCGTGACGGACCGGATGGGCAGTTCGGCGTGCGCCGCGGCGGTCAGCAATGCCAGCGTGCCGCCGAGCGACCAGCCCACCAGATCCACCGCGCGCCCGTCGCGGTCGGCGCTGGTGCGCAGCACCGCCTCGGGCAGGATGTCGTCGATCCAGTCCTCGAAGCCCATGCGCCGGTCGGCGAAGGTGATCTCGCCGTAGTCGACGACGTAGGGGCTGCGGCCGATCTCCAGCAGGAAGCGCGCCAGGCTCTGGTCGGGCCGCAGATCGAAACAGGTGGCGGGCGCGGCGAGCGGCGGGACCAGCAGGACGGGCGAATCCGCTTCCGCCGCATCCCCCTCCGCGCGCTCGAACCGCCGCAGTTGCCGGTGCGGCTGGTCCCACAGGATCGTCGCGGGGGTCGGGACCGGCGCCTCGATGCCGGAGCCGAAGGTCAGCGCCCAGGCGTTGCGCGCGGCGATGGTGACAGTGTCGGCAAGGCTCACAGCGAAGAGAGTCTCACATATCGGTACCGCCGGTAACAGGCAACTGCCCGCCGCGCTACCGCGGCCCCATGCCGACGGGGTTGAGCGGCGGAACCACCGACTCCTGCACGCTGCGCACCAGCGGCGCGAGCGAGGTGGCCAGCTCGGTGATCGCGTCGGCCGACAACACCGCGAGCGCACCGGTCCACGCCGCTTCGTCGGTCTCGGCCTCTACCGCGGCCAGCAGTTCCGCGCCGCTGCCGGTGAGAGTCGGAGTGACCGGCTCCCCCGCGACCAGCCCACGGGCCCGCAGCTCGTCGAAAGCGTCCGCCCATTCCGCCTCCGACACCCCGCGCGCGGGCCGCATCACCGATTCGGGCGCCTTGCCCGCTGCCACCTGCACGACCAGCGCGTGGCGTCCGCTGAGACCGTGCGTGACCAGGGCCGCGACATGGCCGTCGCCGCGATGCTCACGCAGGGAGGTGGCCAGCTGCCACAGCGCGGCCACCGGGTCGGCGGGCAGCGGCAAGGCCGCGTTCGCGGCGAACAGCGCCCGCCCCGTCGGATCGGCGGCACGCTGCACCGGCGCCAGCAGCTCGACCGCGCGAGCCGACACCGCGTCACCCGCGCCGACGCCGCGCAGCAGACCGGTGGCCAGCTCGAGCCGAGCGGCCAGGCAGCGTTGCGGCGTCGCCCGCTCCCACGCCTCCGGCAGCGCGCGACGGACCATGCCGGGGTGGAATCCGGCGAAAGCCGCCTGCACGGTAGCGGGCGTCACCGCGCCCAGCGGCGCGGCGCGGAAAGCGAAGTAGGTCTGCCAGTAGCCGCGCAATCCGATCCCGACGCCCGCCTCCTTGACGCCGGTGCCGAAATAGACGACATCGTGTAGCGGTTCTAGCGTCGCCCAGATTTGCCGCGCCGGATGAATTCCCATGTGGCGCAGCGTACGTGGGCGCCCCGCACGGCGAAAGCGCGCTGCGGGTCCGCAGCATTTTCGATAGCGCGCCGTGGTGGCAATTCGAACGCGGCACAATATCACGCTACAATCGCGGCGGACAACGGAAAGTTTCGCTCGACAGAGTCGCCGGACGTCGCGCTCACGCACACCGCGGGGACGCCGCTGCGACTGCCGACCGGTTTCGAGTGCGAAGTTTTCGTTGGACAGGAAAATGTGCGCGCACCAATCCGCGTCACCAGTGCGCCGCGCCGATGTTTTGCGAGGTAGCCGCCGCTTTTGTGGCAGGCGCCCGGCATCCGGAGCGTGGCCGGGTGAAGTATCGCCTGCGGAGTCGTGGTCGTCGTGGACCGCCCGGTCCGCCCCACCTCGTGCGCGCGGGACGTGATTACGAGGAAGGCACGAACCCTGAGCAAGATCACAGTCGATCAGGAACCAGGTCTGGCGGAGACCCTGTTGACGGCCGAACTGGACGCAACGCATACCGCCCCGACTTTCGCCGAATTGGGCGTGCGCGCGGAAATCGTCCGCGCACTCGGCGAGATCGGAATCGAACGTACTTTCGCCATTCAAGAACTGACCCTCCCGCTGGCGCTCGCGGGAGAAGATCTCATCGGTCAGGCCCGCACCGGCATGGGTAAAACCTTCGGATTCGGCGTGCCGCTGCTGCACCGGATCGCCACCGCGGAATCCGGCACGACGCCGCTGGACGGCACGCCGCGCGCGCTGGTCATCGTGCCGACGCGCGAGCTGTGCATCCAGGTCACCCAGGACCTGGAGAACGCGAGCAAGTACCTGACCAACCATCAGGGGCCGCTGCGCGTGGCGTCGATCTACGGCGGCCGCCCCTACGAGGCGCAGATCGCGGCGCTGCGCGCGGGCGTCGACGTGGTGGTCGGCACGCCGGGCCGACTACTGGACCTCGCCGACCAGCAGCACCTGATCCTCGGCAAGATCGGCGTGCTGGTGCTCGACGAGGCCGACGAGATGCTCGACCTGGGCTTCCTCCCGGATATCGAGCGCATTCTCGGCATGGTCCCGGACAAGCGCCAGACCATGCTGTTCTCCGCGACCATGCCCGGGCCGATCATCACCCTGGCGCGCACCTTCCTGACCCGGCCGACGCACATCCGGGCCGAGGAGCCGCACGACTCGGCGGTGCACGACCGCACCGCGCAGTTCGTCTACCGCGCGCACGCCCTGGACAAGGGGGAGTTGATCGCGCGGATCCTGCAGGCCGAGAGCCGCGGCGCGACGATGATCTTCACGCGCACCAAGCGCACGGCGCAGAAGGTGGCCGACGAACTGGCCGAGCGCGGGTTCGCGGTCGGAGCGGTGCACGGCGACCTGGGGCAGATCGCCCGGGAGAAGGCGCTGACCAAGTTCCGCAAGGGCACCATCGACGTGCTGGTGGCGACCGACGTCGCGGCGCGCGGCATCGATATCGATGACGTCACGCACGTCATCAACTACCAGTGCCCGGAGGACGAGAAAACCTACGTGCACCGGATCGGGCGCACCGGCCGCGCCGGGCGCACCGGCGTCGCGGTGACGCTGATCGACTGGGACGAGCTCAACCGCTGGTCGGCGATCGACGGCGCGCTCGGCCTCGGCATCCCCGAGCCGGTCGAGACCTACTCGCGCTCGCCGCACCTGTACACCGACCTCGGCATTCCCGAGGGCATCACCGGTGTGATCCGCAAGCCGAAGCCGGAACGCGACCCGGACGCGGTGGTGGTCGAACGCCAGGCCCGCGCCCCGCGCAAGCGCAACCGCAAGCGCACCCGCGGCGGTAAGCCGATCGACGGCGCACCGAACGTCACCGATGCGGCCGACACCGACTCCGCCGTGGACGACGAGGTCATCGACACGGAGCAGGAAGCCCCCGAGGCCGACGCGGCCGACAAGCCCGCCCGCCGCAGGCGCAGGCGGCGCAAGGCGACCGGCGACACCACCGACAGCGCCGCCACCGACGAGTCGAGCCCAGAGGCCTCGAACGACCACGGCGCCGCCGAGGGGACCGACACGACCGACCGTCCCGCTCGCCGCAGGCGCAGGCGGCGTCGGTCGAGCGAAGGAGACGTCGCGGCGGAGGACGCCGGGAGCGCGGCCGAGCCCGCGGCCGCCGCGTCGGCCTGACCGCCCGGATCGGCTAGTCTCGCATTCGTGCTCGCACCCGAGCGGCGGACGCGCGCCGATATCATCTCCGCAGTCGCGATCGCGGTTCTCGTCGTGATCGCGGCAGCCGTGGTGTGGGTGCGCGGCGACGCGCACGGCACCGAATCGGTGACCGCGTCCTCCACGGTGCCGACCCCGGTCGCGGCCGATCAGCTGCCGACCGCGCTGCGTGAGGTGTGGCACGCGCCCGACCGTGCGATCACGCGGGCGCTGGTGTCCGGCGGGGTCGCGGTGACCGGCGACGACGACACGGTCACCGGCCGCGACCCACGCACCGGCGATCAGCTCTGGAAGTACCGGCGGGACTTGCCGCTGTGCGGGGTCGAGGGCCAGTACGGCATGGTGATCGCGGTCTACCGCGACGAGCGCGGCTGCAGCCAGGCCACCATGCTGGCCGGCGACAGCGGCGCCCGCCGCACCGCGCGCAGCAGCTACATGGACCGGGAGGTGCGGCTGTCGGCCGACGGCACCTACCTGTTGGCGCAGGGGCCGCAGCGGCTGGAGATGTGGCGTTCGGATCTGGTGCGCACCGTGGAGTACGGCTTCGTCGACGCCCCGGTGAACGTCAGGACGCAGCCGCGCAAAGGGTGCACGCTGCTGTCGTCGGGTTCCAGTCCGTCTCGGCTCGCCGTGCTGGAACGCTGCCCCACCGACCCGGCCGAGCGGCTGACGGTGCTCAACCCGGCTCCCAAGGACAACACGGTGCCGGAGGAGTTCGGCTCGCACGTATTGACCGGTCCCGGATCGGATTCCACGGAAGCACGGGTGCTCGCGGTCTCCGACAACCGCATCGTGCTCTACTTCCCCGCCGCGACCGGCGCCGAGCCGGTACCGCCTCGCTTGGCCGTCTATGACGGGAACGGCAACGCCGTTGTGGTGCATCAGCTTTCGGCGCCGCTGAGCCAGACGGCCACGACCACGCGCATCGGATCGGCCTATCTGGTCTTCACCGGGAACAGCGTGATCGCTTTGAACGGCAGCACTTTCGACCCGCTGTGGACCGCGGGCGGCGCGCTCGGGTCGCCCGCGCTGATGGCGGGCAAACTGCTGCTGCCGACCACCGGCGCGCTCGCCGTCCTCGACCCGGCCACGGGAACCGAAACCGGTCGGATTCCGGTGGACCGGCCCGGCTATACCGGAAACCCGATCTCGCTCACCGTGATCGGGAGCACCGTGCTGGAACTGCGCGACGGAGAATTGCACGCCTTCGGCTGAGGCACGCGGCGAATCTATTGGCGCCGCTGAGCTCCGACGTCACCAATCGACCACCTGCCGGTGCGCGGCGCGGAAGGCCGGGGGCCGACTACGAACGAGCTCGCAATGGGTGACCGCGAGCGATCCGTTGCTCGCGAACTACCAGGCCGAGGTCTCGCGGCCGGTGCCGCTGACAGTGCTCGAGATCGAGCGGCCGACAGGATCGTAGTCCGCTTCGTCACCGTCGCGGGGAGACCACCGCGCCGCTCCATGATCAACGGTGGACCATCATGGAGGCATGTCCGCACTCGACGATGCCCGCGTTGTGCTGCTTCGGCACGGCGAGACCAGCTGGTCAACACAGCGGCGGCACACCGGCCGCACCGATCTCCCGCTCACCGAGCGCGGCGAAGAACAGGCCAGGACGGCAGGCGAGTTGCTCGCCACGCTGAAATTGCGGAATCCGTTGGTGCGCACCAGCCCCCGACTACGGGCGATGCGCACCGCGGAGCTGGCCGGGCTCACCGGCGCCGTGGTCGACGACGACCTCGCCGAATGGGACTACGGCGCCTACGAGGGACTGACCACCCCGCAGATCCGCGAGTCCGCGCCCGGATGGACCATCTGGACGGGCCCGGTCCCGGACGGTGAGACCGCACAGCAGGTGCGCGAGCGCGCCGACCGGGTGCTGGCCGACGTGGCGCCCGCGCTGCCGGAGCGGGATATCGTGCTGGTGGGGCACGGCCACTTCTCCCGCGCGCTGATCGCCCGCTGGGCCGAATTCGACGTCCGGGAGGGCCGCCGATTCGCCATGTCGACCGGCGCGCTGACCGTGCTCGGCTACGAACACGACGCGCGCACGATTCGCACGCACAACCTGGTACACAACGGAGCGTCACTGTGACCCGACCCGCCACCGACCCCACCGCCGTCGACCTCGGCGCCGTCGACCTCGGCGCCGTCGACCTCGGCGCCGCCGTCCTGCGCCGCGCCGTCCCGTCCGACGTGCCGGGCCTGGTCGACCTCATCTACGACCTCGCCGATTACGAGAAGGCACGGCACGAGTGCACGGTCACCGCCGAGCAGCTGCGCTCCGCGCTGTTCGGCGCGGAACCGAAGGTGTTCGCGCACGTGGTGGCGGACGAGTCGAGGCTGCTCGGCTGCGCCATCTGGTTCCTCAACTTCTCCACCTGGGACGGCGTGCACGGCATCTACCTGGAGGACCTCTACGTCCGGCCGGAGACCAGGGGCAAGGGCTACGGCAAGGCCCTGCTCACAGCCCTGGCGCAGGAAGCGGTCGAGCACGGCTACAGCCGCGTCTCCTGGGCGGTGCTGACCTGGAACAAGCCCTCGATCGACTTCTACGAATCAATCGGCGCCGTAGCCCAGGACGAATGGCTGGGCTATCGGCTGGCCGGCGACGCGCTCGGCAAGCTGGCCGCCGACGCGCGGTAGCGCGGATGTCCTGGTTCCCGCCGCTCGATCTCGCGTCCTGGCCCACCACTGCCGAATCGGCCATGGCCCTGCAGGACGAGTTGCGGCCGCTGGTCACTCCGGTCACCCCGCCCGGTACCCGATTCCGCACGATGGCCGGACTCGACTCGGCCTACGGCGACACCGGCGCCGTGGCCACGGCCGTCGTCGTCTTGGCGGCGGACACCCTGCGACCGGTCGCCTCCGCGGTCGCGCACGGCGTCGCCGATTTCCCGTACGTGCCCGGCCTGCTGGCTTTCCGGGAGATCCCGGCCACCCTCGCCGCGCTCGAAAAGCTCGACAGCGCACCGGATCTGCTGGTCTGCGACGGCCAGGGACTCGCCCATCCGCGCCGCTTCGGCCTCGCCTGCCACCTCGGACTGCTCACCGGCGTGCCGACGATCGGCGTGGCGAAGACGGTATGGGGCGATTACGCCGAACCGGGTCCGGAACGCGGCGCGGCCACCGACATCACCATCGACGGAGCGGTGGTGGGGCGGGCGTTGCGCACCAGAACCGGCGTCAAGCCGGTGTTCGTCTCCGTGGGGCACCGCATCGACCTCGACACCGCCTGCGCACAGGTGCTGGCGCTGACCCCGCGCTACCGGCTACCGGAGACCACCCGGCACGCCGACCACCTCTGCCGCGCGGCGCTGCGCACGGCCACCGGGAACTATTCCGGTTCGACGCCGTAGTCCTGCGCCATCCAGCGGGTGGACGGCGGCGCGAACAGCAGCACCAGCGCGGCGACCGCGACCACCCCGAGCACCGTGCCGTAGACCGGCTGATGCGAGTCGGTGAGCAGCGACCAGGTGACCGGGAGCAACAGCAGCTGCGCGATGACGGCGATGGCGCGACCCCAGCGTTTTCCCAGCAGGAGCCCGATGCCTGCGGCCAGCACCGCCCCGCCGAGGATGCCGAACCAGGCCGCCGTGCCGTAGCCGCTGGTCGCGGACTGGTCGTGCCCGAGCAGCCCCCGCACCACCAGCACGATCGCGAAGCCGACGGCGACGACGCCTTCGAGCGTCACCAATCCGCCGGCCGCCCGCACCGTCGTCGGCGCCGTTCCCGCGGCCGCGCTCTTGTCGCTCACGATCGCGCCTCGCTCGGCTCCGTCGTGCGCCGCAGCGCACGGTGTCCTCGCTTCCCTTGCTGACGCTCGTTCACGCGGCAAGCCTACGGCCCCGCTGGTCCGCGTCATCGTCCTGGCGTATGCCGGGCAACGGCATCCGGCGCATCGCTCGCCGCTTTTCCAGGGCCGGTCGGCCGCCAACTAGGCTGCCATCGTGCGGACGCTGCTGATCGTGAACCCGAATGCCACCTCGACCACACCGGCGACCAGGGACCTACTCGCGCACGCGTTGGAGAGCCGCACTCAGCTGACCGTTGCGCATACCCAGCATCGCGGCCACGCCGCGGAACTGGCCCAATGGGCAGCCACGAACGAGATGGACCTGATCGTCGTGCACGGTGGCGATGGGACGGTCAACGAGACCATCAACGGCTTCCTGCCGCTGCCCGTCCTCGACGACGGTCAAGCCTGGTTGCCACGCCTGGGTGTGATCCCGGGCGGCTCGGCCAACGTCTTCGCCAGGGCGCTCGGCATCTCCCCCGACCCGGTGACCGCGACCAACCAGCTCATCGACCTGCTCACACTGGACGCCGATCGCCGGATCGGTCTCGGGCTGGCCGACGACCGCTGGTTCTGCTTCAGCGCAGGCGTCGGACTCGACGCCGACGTCTGCGAGGCGATCGACGCGAGCCGCGCCCGCGGACGCGCCGCCACTCCGGCACGTTATGTTCGAACAACTGTGCGACAATTCTTCCGGGCAAAACGCAAGGAACCCGGCGTTCGGGTCGAAATTCCCGGCCGGGAGCCCGTGGACGAGGTGCATTACGCCTTCGTTACCAACACCACACCGTGGACATATCTGAATGCCACGCCGGTGCACACCAACCCCGGCACCCGGTTCGAAACGGGCCTCGGAGTGTTCGCGGTGCGCTCCATGGCGGTCCTCCCGACGCTCCTGCTCGCGCGCCAGCTCCTGGCGGCCAACGGGAATCCCAAGTCCCGCAATTTATTTCGCGAAGACGACGTTCCCGCCGTACGAATCGAGTCCAAAGAACCGATCGGCCTGCAAATCGATGGCGACTTCATCGGGAAGCGCAACGTGGTGGATTTCACTGCCGTGCCCGATGTCCTGGCCGTCGTCGCGCCGAGACCGCGCTGAGCGGCGAAACACCGGGAAAAACATCGCGGTTAGTGCTGCGAAATCCGGATAGAGCGAGTACAAAGGACCGGGCAGGCTTCCCCACAGCGGGGGCCTTCAGAGCGTGAGCTTCCCCACGGTGCACCGCGTGCCTATTGACATCTACGGTGTTCGTGAAAGCATTCACAAGCAACCGTGCGGAAACATTCGAGTCGCACAAGTGAACGAACCACAAACCATCGGCGCCCTGCGCGGCGCCCAGCAAAGGAGCAGAGGAATGGACTGGCGCCACAAGGCCATCTGTCGCGATGAGGACCCCGAGCTGTTTTTCCCCGTGGGTAACAGTGGTCCGGCGCTCGCGCAGATTGCCGATGCCAAGCTGGTCTGCGCTCGCTGCCCCGTAACCGCCGACTGCCTGTCCTGGGCCCTGAAGTCCGGACAAGACGCCGGCGTGTGGGGTGGTATGAGCGAGGACGAGCGCCGCGCGCTCAAGCGTCGCAACGCGCGCACCCGCACCCGCACCGTCGTCTGATCTCCAGACGACCGGCCTTACCGGGCCATTCAGCCCGGCCCGGTAACGCATTTCAGCCCGGCACCCAAAGGTGCCGGGCTGTGTTGTTTTTGCACGCTCGTCCGCGAACTGGAAATGACCGGTCTCGCTTCGCGACGAATCCGGAAGCCGACCAATGCGGTTCGCCGGACGGCAATATCGGCAGCGCGGATCAGAGCGCGGCGCGGGCCGCGGTTCGACTCGCGGACGAGCGGAACTTGTGGGAAAGTGGTTGGTTTCCAATCGGGTTGGGACGGTCGCGAATCAGTGCGACACCTCGCATTCCACTCGTTGCGGACATTCGGGAAGTAACCGTGCCGCAAGCCGCACACCGCGCCCGAGAAGCGGCCATTCCGCGACCTCCGAGCAACAGCGCGCAGCGGGCACGACCGATAGCGCGGGCGACGGATCCGGCACCGCCTGCTCGCGGCGATGGGAAACTGCGGCGCTGCCGAGCGCGACTTGACGCGGTGATCCTCGTGAGCTGCGGCTCACGGCCCGAACGCGCTGGTCAGCGGCCGGAACGACGGCCAAGCGGAACGCGAAGGACGGCATCGGTACCGATGTCGGCGCCGGGGTGCAGGCCGATGGAGCCGCCGAGTTCGGCCGTCACCAAGGTGCGGACGATCTGGAGGCCGAGCCGATCGGAGGACTCCAGGCTGAACCCGGGCGGCAGACCGCGGCCGTCATCGCTGATGATCACGTCGAGCCAGCGGGCCGAACGCTCGGAACGGATTGTCACCGTGCCGTTTTCGCCCGAGTCGAAGGCATGCTCGATGGCGTTCTGCACCAGTTCGGTGAGCACCATCACCAAGGGGGTGGCGCGTTCGGCGGAGAAGACGCCGAGCGAACCGGCGCGGCGCACCTTGATGCGCGTGGTGTGCACCGTGGCCACGTCGGCCATGATCGGCAGCAGCCGGTCCACGACCTCATCGAGATCGACCTCTTCGTCCACCGACATCGACAGCATCTCGTGCACCGAGGCGATGGAGGTGACCCTGCGCACCGATTCGGTGAGCGCGACCTGCGCCTCCTCGTTCTCGGTGCGGCGGGCCTGCAGGCGCAGCAGCGCGGCGACGGTCTGCAAGTTGTTCTTGACCCGGTGGTGGATCTCCCGGATGGTGGCGTCCTTGCTCAGCAGCGCGCGATCGCGCCGCTTGACCTCGGTGACGTCGCGGACGAGCACCGCGGCGCCGGCCAGCTCACCGTGCGGGCGCAACACGAGGGTGCGCAGCAGCACGGTGGCTCCACGCGCCTCCACCTCCATCCGGCGTCCGGTCCGCCCGGCCAGGGCAGCTTGGATGTCGCCGACCACTTCCTGGGCATCGAACGGGTCGGTGATCAGCGAACGGGTGGTGACGGCGAGATCCTGGCCCGCCAAGTCGGCCTGCAAACCCATCCGGTGGTAGGCCGACAGCGCGTTCGGGCTGGCGTAGACGACGATGCCCTCGGTGTCGAGCCGGATGAATCCGTCTCCCGCGCGTGGGCTGGAATGGGTGGCCGCGCGATCCTCGGTGGTCGGGAAGGTGCCGTCGGCGATCATCTGGCACAGATCGTCCGCGCACGCCACGTAGGCGCTCTCCAGCTGACTGCGCACCCGGGAGCGTTGCCGATCGGTGTCCCGGCTCAGCACCGCGATCACGTCGTCGCCGCAGCGCACCGGTATGGCCTCGCGGACCGCGGGCACCGGATGCGGGTGATAGACGCCGGAGGCCTCGCCCTCACTGTCGGCTCGTACGGTCTCGCCGGTGAGCAGCGCCTCGAACACCTGCGGATGGTCGGTCCGCAGCGCGACCGTGCCCACCAGGTCCTCCTGGTGCACGGTGGGCGCGGTGGTGGGACGGCACTGCGCGACGCAGACGATGTCCGCGCCGTCCGTCACCGGTCCCGCACCGACCCACAGCAGCAGATCGGCGAAGGACAGATCGGACAGCAACTGCCAATCGCCCACCACGCGCTGCAGATGATCCACGGCGACGCCGGGTAGGTCGGTGTGCTCGGCCAGCAGCTCGCTCAGTGTCGCCATGCAGATCTACCGCCGCAATCGATCAGGAGATGACCGCGATGAGGTGGCCCGCCTTGATCGCGTCGCCTTCCTTGACACCGATCGAGGTCACCGTGCCACTGGACTCCGCGACCACCGGGATCTCCATTTTCATCGACTCGAGGATCACCAGGGTGTCGCCCTCCTGGACTTCGTCGCCTTCCTCGGCGACCACCTGGTAGACGACCGACACCAGCTCGGCGAGTACTTGCTCAGCCATGACACCCCATATCCTCGTTGGCCTGCATCCGCTGACGGTACAGCCAACCACACGTGAAAGAATGGCCTTCAATCAGAAGGGAGACTACTCATGGGTAAGCGCGGACGTAAGAAGCGTAGCCGCAAGGGGAACGCGGCCAACCACGGCAAGCGGCCCAACGCCTGAGCGCTACGCTCGGCCCGCAAGCACGAAGCGGCACGCACTTCCAGCAGGAAGGCGTGCCGCTCGCGTTTCGCGGGCTATGCGTACCTCCGCCTTCGCTCCGGCCATGCGCAGGCTGAGGACGGACTACGTCCGACGGCACCCATCAGTCGGAGGTCTCGACCGAAGTCTCCGTGGTCACGGTCGTCCGGCGGATCTCGATGGTCAGGCGCTCACGCAGCGACTCGGGCGCGCGATCACCGCCACATTTGCGGCTGAGCAGGCTCTTGACCTTCTCCTCGATGCCGTAGGCCTCGATACACGGACTGCAGTGCTCCATGTGGTGCTGCAATCGTTCCCGAGTCGCGTCGTCGCACTCGCCGTCCAGCATCAGCCACACGTCGGCGAGCACCGCCGTGCAGTCGAGCTCCATGTCGGGGTCCCGCTCGGTACTCACTGCTTGACCTCCTGGCGTTCCCCCGAACGGTTGAATCCACGCTCGCGCGCGACATCGGCGAGCAAACCCTTCAGTTGCTTCCGGCCGCGGTGCAGCCGGGACATCACCGTACCGATGGGAGTGCCCATGATGTCGGCGATTTCCTTGTACGGAAAACCCTCGACGTCGGCGTAGTACACCGCCATGCGGAACTCCTCAGGGAGTTCCTGCAACGCGGCCTTGATGTCGTCGTCCGGTAGCGCGTCCAGCGCCTCGACCTCGGCCGAGCGCAGCCCCTGCGACGTGTGCTCGGCGGTCGCCGCCAGCTGCCAGTCGGTGATCTCGTCGGTCGGATACTGCGCGGGCTGGCGCTGCTTCTTGCGGTAGGAGTTGATGTAGGTGTTGGTCAGGATCCGGTACAGCCAGGCACGCAGATTGGTGCCCTCCCGGAACGACTTGAAGCCCTGGTAGGCCTTCACGTAGGTCTCCTGGACCAGGTCCTCGGCATCCGCCGGGTTCCTGGTCATGCGCAGCGCGGCGCCGTAGAGCTGGTCGAGCAGCGGGAGCGCGTCCCGTTCGAACCGCTGTGCCAGCTCGGCATCGTCGACGGCGGCGACATCGTCGGCCGCCACGTCATCGTCGCTCGTCACACCTGTCCCTTCGATCGCCGTACCTGCCAAATCTACCGGCATCGGCACATCGAAGGAGAATCCGCCGTCGGTCGGGGACACGTCGGTCCCTACCGGGCGGTCATCGAGCAGCACGGGCACAGGCATCTCCTTCACGTCTCCATAGGGCCTGCTCACGCGGTGGAAATCATTCCGAGCGCGGTGTACCGGCTACAACATGCGCGACCCGTCCGGTGTTCCCACCAGCCACCGGCTCCCGGCGAATTCGCAGGAAATCCCGTTGCGGGCAGGGTCACAGCCGCCGTTAGGGTTTGGCCCATGGCAGCAGGCTCGACTCCCGCGATCCGCGCGTTGACCCAGGCGAAGGTGTCCCATCGCGTGCACGCCTACAAGCACGATCCGCGCTCCGACTCCTACGGCACCGAGGCGGTCGACGCGCTGGGCGCCGAACTCGGAGTCGCGGCCGAGCAGATCTTCAAGACCCTGGTCATCGAATTGGCCACCGGCGCGCTCGCGGTGGCCGTGCTTCCGGTGCCGAACACGTTGTCGCTCAAAGCCGCGGCGGCGGCGCTCGGCGCGCCGAAGGCGAGCATGGCGGACAAGACGCGAGCGGAGAAGACGACCGGATACGTCCTCGGCGGCATCTCACCGCTCGGTCAGCGCAAACGGCTGCCCACCGTGATCGACGACTCGGCGCTGACCTGGGACCGGATGCTGTGCAGCGCCGGACGGCGCGGAGTGGAGATCGAGCTGGCGCCCGCCGACCTGATCCGGCTGACCGCCGCGGTGACCGCGCCCGTGACATCCGCGTAATTCCGCCACGATCACCGCGATCTGTGCGTTACTGAACTGGCCAGATAGACCCGACTCGAGGATGTGATGCGAATGTCTACGCAGCAGCGTGTGCGCACCGTGATCGTCGCGTTGTTCGGAGCTCTCGTCTTGGCTCTCGGTTCGGCAACGCTCCTCGCCCCCGAGGCAGCCGCCGCGCCGGACAGCCCGCAGATCACGCAGGTCAGCGATTCCGTGTTCGACTTCGGCGGCCAGGGTTCGAAGAGTGACGACAAGTCCGGGAAAGCCGAGAAGCTGAGCGGCAATGTCACCACCAAGCTGATCGACTTGGTCGCCGGAATCATCAAGTGCGGCTTGAATATCGCTTCACCCAGCGTGAAGTGCAGTCTGTGATTTTTTGCAGCGCCTTCGGCGCTGCGTGTTCGCGGCCCCTTTATGGCTCGTGTCCGAGTGACCGCCGCTTGCTCCTTCGTCGCCTACGCGGCGGCCACTCGGACACGAGCCGGGCCGCGAACGGAACATGCTCGGTCTCGCTTCGCTCGAAACCGGGGGTTGGGCCGACGCCGTTTGCGTCAGGCGGTTGGTCCGGCACCCGATCCAGCCGCCAACGGCTGGACCACACTCGAGACCGTGTATGCAACGCAACTCCTTGCGAACGCGGCAGCCGCTCGGACGCGTTGAGCCGACTGCGGACGAGCCACGGCCGCCATCACCAGGGCGCAGCAAGCCATTCCGTTGTCGGACCCGGGCGCTCGTTCGTGGTGGAGATTCAAGCGGTGCGGATGTCCGATTGCACGCCGATCCAGCACGGCACGCCCCGTGTGCCTGCGGCGGCGCGGGATCCGGCGGTGGGGCAGCCGGCGCTCACAGCAGGGTGATCTGCTCTGCTTCCTTTTGATCGTCCACCGGGGCGAGCAGTTCGGGGCCGTTGTTGCGCACGCTGTTGACCAGGGATGGGACCGGGCGGGGCACGATGGCGGCGACCGTCTCCTCGGACGGCGTCTCCAGCAGGCTCGCCGGGGCCGGGTGATCCGGGTCCAGCCACGCGTCCCAATGTTCCCGTGGCATGGGCAGCGGCATCCGGTCGTGGATGCGGGTGAGTTCGCCGACCGCGTCGGTGGTGAGGATGGTGCACGACAGCAGCGGTCGGCTCTCCGGTTGCGACCGGTCGCGCCAGACCGACCACAGGCCGGCCATGTAGAGACGGGAACCGTCCGCGTTGGCCATGTAGTAGGGATGCTTGGCGGCTTTGCCTTTCTCGCCGTTCGGCTCGACGACCCACTCGTACCAGCCGTCCATCGGCACCAGGCAGCGCCGGGACTTCACCGCGTCACGGAAGGACGGCGTGGTGGCGGCCTTGTCGGCGCGGGCGTTGAACAGCGGTTTGCCTTTGACCGGTACACCGGGCTCGGCCGCTTTGGTCCATACCGGGATCAGGCCCCAGCGCATGCGCCGGATACGCAGTTTCGGGTCGTCGTCTTCGTGGTCTCGGTCGTGCCGCTCGACCACGGTGAGCACCTGCGTCGTCGGAGCGACGTTGTAATTGGTGAACGAGCTCTCGTCGGCCGCGCCGGTCTCGTCGAGCGCATCCAACTCCACCGCGAGCCTGCCGGGATTGGTCGTGGTCGCATATCGTCCGCACATATCCCGATAGTCCCACTCGCCACCGACAGCGTCGGGGACAATTGGTGCATAGCTGGTGACCTGTTGAGAGTTGTGGCATAACATTCTCTCATCGGAGGACGGGCTGCCCGTCCACTCGGACATGCGCATCGACCGTCGACCGCAGACGGCAAGAGGAGAACCACTGTGACATCCACCGACACCAAACCGGCCGATCACGACACGGCACTGACGTCGGTCAATCCGGCGACAGGCGAGGTGATCGGCACGCACGTCATCGCCGACGACGCCGCGGTGGCCGCCGCGGTCGCCAAGGCTCGCGCAGCGGCCGCCACCTGGGGCGCGCTGAGTTTCGATGAGCGGCGCACGCATCTGCTGCGCTGGTCGAGCAAGCTGGTGCAGAAATCGGAGGAATTCTGCGCCCTGATCCACGCGGAGAACGGCAAGCCGCTCGACGACGCCTTCCTGGAATTGATGCTCGCGCTCGAGCACATCTCCTGGGCGGCCAAGAACGCCAAGAAGGTGCTCGGCCCCAAGCGGGTCTCCCCTGGCGCGCTGATGTCGAACTTCAGCGCCCGGCTCGAGCAGCGCCCGCTCGGCGTCGTCGGCGTGATCGGCCCGTGGAACTACCCGGTCTACACACCGAACGGTTCCATCGCCTACGCGCTCGCCGCGGGCAACACCGTCGTGTTCAAGCCGAGCGAGTACTCCACCGGCATCGGCAATTTCCTCGCCGACGCGTTCGCCGAAGCCAATCGTGAACTGCCCGAGGGCGTGTTCAGCACGATCAACGGCTATGGCGCCACGGGTGCGGCGCTGGTCCGTTCGGACGTCGACAAGATCGCGTTCACCGGCTCCACCGCCACGGGTAAGCGGATCATGGCCGCCGCCGCCGAACGGCTCACCCCCGTGCTGCTGGAGTGCGGCGGCAAGGACGCGGTGATCGTCGCCGCCGACGCCGACATCAAGGCCGCGGCGGACGCGGTCGCTTGGGGCGCCACCGCCAACAGCGGTCAGACCTGCGCGGGCGTCGAGCGGGTCTACGTCGACCGCTCGGTGCGCGAGGAGTTCGTCGCGGAGGTCAAGCGCATCCTCACCGACATCAAGCCCGGCTCCGGCGACAAGGCCGCCTACGGCCCGATGACCATGCCGAGCCAGATCGACATCGTGCGCCGCCATATCGACGACGCGCTGAAGAACGGCGGCACCGCGGTGCTCGGCGGCCCCGAGTCGGTCAAGGCGCCGTTCATCGAACCGGTCGTACTGGTCGACGTGGACGAGAACTCCGAGGCGGTGGCCGAGGAGACCTTCGGCCCGACCATCACCATCCGCACCGTCGACGGCGTCGACGAGGCGGTGGAACTGGCCAACAACTCCAAGTACGGCCTGTCCTCGGCGGTCTACTCGAAGAAGAACGGCCTGGACATCGCGCGCAGGCTGCGCGTCGGCGCCACCTCGGTGAACTCGGTGCTCGCCTTCGCCGCCATCCCCGGCCTGCCCTTCGGCGGCGTCGGCGATTCCGGCATCGGCCGCATCCACGGCGAACCGGGTCTGCGCGAGTTCACCCGTCCGCACTCGATCGCGGTGCAGCGCTTCACCGTTCCTGGCATGGCGCTGCTGAGCTACAGCCGCACCGACTCCACGATGAAGCTGCTGCGCAAGCTCGTCCCGTTCCTGCACGGACGGCACAAGTAGGAATCCCACGGCACGGGCCGGGCACTCGACCTCGTCGAGCACCCGGCCCGTGCCGTAGGTGAGATCAGCGGCAATCCGCCAGTGAACGCGCCGCGAATCGCGACGGCGAGGCACTATGACGAAGTCGGTCGGGCATCGTCCGCGGCCCCGGCTGACCGCGCAACCCGTGGCACTCGACCGGCACAGCTACGCGCCGCGTGTCCGTTCCGGCATACTTCTTCCCGCGCAACAACTATCGCTGACTCCGGTCCGAGTGATCGAGACTTGGCACGCACCGTTCGCCGCCTCGCCCACATCCGAGTGACCCCCGCGCAGGCGACAAATAGCATGCGTCGGTCGCCGAGCCGACGACCAGCCACTACAAACCGTGCACCAGTAAGTGAAGCGTCGACACCGAAGCTCCCAGCGCACCGCAACCACGTCTTTCGAGCGCAGCGCAACCGAACACCCGCCGATCGGTGCCGGCGAGCCACCAGGCAGCCGCGAACACCAGCACAGCAGGCGACAAAGGAACAAGCGGCAGTCGGACTGAGCCGGTGCCGGGTCACAACAAACGGCATGCACTCGATAGCAAGCTCCGACACCTACGCTCCCAGCGCACCGCAACTCCCGGTTTCGAGCGAAGCGAGACCGAGCATCCGCCGTTCGCGGCCCGGCTCGCGTGTGCGCGGCCGCCGCGTACGCGACGAAGGAGCAAGCGGCG
>NZ_JBFAXY010000054.1:0-25602 GCF_040681035.1 Nocardia sp. NPDC051911
GGGCGACATCGACCGCAACACCTACAAAACCCAGATCAGCATCCATATCCTGCCCGGTTGACAACCGGGCAGGAACCCAAACTGCGCGGCCTTGGTATTAGGGGCCAGCCAGCCGGCGGTCTCGACGCGGCTTTTGCGGGTTCTGCCAACAGAATGCACCGTTTGTCTGGTCAACCCAGCGATTACCGAACGGAAACAGCGCCTGTCCGCACACTGTGCAGGTCCTGGGTTCGTCCGACCGCATCGGGACCTGAGCCAGTGGCTGGTTCGGTTGTGGGGACCACTGAGGCGGGGAATACCCGCCTCCCTGCGGCCCCTGCTGCCATGGTGTTTGCGGCCACCACCAGGTAGAACATTTGGCTCATCTGCCGTATATGTGGGTGGGGTTTCATGATCGATTAGGGCGCACGTCGTGCCGCGTCTACGTTTCTGGGTTGCGAAGCACAGGAACGATCATGGACGGGACGGCGTGCGCCCTACAAGGTTATTACGGGACCTGCTCGCACCACCCCAGTACAGGAAGACGTCTCGCAGAACCACACCTTTACTGTAAGTCACCGGTATTGAGGTCGAGCCGACCTTGGCGTATCAGCGAAAGCGTCGCACCGATGCTTGGGAACGCCCATGACCTCAACTTCCCGGCATTGCGGTCAGCCCACCGCGGTGATGCCGCCGTCGATGACGATGTCGGCACCGTTGATGTAGCTCGCGTCGTCGGAGGCGAGGAACGCCGCCACCCTCGCCACGTCCTCCGGCTGCCCGAGGCGCCCGGCGGGAGTCCGTGCGACCAGGCCCGCGATCCCGTCAGGGCCGATCGCCTCCATCACCGGTTCGGTGGCAGGTGTGACGATGAGGCCTGGGCTCACCGACACGGCCCGGATATTGTGCGGCGCCCCGGAGCACCAGGTCCGCCCAGCTGGCGTTGCCCTCCTGGTGGTCAGGTCGGCGGCAAGCGACACCATCTCGCCGCCGGCCTCCCGCACGAACTCGACCGTTTCGTCGGCCGCCTTCTCGTTGACGTCACAGCCGACCACTCGGGCGCCCTGGGCAGCGAACTCCAGGGCAGCGGACCGCCCCATGCCGCCACCCGTGCCGCTGATCATGGCGACCTTGCCTGCCAGCGTGTTCACGATCATTCTCCTCCATCCGCCGGACTCGGATACGACGCTAGCCCGAGAACCGGCTGGTGCGGCCCGCTCCAGACGTATTCGTGGTATGCGCGTTGCCGATTCCGGGCTGACGCCGGGAATCAGGGCGACAGAGTGGCGGCGACCTTCCGCAACACGTCGAGCAGCCAGACCACCGCGGGGTCGTCGTGTCGGCTGGGATGCCAGTGGACTGCCTCCACCGACGCGGCAAGACCAGCGGGGTCTCGGCGACGACGAGGCCGAGGTCGGGTGGGCAGCTGTTGACGAGCCGGCTCGGGACCACCGCGAACAAGTCCGGTGTCGGACACAACGAACGGCAGCGAGAGCAGTCCCTGCACCGTCGTACTCGTACGCACCACCGGCGACACTCCGGCTTCGGCGAGGTATCGTGTGACGGCCTCGGCGGAGAGCCCGCCGCGGACGGCCCGAGCCTGCGGGAGCTCGTTGAGGTCGGCGAGGGTCAGCCGGCCGTCCCGTAGCCGTGGATTGCCTGCCGCGACGAGGCACACGAACTCGTCTTCGAGCAGTACCCGGCGGCGTCCGGGCAGGCCGTCCTCGACTGGCCCGATCGCGACATCGTGGATCAGCAGGTCGTTGAGATGAACCTCGTCGTCCGTCGGGAAACGACTGTACCCGTGCCCGCCGCCACGGCAGAAACGTGCGGCAGGCACGGGTACACCGTCACGCGGGACCCGCGCGCAGGTCCTTGGGCCAGATACCCTGCTTACCGGGCGAGAAGATGCCGGTGGGGTCGACCGCGTCCTTGATCTTCTCCACGAAACGCAGGTAGGCGTGGTCGCCGAAGTCGAACTGGTCCATTGCCAGGTCCATGTAGTTCAGGTGCGCCCGGTACTCGCTGTAGCCGAGCTTGCCGACCTCGCGCACGAGGTGGCGGCAGATTTCGTAGGCCCTCCGCGTCTGGTCCTCGTCGGCGGAATCGAAGGTCTGACCCGCGACGCTGATCATGCTGCGCTCGTTGATGGCGATGAGGTAGTTCGCGTAGTCCAGACCCCGGGACTCGACGATCTCGCGCACGAGGCGGTGCAGGCGGTAGACCTCGGCGCCGCGCATCGGCACCACTGGTGAGAACCCCATGTGGCCGCCGGTCTCGCCCCCGGACCATGCCGCCATCTGGGCCAGGTCGAGGCTCGGAATACCGGCCTGGACCCGGTCGGTCGGGGTCGGGATCTGGTCCAGCTCGTCGCCCGCCCACTTCGTCCCACGCACCACGGCGCCCGGGATGGCACCGAAGACCTGCTCCACCGTCGCGTAGTGGTGATCGACGACGACGTCGTCGCCATACAGGCACAGCCGGGCCATCCAGCGGCCGACTCCCAGCGTCTCGCCGATCTGCTGGATAACGTCATCGGGGATCGGTCCCGGACCCTGGTGCCACTGGTCGCGACGGGAGACCATTGTCGCGAAACACAGTGTGTCGACGATGATCGGCACCCCGCGCAGCACCCCGTCGAGCCGAAGCCGGCGCAGTCCGTCGACCAGCTCGACGAGGTGCTCCTCACGCGACACCGTGACCGAGATGGGCATCACGGCTTTCGGCTTCGGCATCAGCCAGACGCCCATCTTGGTGACGACGCCGAAGTTCGACTGCATGAACAGCTGATCGAGCGACGGGCCGAGCCCGCGCCGGTAGAGATTCCACGAGGGGTTGCCGGTCTGGGCGCCCATCCCGGTACGCAGCAGCCGGCCGTCGGCGGTCACGACCTCCAGTCCGCACGAGGACATGAAGTCCGAGCCCTGTGGCAGGTAGGTCGTGCCGTGGTCCAGCGCGTTGCCGACGACGCTCCCCCAGCCGATGTCCGGCACGGAGAGCATCAGCTTGTCGCCCGCATCCCTGATCGCCTCGTGGAGCTGCATGAAGCTGACGCCTGGCTCCACCAGCGCGTAGCCCATCTCCTCGTCGATCTCCAGGATCCTGTTCATCCGGCGCAGGTTCAGCGTGACGCAACCGAGGACACGCGGAGCGGCCCCACCGTAGCCGTTGTTGCGGCCCTGGCTCTGGGTCCACAGCCGCACGCCGTGGCGGCCTGCGGCACGAACGATCGCCTGCACCTCTTCGGTGGTCGCCGGCTGGACCACGGCGACCGGGGCGTACTGCTGCCGATCCCAGTCCTTGGGCTGGTAGGGGTCGCGAAAGTCCGCCAGCGCCGCCGACTCGGTGAAGACGTGGCCGGGTCCGACAATGCTGCGGAACTCCTCCAGCGCCGCCGCCAGAGCGGGGCCGTCGAGCACGGACGACGGCGTGGACACTTCGGTCATGAAAGGCCTCCTGGTACGCGATGCGCCCGCTGGGGAGCCCCGTTCGAGCTGCGGTGCGCATGTGTGGGTCATCACACTATGAACGCTCAGGGGAGCCGCGTGAACCCATCCGTCGGCATCCCAGCCATAGCGCGGACCGATAGCTGGCCTTGCCTGCGCAACGCGCACTCGGCCAGAGTCCGACCGGAGGTGCACGATCATGACCCGAGACCAGACCGAGCGGCCCGTCGCCGCGCCAGCGCAGGACCGGCTGCGCGGTCTCGACCTGAACATGCTCGATGCCCTGGATGGCCTGCTGCGGCAACCTAACCTCACCTATGCCGGCGCCGCGATCGGGATGACGCAGCCAGGGATGAGCGTCCTGCTCGGTAAGCTCCGCCGCCGTTTCGCCGACGAACTGCTCATGCGCAAGGGGCACGACTACCACCTCACACCGCTCGCCCGCGACCTGATCCCCGCCTTCCAGACCGCGCTCGGGCTCGTCCGCCAGACGCTGCGTCTGGAGCCCGCGTTCGCCCCGGCCCGCGACGACCGTGTGTTCACGATCGCAGCCAGCGATTATGCGACCACCGTGTTGCACGGCCCTCTGCTGCGCGCGCTGGAGCGCGACCAGGCTCGGGTACGCGTCCAGTTCGTCGACGTGCCGGACGATCTTTATGCCGGCCCGGAGATCCTGCTCCGCTACGACCTCACTGTCGCGCCCCTCGGGATGGGCGTGTCCGGGGCGCACCGGTTTTTGTTCAGCGATCGGCTGGGTCTGCCTGGCCGCGCATGACAACCCGGTGGTGGCTCACCGGCCTGTCGATCGCGGTCGCGTTCCGCATCGGCTCGATCGAATTGATCGGGATCCTGCACGACCAGCTCGACCTGGCCGACCCGGTCAGCGCGGGGATCTCCGGGATCGATTTGAACAATATCGGAGTCATCATTGTGGGCCTGTTCGTCGTGGTGTGGGCAGTCGCGCTCACCTTCTGGAAGCTGGCTAAGTTAAGATCGGACATCGCTGGCGGCCCGAACCCGACGGTATCGACTGCCCCTCGCTCCTGGGCGGCCACCCGGCCGCTGGCTCGAGCCGGGCGGTTGTCTCGAAAACGAATGTTCACGAGACACCCTGTGCCGCTGATCGTTTCGCAGGCCGGATCTGTGAAGGTTGCCGTGTACGCGGCACGCGCGTGCATCGAGCGACCTACCACCGCACCCAGGGCGTGCGAAAGTGTTCGAGTGCTGAAATCGGTGCTTGCCACGCGGATCCGAGGCACCGTCCCGATTGCTCAGCCGTATGCCGAGGCATACGCTGACTATCAGCGAAGACGTTGACGCGCGTGCTACCCGTTGCCGGGGGACACGCCAACGGATGGTGTATAGCCGATGAGCGAGGAAGACGCGTTCCGGACGCTCGGTGACCGATCCACGCCTGTCACCGAGCAGCTGAGCGCGGCCGGGTTCACCGATGCCGAGGAGATCGGACGCGGTGGGTTCGGTGTGGTCTATCGCTGCACCCAGTCCGAGCTGGACCGGACGGTGGCGGTGAAGATCCTCGCCGCCGAACCGGACGAGGAGAGTCGGGAGCGGTTCTTCCGGGAACAGCGGGCAATGGGCCGACTGAGCGGCCATCCCAACATCGTCACGGTCCTGGAGGCCGGTGTCACCGCGAGCGGGCGCCCGTTTCTGGTGATGCCATATCACCCATTGGACTCGCTGGATGCAAGGATCCGCGGGCAAGGTCCGCTGCCGACCGAAACCGTATTGTGGATCGGGATAAAGATCGCCGGGGCGCTGGCGACCGCGCACCGGTTGGGCATCGTGCATCGGGACGTGAAACCCGCAAACATCTTGCTCACCGACTACGGCGAGCCCGCATTGACCGACTTCGGCATCGCACGCATACCTGGGGGTTTCCAGACAAGCGCGGGTACCGTGATTGGGTCGCCGGCGTTCACCGCCCCGGAGGTGCTCGAGGGCGAGGCTCCTACCCCGGCCACGGACGTCTATGGGCTGGGTGCCACCCTGTTCTGCGCGTTGACGGGGCATGCGGCGTTCGAACGGCGCAGCGGGGAGAAGGTGGTCACCCAGTTTCTGCGCATCACCACCCAACCGGTACCGGATCTGCGTGAGCAAGACATCGCCGATGACGTGTCCGCCGTGGTGTCAACGGCGATGAGCCGCGACCCTAGCGAGCGGCCCTCCGCAGCAGCACTCGGGGAGGCGATCCAGCAGGCGCAGCGCTGCCATGGGTTCGCGGTCGAGGAGATGGCACTGAACACCGAACCGGCTCGCGAACACTGCGGTCCGATGCCGCAGCCGCAGGAGTGGCGCCCGCCGGCGGCACCGGTGATGGTTCGGCGCGGCGCTTTGCCACTCGAGTTGACCAGTTTCGTCGATCGCCGTACCGAGCTGGCGGAGGTGAGGAATCTGCTGTCCTCGGCCCGGCTGGTGACGCTGACCGGGGTCGGCGGGGTCGGCAAGACCCGGCTGGCGCTGCGGGCTGTGGCGAGCGTGCGCCAGAAGTTCGCCGACGGGGTGTGGCTGGTCGAGCTGGCCGAAGTCTCCGACCCGTCGCTGCTGATCGGCGTGGTGGCAGCCTCCCTTGGCCTGCGCGACGTGTCCGTGCGACCGTTGCAGGAGGTGGTGGCCGAGTTCCTGTCCGCACGGGAATTGTTGCTGGTGCTGGACAACTGCGAGCAGTTGGCGGCCGCGGTGGCGAAGCTGGTCGAAACCTGGCTGCGGGCCTGCCCACATCTGCGGATCCTGGCCACGAGCCGCGAACCTCTGAACATCGGCGGAGAGGCAATGTTGCGGGTGTCATCGCTGATGGTGCCGGACCTGGATCGTCAGCCGTCACCGCGCGAACTGCCGCGGTACGACGCGGTCACATTGTTTGCCGACCGCGCGACCGCGGTGGTGCCGGGTCTTGAACTCTCGAAGGCTGACAAGGCCATCGCGGCCCGGATCTGCGCCCGGCTGGATGGACTACCGCTGGCGATCGAGTTCGCCGCGGCCCGGGTGCGCGCGATGTCTTTCGAGCAGATCCTTCAGCACCTCAACGACCGATTCGCGCTGCTGACCCGCGCCAACCGCACCGCGCCCACCCGGCAGCAAACCCTGCGATGGTGCATCGACTGGAGTTACGAATTGTGCACCCCGGCCGAGCAGCGGATGTGGGCGTGGCTGTCGGTATTCGCCGGCGGCTTCGAATTAGACGCCGCCGAACAGATCTGCGGCGCCGATCCGGCGCCGGACAGCCCGCTCGATGTGCTGTCCTCGCTGGTGGACAAGTCGATCCTGATCCGCAGCGAGTCCAATGGAGTGGTGCGGTTCCAGATGCTGGAGACGGTGCGCGACTACGGTCGGCAGAAATTGCGGAACTCCGGCGAGGACCAGCAGGTACGGCATCGGCACCGCGACTGGTACCAGCGGCTGGTACTGGACGCCGAGGACGGCTGGGTCAGCGACCGGCAATTCGACTGGATCGCCCGACTCGACCGCGAGCAACCCAACCTTCGCGTGGCACTTGAATACTGCCTGAGCCAGGATGGCCAGGAGGCGGCCGTAGCCGGTCTACGCACCGCGAGCGGACTATTGGTCTTCTGGATGTTCCGAGGTCTGGTCAGTGAAGGTCGACGCTGGCTCGACCGCATTCTTGCCCGTCCGTGCGCCCGCTCGGTACCCGACCGCGTCAAGGCGCTGCACGCCAGCACCGTGCTGGCGACGATGCAGGACGACCGCCAGGCGGCGACTGCCTTGGTGGAGGAGGTGCACGCGCTCGCCGAACAGGCTCCCACCCCCGTGAACAAGGCGCTCGCCGCCTACGCCGATGGTATCCTGGCGCTACATCGTGGAGATCTTGCTCGCGCATCCTGTTCCCTCGAACGTGCTGTCGAGGTGTTCGGTGCAAATCGGCCAGTCTTTCTGCGCGTTGCTGCACTCTCCCTGCTTGGTTGGGTACAGGCCATGCACGGCGATACGGAACGGGCGATCGAGATCAACGAGCAAGTACTTTCGCTCAGCGAAGCGTGCAGCGAAACGGGCTTCCGGGCGGCCGCACTCGGGGGTCTCGGCGTTACGGCGTGGCGGCAGGGCAATCGGCAACAGGCAAGAAAGTTGCTCGAGGAAGCGTTACGGGTCAGCCGGAAGATACGCAACCCAATCATCGCTGCCTTCGGGCTCGAGGTGCTGGCCTGGACCGTCGACGCTGACAGTGGTGCCGAACGCGGGGCCGTACTGATGGGAGCTGCGGAGCAATTGTCGCAGTCCGTGGGCAGTCTCGAGCGCAACCTCCCGGGACGATCGCACTATCACGACGACTGTGACCGGATGGCGCGTGTCTCCCTCGGTGCCCGCAGGTTCGGGGCGGCATTCCGACGCGGCCAGGCGATGGGGATGGACGCCGCACTGAGATACGCTCTCGGGGAGCAGCCCACAAACACCACTTCCACCTCAGGTCCGTCCGTGGAGCTGACCAAGCGGGAGCGGCAGGTCGCAGGCCTCATCGCGCAAGGCCTCACCAACAAGCAGATCGCCGCCAAACTGGTGATCTCCCAACGCACCGCCGATGGCCACGTGGAGCACATCCTCACCAAACTCGGATTCACCTCCCGCACACAGATCGCGGCCTGGACAGCGCAAGACGCCGAATGAGCCTGGGTCTGATAAGGGCGACTGCTTCCAAACAGCCTCCGGGACCGGATCCTGAGTGCGCGATAGAGATGGTTGCTGACTTGGCCGGTCACGGCCCGGGTAAGAGTTGCGAGGCGAACTGGGGTTCCCCTGGGGAACCCCAGCTCATGTGAAGATCGTCGTCAGGGTCGCAAGCTTAGAACGCGCAGTGCGTTTGCGATGGAGATCGGGGAATCAACCCACGGCGCTGAGGGAATGCGCCACGGCGATGGTCCGTTCCGTTCCAGATCCTCCGTTCGCCGAATCCCGGCAGGGCGCGTTCATCTCACCGAGCGAGAGCGCAAGCTGCTGGATCAATCTATACGCGGATAAACGATGCAGATCGAGAGCCAGATGACCGCCGGGCTCAGCGCCTATGAATTGGCGGCCTTCATCGGAAGGTCGCTTATGCGGGTTCGGTCCGATTCATGTTTACCGATGATGAAGTGGTGCAGGTGAGACAAGATCGGCCCAGAGCTCGCGGCGTACCGCATCCCACAACGTGGTCAGTTCTGGATGAAGTTCTCGTGCTCGTGCGAGATCCGGGAACTCATCCGGACCGAATGACATGACCGGTGTGGCTGCCGATATGTCATCGACGCCGACTATGGAGGTCAGGCCGTTGCGAAACAGGCGCCATGTCGCGCGCAGACCACCAGCTTCAGTTTGCCGCATGTCGTTCATAGCTTGACTCCGATCCGGTCGACAGTGCGTTGGGAAGCTAAGGCAGCCCCCGAGTGATCGTGGCCATCGATGCCGAACCAGTGCTTCACGACCAGAACGGCTTGGAGTGTTGCGCGAACGTCGTGCGCTCGGACGCAGTAGGCGCCAGCCGCCGCGGCCATCGTCGCGACGGCGACGCTCGCGGCATCGCGTTCGCGGGCGGGGAGCACGCTGTTGCTGGACATGAGCAGATTGCTGAGGAACGACTTGCGGGATGCACCGATCAGAACCGGTCTGCCCAGGCCGTGCAGTTCGGAAAGGCGGGTGAGCAGGTGCCAGTTGTGTTCGGGCGTCTTAGCGAAGCCGAGTCCCGGATCGAGCACGACCAGATCCGGATCGACCCCCGCAGCGGTGAGATGCCACATTCGCTGGCCCAACTCGACCATCACGTCCTGCACGACATCCCGGTAGACCGCATTCCGGTTCATGGTGGCGCTCTGCCCGCGCCAGTGCATCGCGAAGTAGGGCATGCGCGCGGCGGCGATCGTCCGGGCCATTTCCGGATCCGCCAGCCCGCCGCTCACGTCGTTGACAGCCTGCGCGCCGGCCGCCAATGCCGCGTCCGCGACTCGCGCCCGCGTGGTATCGACGCTGATGCAGACGCCGGTAGCGGAAAGTTCTCGGATGACCGGAAGGACACGTCTCAGTTCGAGGTCGACGGGTACACGGTTGGCGCCAGGGCGGGTCGACTCACCGCCGATATCGATGATGTCGGCACCTTGTCGAGCAAGATCGAGTCCATGCGCGACTGCACGCTCGGTGGTCGAGTAGTAGCCGCCATCGGAGAACGAATCGGTCGTGACGTTGAGAATCCCCATCACCAGACACCGATCTCGTGCCGGCAGGCCGGGCACGGGATCGGTGACGGGACGGGACGAGACCGCTGCTCGGATCTGGTCGGTCATTGCCTGCGCGCGGCGTCGAGCGTGTTGGACAGGAGCATCGCGATCGTCATCGGCCCAACTCCGCCGGGTACCGGTGTAAGCATTCCGGCAACATTCACGACGCGTTCGAAGGCGACGTCACCGCACAAACCTGTCCCTGTGCGGTGAATACCCACGTCGATCACCACCGCGCCTGGGCGCACCGCTTCAGGACCGACGATGTTCGGAACACCGGCGGCGACAACCAGGACATCGGCCTCTCGGCATGTGGCGTCGAGGTCCTTCGTCCAGGAGTGACACAGGGTCACTGTGGCGTCCTGGGCTGTGAGCAACTGTGCCATTGGCCGCCCGACCAGGACCGAGCGACCGACGACGACCGCGTGGGCTCCGCGGAGCGACACGTCGTAGTGCTCGAGCAGACGGATCACTCCCGCGGGCGTGCATGGCCGAAGCCCCGGCTGCCCCTGTGCCAGCCGTCCCGTGTTGAGGGTGGTGAGGCCGTCGACATCTTTGTCGGGGGGAATGAGGTCGAGCAGCCGGTCGGCATCGAGGTGGTGCGGCAGTGGCAGCTGCACCAGGATGCCGGTGACTTCCGCCGCGTTCGCCAGTTCTTCGATCAGGGCTTCGGCCTGCTGCTGTGTCGTATCGCCTGGAAGGTGCCGGTGGAGATCTCGCATACCCGCAGTGGTGCAGGCCCGACGCTTGTTGCGGACGTACACCTCCGAGGACGGATCGTCGCCGATGAGGACCGTGGCCAGGCCTGGAGCCGCCGCGCCGTTGTTGGTCAGTTCCGCTACGCCGGACGCAACCTCATCACGCACCCGCTGCGCGACAAGCTTGCCGTCGATGACAGTGGTGGTCATATCTCTCCTACCGCCGCGAGGCTAGCGTTACCCGTGATGGCGGCGCGCTTCATCTCTTGCACACTTTGCGGGTAGGGCACGGGCGCGACGGTCGCTCTGATTCGAAGTTGCCTGTGGGGTTCGATACGGGGTTTGCGGGATCCGCCGTCTGGTTCGCCCCACGTGATGGTGACCTCGGTTCCGGGCTTGGCGTACGCGGTGTCGACGACACCCAGGGAGAGCATCTTGTGCTCGTTGACGGTGTATCCGGTCTGGGTGGAGCGGCCGATGAGAGTTCCGTCGGGAGTGCGGACTTCGTCATTGTGGGGGAAGCCGTAGTCGGCTACCGGAAACTCGAGATACCGGTATGGCAGGCCTGGCTCGAACAGAGAGTGGAAGACCTGTGCGACATCCTCGGTATTCCATACGAGGGTGACTTTTCGTCGCGGCGGCTTGTCCGCGATCTTTTCGAGTGCCTCACGTCCCAGGAATTCGTGGTCGAACTTGATGATTCGGTCGTAGCCCATGTCGAACGGGGTGAGGTAGTAGTCCTCCACATTGTCCGACCGGAGGCTGCCGGCGAGCTGGAACTTGGCCTCCCAGGAATCGGTCGGCAGCCAGGTGCGGTAGGCACGCAATTCTTCACCGGTGTAGATCGCCGGCAGCGGATACCCGATCCAGCCGCTTTCCAGCGCTGAGCTGTAGTAGGCCCGGGTACCACCCGCCCGGATGCCGAATTTTTCCCCCGCCGCCAGGACCGCCGCGCGCACCTCGGGGCCGTATTCGAAGGGGCCGGACAGTTCGACTCCCTGATGGCCTGCCATGCCGTGCCGCAGGGCCATCACCCGGTGACCGGCGATCGTGACGTATGCGGTGTGGAAGAACGTCAATTGCGGTGTGTCGCCCTCGACGATTTCGGCGAAGATGGCGCCGGCGTGCGGACCGTCCAAGCCGAACCGGAAATTGCGGCGGCGACCGGTGGGATTGTCCGAGGTGTTCGGGTCGAGTTCGACCGTGACGTCGTAGTCGCCGGTCTCGGCGTTGAATTGCACCCAGTTCTGCAGCGGCTTTCCACTGATCAGTTCGAATGTCTCGTCACCGAGGTCGTGTAGTACGCAGTCGCCGATCATCTGTCCGTGTCGGTTACAGCCCACATACTGCTTGGCCAGGCCGGGCCGGAGGTTGCCGAGGCTGTTCACTCCGAGATCGCCCAGAAGCCGTCGTGCGTCGCGACCGCGCAAGAACAACTCAGGCATGTGGTGCGACTGATCGAACAACACCGCCGTTTCACGCCAGGCCCGCTGCTCATCCCGCCAATTCGTCACCTCGGCAGGGACCGGGGACAGCCCGGCTGTCGTACGACCATGCGGTCCCGGAGTGTCGTGGTAGAGATACTCCACGAGATCAGGAACCGAATCGATCAATTTCTGCAGCGAACGCGGATTCTCCTTCGACGTCATTGTCACCCATCTTGTCGTTATCCGTATTTGGTCGGTCGTATCCGGTCAGGAGGCTTCGCCGACACGGCGCTGCCATGCGACGGCCTCCGCGACCTGGTTGAATGAAAACAGGTGCAGTCCTTCAATACCGAGCGTGGTCGAGGACAGACTTTCGCTCATCTCCTCGAGGAGAAGCTCCGGACGATAGGTGCTGCCCACCAAAAGGTTGCCGACGAAACCCTTCTGTTTGGTGAGAAATCGCAGTGAGGATCCGACCCCGACCTTGAGGGATATTTCGACGAGCTTGTGTGTCTTGAGTGGTGCGGCGAGTCCGAGCCGCAGAGGAAGGCTGACGCCGTCGGTTCGGATCTGCTGGAGCCAGGTGATGAGAGCCGGCGCGCTGAAACAGAGCTGGCTGACCATATAGGTGGCGTACCGCTGCTTGTGCAGAAGATCTGCCAGCAGTATGTCGTCGGAGATCGTGCTGTGCCCTTCCGGGTAGCAGCCGACCCCCACCGAATCGAACGCGTGCTCGCCGCGGGCAATCGCTTCGAGAAGCTCCGCTGATGACCCGAACTCGCCGGACGGCGTCGCGGCGTCACCTCCGATGACGAAGACGTCGCGCACTCCCATCGCAGTCAGCTGGTCGACGATATCGGCCAGTTCCTTCTCGCTCGAGATCTGGCGAGCGGCCAGGTGGGGTACCACACGATGTCCGGCAGCGACGGCGGTGTGCGAGAGATCCAGCGTCGCATCGAGGCCGAGTTTGGGTGAGCACGTGACGGTGACCGTTGTGTGCGCGCGCAAAAGGGCCAGCTTTTCCGGCGCGCTGCGCATGGGGATGACCTCCACCGCTGCGGTGTTGGCCAGCTGGGGGATGAGGGTGAACTCGCCGGTGTCTACGTTCGGTTGCATACCGATCCTCTCTCGGCCGCGTCGACGCGAAGAGGTCGGCGTGGCCGCGCGGTCTGTCCCACCGAAGATAGCTCACTGAAATGCTTTTTGGCTAGCTTTCTTGTACGCATTGGTTCGCTACAATGACTTCGTGACCGAGAACAAGACCACCCGTACCTCGAACGGAACCGCGCCGTATGAGGAGATGGATCGATCAGCGCGCGACCGGGTCGACCGTCTTGCCGACGACCTCGAGGCCGAGCTGGGCGGCATGAACATGATCGAGTTGGCGATGACCAAACGTGTCGGACGTCTCGGTGCCATGCTGGAAGAGGCCATGGCGGCCTGTCTGGCGCCCTGGGAGCTGACACGAGCGGACTACGGGGCGCTCACCGGCTTGCGATCGGTCGGTGAGCCGTACGCGCTCCGGCCGACCGATCTTCGTCAGCGCATCTTGTTGTCATCGGGCGGAACGAGCAATGTGCTGAACCGACTGGCGAAGGCTGGGCTCATCGAGCGCGAACCAGACGCCTCGGACGGTCGCAGTAGCTTGGTCCGGTTGACCTCGGAGGGTATCGAGACCTCTGAGCAGATTGCGCGAGCTTGGGCCACCTACCAGCTCGACTTCTTCCGCAAGGTGCCGGCGGACGTCTGCCGCGTCGCGGCCGACTCGCTGCGAACGATTCTGATCGCGTTAGGCGATCATGATCCGGTCGAGAGTCCGCCCGGCTAGTGGCTACGCCACTGTTGTGCCTTCGGCTCGGCGATCGCCGCCTTGAGGTGTTCGAGCATGGCTTCGTGGTGATGTTCGACGGCCTTCTGTGCACCGTCAGGATCCTGGGCGAGTACCGCGTCGAGAATCGGTTTGTGGAGAGCCATCTGTGCTTTGTGTCCGGAATCGCGCAACCAGTCCGGAACGGTCGCTCGCTGCACCCACTGTTTGAACTCATAGGTCAGCACGGCCGTGTGAACGCTCTCGTAAACTCTTGTCAGGTAAGGGTTTCCCGCTGCCTTCACGATCGTTGCGTGGAACACGGTGTCGGCTGCGATGCGCTCGGACGCATCGCCGGTGGCCTGCTCGAGTCGGTGCAGTGCGTGTCGTAGTTCGGCGACTGTCAGGTCGCTCAGCGAAGGAAGCCGAATTGCTGCCTCACGAACGCCGATCGTCTCGAGCCAGTACCTCAGTTGCGCGAGCCCTACCACCGACGTCTCGTCTAGGTCCAGCATGAGGTTGACCGAGGCGGTGACCATCGACTCCGGGCGTCGTACCACATACGCCCCCGAACCTCGCCGGATCTCGACGAGCCCCATCAGGGACAGCGTGCGCAATGCCTGACTGACTGTGGGGCGGCTCGCGCCGAATTGCTCGGTCAATTCGCGCTCGGGCGGCAGCCTTGACCCCTCGGCGATGTTTTCTGTGATGATCAGGTTGCGGATTCGCTCGGCGACCTCATCCGACAGGCGGCTGGGGTTCAGCGGTTCGATTCCGGGCAGTTCCACTGGCTCCGGGCGTCGACGTACGTGAGGGGCTGTCTGGGGGCTGCCGTCCACGAGCAATGTCCTCTCTCCATGTGATGACACCTATTGACAGTACTACTGCGCACTGGTAACCATGTGGCATGGCCAATTTGCCACTTATGGAGGTTAGATGAACACCTCGACTTCGGCCCGCGTTTCGGAGCCTGGAACGTCGTGGGCTGTGGCCGACCCTGCGGAGCTGGCTCTCCGTATCCGTTTGCGGGCTGTACAGATGGTCGCACCACAGGGCTTCGGGTATCTTGGTCAGGCGCTTTCTGCAGCTGAGCAAGTCGCAGCCGTATTCTCGGTAGCCCAGCCGGGCCGGGATCGCCTGATCTGCTCCCCGGGCCACTACGTCATCGCGCCCTTCGCCGCGGCGATCGAGCTGGGTCTGCTGAGTACGGAGATGGCAGCGGCGTACGGACAGAACGGCTCTCCGATAGAAGCGATCGGCACCGAACGGTCACCAATTCTGGACTACACATGCGGCTCCCTGGGACAAGGTCTGTCCGCCGCTGTGGGATTCGCCCTCTCCGGTTACCTGCTGGACAGCCGGGAGCGCGTTTTCGCGCTGGTCAGCGACGGTGAACTCGAGGAGGGGCAGCTGTGGGAGGCCGCGATGTTCGCCGCCCACCACCGGCTCGACCGACTGACCGTGCTCCTCGATGCGAACAACTCGCAGGTCGACGGCCCTGTAGACAGCATCACCACCATCGAGCCCATAGCCGAGAAGTGGCGTTCCTTCGGGTGGCACGCGTTGGACATCGATGGTCACGACATCGACGTGGTACGTGCCGCGCTCGCTGCCGCGGATGAGGTAACAACGCGGCCCAGCGTGCTGATCTGCCGGACCTCGACCGTGCACGGTATCGACTGCCTGCCGCCCGATGCCGACGGCCATTTCATCAAGTTGCCCCCGGACCTGGCGACTGCCGCGACCGCGGAGCTCACCGCGAAACTGGAGGCACTTCATGCATGAGCCGCCGTACCGAATCGAACAGAAGCCCTACGGGCGGGCGCTGCTCGAGCTGGCTCGCGAGCGCCCCGAGATCCTTTGCCTCAGTGGCGATCTCACCCGCCAATGCGAGATCGACCTGTTTCAGAACGAGTTGCCGGAACGGTTCATTCACGCCGGCATGGCCGAGGCGAACATGATGAGCATGGCCGGCGCGCTGGCTCGATGCGGGCATATTCCATTTGTGCACACCTTCGGGGTTTTCGCGACACGCCGGCCGTATGACCAGATCGCGAACGCAATCGCGTATCCGGGCCTTCCCGTGCGCATCATTGGTTTCATGCCCGGTGTTTCGACACCGGGTGGGCCCAGCCATCAGGCGATCGACGATGTCGCGCTCATGCGCGCACTGCCGAATATGACAGTTGTAGACGTGGCGGACGCAGTCGAGGTAAGCCAGGTGACCCGGGCGATCGTCGATGTTCCGGGCCCGGTCTATGTCCGGCTCAAGCGGGGCGAGATACCGGTCATCTTCGATGAAGACCACCAGCTCGACCTCGACCGCGCCAATGTGCTGACCAGCGGCACCGACGTTGCTCTTTTCGCGAGCGGCATGATGCTGGCAGCCGCGCTGGCTGCGGCGCGAGTTCTCGGGGCGCGGGGTGTGTCGACGTCGGTCGTGAACGTGCCGGTGATCAAGCCGATCGATAGGGCGACCGTTGAGGCTGTCGCTGCCGAGGCCAGAGTTGTGATCACGGCCGAGAACCATTCGATCATCGGAGGACTCGGTTCGGCCGTCGCCGAAACAATCGCGGAAGCAGGACTCGGTCGGCCTCTGCGGCGAATCGGATTGCGCGACACCTTCGCCGAAGGATCGCTGACCGGCCCCTACCTGTTCGAAAAGTATGGACTGTCCACCCAACGGCTCGTCGACACCGCATGGGCGGCTCTCGGCCAGGCCGGCCCTGCGCCGACCGCACCGGTCACGGCCCCCGAGACAGGTGAATACGCGCCTGTCTGAGTGGGGTCACCAAACTCGACAAGGAGAAACTATGAATCCGAAAACCGAGCACCTCGGCTGGCTCGGCACCGGGCGGATGGGCGCAGCCATGGCCGGTCGCCTGATCGAGGCCGGTGCACGTCTTACCGTCTGGAACCGTACTGCAGCCAAGATCGAGCCGTTGGTGGCGAAGGGCGCCGCCGCGGCGGAGTCCATTACCGATCTCGGCGACTGCGACATCGTGTTCGTCATGGTGTCGACGCCCCAGGACCTGGTCAAGGTGGTGAGCGGGGAAAATGGTCTGCTCAGTGGAGACAACAAGCCCAGCCTCATCGTGGACTGTTCGACGGTGTCGGAGGAGACGTCCGCGGAGGTCCGGGCTTCGGCGGCCGCCGCTGGAGTGGCCTTTCTGGCCGCGCCGGTGAGCGGTAACCCCCACGTTGTGGCCGAAGGGGGTGCGTGCATCGTCGCATCGGGTCCCTACGAGACTTTCCAGCGCGCAAAGCCCTACCTCGAACAGATCGCCAAGGTCGCCGTTCACGCTGGGGAAGGAGAGCAGAGCCGGCTGGTGAAGCTCTGCCACAACCTGTATCTGGGCATGATGGTCGAGGCCCTCGTCGAGGTGACGAGTCTGGCCGAGAAAGGCGGCACCGATCGTGCCGCGTTCCTGGAATTTCTCAACGGTACCGTGCTCGCTTCGGACTGGGTGCGCAAGCGAACCGATGACCTGGTGAAGCGGGACTGGAAGCCGACCTTCACCACTGAACTGCTTCGTAAGGACTTCGACCTCGGCCTCGGTGCCGCGCGGGCCCTCGAAGTGCCGATGCCGGTCGGATCGGCGGTGTACCAACTGATCCAGTCCGCGATCGGCACCGGGCTTCGCCACGAGGACTTTCTCTCGCTCTATGACCAGCAGGCTCGCGCCGCCGCGGTGTTGCCGGAGGGAAACGCGTGACCGCGCTCGACAGCGTGCCCACCGACTTGCTCATCGGAGGAGCGTCGTGCGACGCCGCGGACGGGCAGCGGTTCGACGTCGTTGACCCCGCCACCGGGAAGGTGCTCGTATCGGTCGCCGATGCTGCGGTCGAGGATGGTGTCCGTGCCGTCGAGGTCGCGGACAAGAGCCTGCCCAGTTGGGCCGCGGCAGCACCACGGCGTCGGGCCGATGTGTTGCGGCGTGCTTTCGAGTTGCTGATCGAGCGGCGGGACCAGTTCGCCAGGCTGATCAGCCAGGAGAACGGCAAAGCACTGGCTGACGCCATGGCCGAGGTCACGTATGCCGCGGAATTCTTCCGCTGGTACTCCGAAGAGTCGGTGCGGGTGCTCGGATCAGTGCAGACCGCGCCATCGGGCGCGAATCGGATCGTCGTGCTCCGCAAGCCTATCGGCGTAGCGGTTCTCGTGACCCCGTGGAATTTCCCGGCCGCTATGGCTACGCGGAAGATTGCGCCGGCGCTGGCCACCGGGTGCAGTGTGGTTCTCAAGCCGGCGGGTGAGACGCCGCTCACTGCACTGGCCATCGGCGCACTTCTGGAAGAGGCCGGTGTACCGCCGGGCGTGGTCAATGTCCTTCCCTCCCGCCGCTCGGGTCCGCTTGTGGCCGGCATGCTCAACCACCCCGCGGTACGGAAGTTGTCGTTCACCGGTTCTACCGAGGTGGGCCGGCTCCTTCTGCATACTGCGGCGGACCAGGTCCTCAGCTGTTCGATGGAGCTGGGGGGCAACGCACCTTTCCTTGTTCTCGCCGATGCAGATCTCGATCAGGCAGTCGCCGGGGCCATGACCGCGAAGATGCGCAACGGTGGTGAGGCATGCACCGCTGCGAACCGCTTCTATGTCCATGCCGCGGTCGCCGACGAGTTCAGCAGTCGGCTCACGGCCGAGATGGCCGCATTGCGGACGGGACCGGGATATGAGGAAGGCACTCAACTGGGGCCTTTGATCAACGATGCGGCGGTGACGACCGTGGAGCGGCTGGTCACGGACGCGGTGGAGCGCGGCGCGACCGTGCGCACCGGTGGGAAGCGTATCGACGGGCCCGGGTACTTCTACCCGCCAACCGTCATCGACGACGTTCCGCTGTCGGCAGCCATTCTCCGGGAGGAGATCTTCGGACCGGTGGCGCCGATCGTTAGATTCGATGATCTCGATGAGGTCATCGCGCAGGCCAACGACACCGAGCATGGCCTGGCGTCCTACGTATACAGCCAGGACCTCGCGACAGGTCTGCGCGTTTCGGAAGCGCTCGAGTCCGGCATGGTCGGTCTCAATCGCGGAGTCGTATCCGACCCGGCCGCTCCGTTCGGCGGGGTCAAGCAGAGCGGTCTGGGGCGTGAGGGCGGCCACGAAGGGCTGCTCGATTACACCGAGACGCAGTACATCGCCACCACCTGGTGACCCAGCGCTCACAATGAAAGGGAACAAGCAATGTCCTTGCAGGAGTTCGTCGATCCGCCGAGATTCGACGAGTACAGCGAGCGGTTCAAGGATTTCTTCCACATGCAGCGGCGCGAGGACGGCGTGCTGCTCGTGGAGGCGCATACGATCGGTGGGCCGATCCAGTTGAGCGTGCAGAATCATCGCGCGCTCGGTCAGATGTTGAAGACGGTCGGTGCGGACCCCGAGAACGAGGTGCTCATTCTCACCGGTTCGGGCGACGAGTTCATGATGAAATCGGACCCCGACGGTTTCGCGCTCGAGGACGCGGACATGCCGTACTGGGCCTATGAGTACGCCTACAAGGACGGCCGGATCAACGTCAGCTCTCTGGTCAATGATCTGGAGATCCCGACGATCGGCCTGATGAACGGGTCGGGATTCCACTCCGAGATCGTCTTGATGTGTGATCTCACGCTCGCTGCCGAGGATGCCACGATCTTCGACCTGCACTATGACATCGGTTCGGTGCCCGCCGACGGCATCCACAACGCGTTCCAGGAACTGCTGGGAGTGAAACGGGCGGCGTACGCGCTGCTCACCGGTGAGGCCATCAGCGCGAAGCAGGCCCTCGAATGGGGGATGGTCAACGAAGTCCTGCCTCGTGACCAGTTGATCGCACGGGCGTACACGATCGCCGACCACATCATGTCGCAGCCCCGTATCACTCGCCGGTTGACCACCCAGATCGTCCGGCGTCCCTGGAAGCAGCGCATCGTCCATGATCTGGACGGTGGCTTCGGCATCCAGATGTTCGCCCATGTGGCGAAGAAGAAGTCCATCCACGGTGAGCAGCACATCAAGTCCACCGTGGACTACGTCAGGGAAGGTCGGAAGAACAACTTCGACTGAGATGCGGACTTGCGGTTGTGCCAACTGCGCGGTTGACGCAGTGGGCACAACCGTCTCGGCGTTGTGCGATATGCGCACAGTCTGCTGCTTCTCGGACGTACCGCTGAATCTGTTGTGCAGTATAAGACGGTGGCGGCGCTATGGCACGGGCGTAAGCGAATGGCCGGGCTGCACTCTCCGAAGCAGGATCCCGGGATTTGCTTCTGAAACAATGTCAATTCGCCGATGGAGGGAATGCCGACATCTTGGCTGTTGCCGAGTGCGGTGACGACAACAGTGCCCGCCTTACGGATGGCGGAGAACGCCTGCGCGATGTGTTCGCCCTTGAGTACGCCGACGGTGACAACAGCGCTGTCCGCGCCTTGGCCGTTGGTGCGGCTCTTGGCGAATTGCTCGGCATCGACGATGACTGCGCTCGCCGAAGTGGCTCTGGCGCAGGATCCGTGAAATGTGTTGATGCTCAGGCGATGTGGGTTGCGGCGAGTTCGGTGGCCGGGATGTCGGTGAGTTTCGCCCAGGTAGTGATGGTGCCGGTGAGGGCGAGCGCGACGCCGTAGAGCACGTGCAGGCCGCCTTGGCCGGCGATGACGGCGTCTTGTTTGGCGAAGGCACGGTGTTTTCGGGCCAGGGCGATTAGGTCGATGGCGGCGCGTTCGCCGATCCAATGCCCGCGGGGCAGGCGCACGGCGGCGGCCAGTCCTTTCGGTGTGCCGGGGTGGCGGCCCGACAGCCAGTCGTCGAGCAGGCCGGTGCCGACGCCGATGCCGCCGGAGACGGTGGCGTCGTCCGAGCTGGTGGCTGTGGGTGGGATGGCGTCGAGCAGGTCGGTGGCTTTATCGTCATCGCCGTCGATGAGGGCGGCAACGACGGTGCGAAGGGTGGCGAGGGTGTTGTCGCGGGTGGCGCCGACCGGGGTGGATTGGAACATGTTGTGGCGCTCGACCGCACGGGCGAACGCGGCGTTCAACGTTTCCAGGTCCGGGACGTCGATGTTGTCGACGTCGATGCCTTCCTCGGCCAGGAACGGTGCGAGCTCGCGCATCATCTCATCGGCCATGCCTGGGGTGTGCTGTATCCGCATCGGGCCGGGTTCGGGTTCGGGTGTGTGCCGTCGCATGTTCGCCACCGGGCCCATCCTGCCATCCCCGACCGGCTGGTTCCGCCCGGCCGTGGGATCAGTTGGGGTGCAGGATTCGGATGCGCAGCAGGTCGAATTTGGCACGTCCGTACATACTTCTCTTGAGGTGCTTGATTCGCGTCACGCTGCCCTCGACAGCACCGGAACTGTGCGGCAGGGTCAACCCGTTGGTGACGGCGTCGATATCGCTGGCCAGCCCGCGAGCGAACGTCCGCAACGCAGGCGCGCCGGTGCGGAGGACTCTGGCGATCCAGGACTGGATGCGCTGATTGCCGGTGCGAGTGTTCATGATGTCGGCGAACTCGCGCACCTGCCGACGCGTCACTTTCAGCACGTCACTGCATTCCAGAACCTGCTTCAGCTGCGCGCGATCGCCGTCGGTGAGCCGGTCCGGGCGGCACGTCATCCACCGCGCGACCTGGCGCACGGTCGGCGGCGCCGGGACCGGGGCGGGCAGCGGCAGGTGTTCGCGCAGCGGCTGCACATAGCGGCGGACGGTGCGGATGCTGCCGCGATATCCGAGCGCACGGAGCTCGGCCGCGAGCACCGCGGCGTCTCGGCACCCCGTGTTCAGCCGCTCGTGCAGGTGGGCTCTGAACGGGTCGAGCAGGCTGTCGCGGACCCGCTCGGCGCCCAGCAGCTGGTCTGCGGCGTCGGCACGGGCGAAGCGCCGCACCGTTTTCCGATCCAGCCGCAGCTCGCGGCTGATCGCCGAGATGCTGTCCCCGCGCTCGACACGAGCGCGGACGGCGGCATATCGTTCCCGGGTCCGTGCCGTCAATCGTCCCTCGACCGGCGCGACCGACGGCAACATAATAGGCTGCGCGGCAGGCTGTTCCGGCGGTTGCTCCATGGTGACACGCAGGGCGGCTCGTTCGGCCACGACGGTCTTGTCCACCGCCTCGGCGAGGTTGTGCCACAAATGCCAGCGGTCGGCGACCTGGATAGCGTGCGGCGCGGCGGTCTTGACCGCCTCGGCATAGGCCGAAGCGCGATCACGGCACACCACCTCAACCCCGGAATGCTCACGCAGCCAGCCCGCCAGCGTCACCGCGGTCCGGTCGGCCAACACCTCGATCGGACGATGTGACTGCATATCCACGACGACTGTTCCGTACGTGTGTCCGCGACGGAAGGAGAAATCATCGACCCCGAGTATCTGCACCTGGGTGATCGGCGGGTCCGGCAACGCCCGCACCAGCCGCAGCAACGTGTCCCGGCTCACCGCGATGCCCAACCTGCTGGCCAGGCGGGCACCGGCCCGCCCCGCCAACGCCAACCCGATACTGGTCAGTGTCGATGCCAGCTGATTCGTCCGACGCGCCCACTTCACCGTCAGACCAGCAACCTGCTCAGCGAAAGTTCTTGCCGCGCAACCACTATTCGGACAGAAGAACCGACGAACCCGCAACCGAAGTACCACCGCGCTGCCCGCGATCGATACATCCGCCAACTGCCGCCAATATCGGGAATGCACCCGCACCGAGTCGCTTCCACATCGCGGGCAGCTCGCCGACCTCGCCGCTGCGGCCGCTTCGATCGTCATGACATTCCGCTCCCGCCGAACGTCTACGATGACCAGATCATCCAAGTGCGGCAACAACATTCGAGCCGCATCACCAAACCACGCACGACAGCTTCAACGACCCCAGCCCCGATCTGGTGGCAACACGCCGAACAGCGCCATCACAGAATCCGCGCCAGAGCCCACGTAATTCCCAGGGCCGCGTTCACGTAATTCCCCAGCGGGAACCCGAACGCGACCGGTTGGTCCACGCAAAGAGTTGGCTGCTCCCATCCGATGAAGGTGATGGGAGCCAGAGTTTTGGCGAGGAGAACGTTCGACGTGGTCGATGTGACCGAGATTTTGGTTCACTGGCATGCGGGTAGTTCGCAGAGCCAGATCGCGGAAAGCCCTGGGCTGGACCGCAAAACAGTGAAGAAATACGTCGATCCGGCCATCGCGGCCGGGCTCGCCCCGGGCGGGCCGCAGCGGTCGCCGGCAGAGTGGAACGAGTTGGTGCGGGCCTGGTTTCCGCAGATCGCCGACACGAAGGTGCGGCAGATCACCTGGCCGGAGATCGAGCAGCATCGCGACTTCATCGTCGCGATGAGCAAGGCCGGAGTGACCCGGCAGACGATCTGGCAGCGGCTGCGTGACGAACACGGCCTGACCGCGTCGGTGTCGTCGTTGAAACGCTATATGGACGCCAACCTGCCCGAGGAGAACCTGCGTGGCCGGGTGACGGTGTTGCGGGAAGACCCGCCCGCGGGCGAGGAAGCCCAGATCGATTACGGATATCTGGGTTCGTGGACCGAGCCGGTGGGTGGGAAACGCCGCCGGATCTGGGCGTTCGTGATGGTGCTGGCGACCTCGCGGTTCATGTTCGTGCGCCCGGCGCTGACCATGGATCAACGGGCGTGGACCGAAGCGCATGTGGAAGCGTTCACGTTCTTCGGTGGCGTCCCGAAGCGTCTGGTGCCGGACAACCTGCGCACCGGGGTCGCGCGCCCGGACCTGTATGACCCGAAGATCAACCGCTCCTATGCCGAATTGGCCCACCACTACGGCACTCTCGTCGATCCAGCTCGCCGAGGAAAGCCCAAGGACAAGCCACGGGTGGAGCGGCCGATGCCGTATGTGCGGGATTCGTTCTGGCGTGGGCGGGAGTGGACCTCGCTGGCGCAGATGCAGCAGGCCGCTGTCGAGTGGTGTCGGGATGTGGCCGGGCAGCGACGGTGCAGGCCTCTGGAGGGAGCGGCCCCGATGGCGGTGTTCGACGCGGTCGAACGCGACGCGTTGATGCCGTTGCCGGGCAAGGATTTCGTGCTCGCGGACTGGTCGAGCGGCATCGTCGGGCCGGACATCCATGTCAAGGCCGGACGGACTCTGTATTCGGTGCCATGGCGGCATATCGGCCGGAAGGTGGATGTCCGGTCGACGTATTCGATGGTGCAGATCTTCGACCGCGGCGAGTTGATCGCCACGCATGTGCGCAAACCGTTCGGTAAGCAGTCCGACCTGTCGCACTATCCGCCGGAGAAGATCGCCTTCGCGATGAAGGACCCGACCTGGTGCCGCCAACGAGCCGCCGAGATCGCCGAGGCAACCGTCGCGGTGGTCGCCGAATTACTCAGCGAGAACGCACTGTTCCGGCTCCGCGCCGCCCAGGGCGTGCTCGGGTTGGCCGACCGTCACGGCGAATCCCGGCTCGAATTGGCGTGCGCCAAAGCGATCGCCGTCGGGGACCCGTCCTATCGGACTATCAAAGGCATCCTCGCCGCCGGCCTGGAAGCCGATCCGCCGCCGCCCAGCAGCGGCGATGGAGGTGCCGCGGCGTTCCTGCATGGTCCTTCGCGGCTGTTCGGGAACGTGCTGGCGCTGCCCAACCCGGACACCCCGGCCGCGATCCGCGCCACCACGAACGCCGCAATGGACACCACCGCGGCGGAGACCGACCGCGGCGACGCAGCCGACAACGACCACGGCCAAGGGGTGTCGGCATGATCGTTGATGTCGCCCTGGAACAGGCGCTGCGACAGCTCAAGCTGTCCGGGATGTTGCAGACCCTCGAGTCCCGGCTGGCCCAGGCCCGCGCCGGCGACCTCGGGTATATCGAGTTCCTGCAGGTCTTGTGTCACGACGAGATCGCCCGCCGCGAATCACAAGCCATCGCCCGCCGCATCCGCCGCGCCCACTTCGAACAGCAGATCACCCTCGAGGAATTCGACTTCACCGCCAGCCCGAAACTGCCCGCCGCGCAGATCCGCGATCTCGCGGCGCTGCGGTGGCTGACCGTCGGCGAGTCGGTAGTCCTCTACGGCCCGGTCGGAGTGGGCAAAACGCATGTGGCACAAGGGCTCGGACATCTGGCGATCCGCCAGGGCGCCGAGGTCCGGTTCACCAAGACCAGCCGACTGCTCGCCACCCTCGCCGGCGGTCACGCCGACCGCACCTGGGACAAACGCCTGGCCGAATTCGTCCGGCCCGCCGTGCTGATCCTGGACGACTTCGGCATGCGCGAGCTGACCGCGCCCCAGGCCGACGACCTCTACGAACTCATCTCCGAACGATCGACCTCCGGCGGCTCCCTCGTCCTGACCTCGAACAGATCACCCGTCGACTGGTACCCACTGTTCCCCAATCCCGTTGTCGCCGAATCACTTCTGGACCGGCTGATCAACACCAGCCACCAAGTGTTTATGAACGGACCCTCCTACCGGCCCAACAAACGACTCGGCGGCAAGGACCAACCCAAGACACAGAACAAGGAGGTCGGGTAGAACATCAATCAGGACCCACCACCTGCCCAATTACGTGAATTTCGGGCTGGGGAGAATCGTGAACATCGACACCATGACGATCACGGTGTCGCCGGTGCGCACACCCGCCGAATTGATCGCTGCGCCCCACCCGGTGCCTACGCCGCAACCCAGCAGGCACATGACGGCGCTCGCTGAAATTGGCTCTGTCCCACTTTTGATGAGCGATGGGGGGACTGTGGATCTAACGGTGTTTGCGGCCTGACGCGCTGAACGAAGTTCAGCGGGGAGGTGCCGTGATGACGACACTTGATGCCGTGGCGAGGAAGAAGGCCGAGGCTTCGGCCGAGGAGCTGGCAGCGGCGGAGTTGGTGCGGATGGCCAAGGAACAGGGCTTGTCCCTGACCGGGCCGAACGGGCTGCTCAAGCAGTTCACCAAGACCGTTCTCGAGACGGCGTTGAACGAGGAGATGACCGAACACCTAGACGAGTGATTCCTAACTCGGCTGTGGTGTGGAGGGGGCTCGAGTTTTGAGGTGGCGGAGGGTATCGACGTCGATTTGTGACGAAAGACCTC
>NZ_JBFAXY010000055.1:0-23584 GCF_040681035.1 Nocardia sp. NPDC051911
GCGACCAAGTCACCCGTGCGATACATCCGCGCACCCGGCTCGAACGGATTCGCCACGAACCGATCCGCCGTCAGATCCGCACGACCGAAGTAACCGCGCGCCAACTGCGCACCGGCGAGGTACAGCTCGCCGGAGACGCCGTCGGGCACCGGCCGCAGCCGGGAGTCGAGGACGTAGACCCGGCTGTTCCATTCCGGCGCACCGATCGACACGGAGGTCTCGTCGGCGAGAGTGACCCGGTGGCTGGTGATGGACACCGCCGCCTCGGTCGGACCGTAGAGGTTGAACAGTTCCGTGCGCGGGTGTTCCCGCAGGAACCGCTGCGCGACCGAACCCGGCAGCGCTTCACCGATGGCCAGCACCCGCCACAGCGAGTTCGGCATACCGGCGGTCAACAACGCGTCCAGCATCGACGGCACCACATGCAGCGTGGTGACCCACTCGCGAGCCATCAACTCGTTGAGGTACGCCGGGTCTCGGTGACCGTCCGGGGAGGCGATCACCAGGCGACCACCGCAGACAGCGGCCGACCAGAACTCCCACACCGACAAGTCGAACGTCGCCGCCGTCTTCAGCAGAATCGCATCCGCAGCGTCCAAACCGAATTCGACGCTCTTCCACTGCAACTGGTTCGCGATAGCGCCGTGCGGAACCGCGACACCCTTCGGGCGACCCGTCGAACCAGACGTGAAGATCACATACGCCGTGTTCTCCGGACGCAGGGGTGCGACCCGATCCGCATCCGTGACCGGCGTGGCATCCACACCCGACAAGTCGAGCTCATCGATCCGCACCACCGGCGCGACATCGGTACTGAACTCCGCCTCGGCGTTGCTCAGCACACAAACCGGTGCCGCCGTCTCGAGGATGTAGCTCGTGCGCTCGGCAGCCTGATCCGGATCCACCGGCACATACGCGCCACCGGACTTCGCCACCGCGTACATCGCCACGATCAAATCAACGGAGCGACGCAACGCCAGCGCGACCCGCGACTCCGGACCGACACCCAACGAAATCAGATGCCGCGCAAGACGATTCACCCGAACGTCGAGTGCGCCATAGGTGATCGACTCGCCGTCCTCGGTGACGAGCGCGACTTCCTTCGGCCCGGCCGCCACCGTGGCGTCCAGCAGCGACACCAGCGTGGCGGAGGTGTCCACCGGCTGGTCGGTCGCGTTGCGCGCGGTGAGCAGCTGGGTCCGTTCGGCGGCGTCGAGCAGTTCGAGGTCGCCGACCGGGGTGCGCGGCGCGGCGATGATCTCGCCGAGCAGGCGCGCGAACCGGTCCACGAAGCCCTGCACCGTCGCGCGATCGAACATGTCGGTCGCGTAGGTGAAGAAGCCGGTGATGCCCTCGGGCACGCCGGCGTCGTCGTAGCGGTCGGTCGCGATCAAGTGCAGGTCGAACTGGGACAGCTCGGTGTCGATGTCCAGGCCGGACACGCTCAGGCCGGGCAACTCCAGCGCGGACTGCGCCAGGTTCTGGAACGACAGACCCACCTGGAACAGCGGGTGCCGCGCGGTCGAACGCACCGGGTTGAGCACCTCCACCAGGCGCTCGAACGGCACGTCGGCGTTGGCGAACGCCTGGATGTCGGTCTCGCGCTGGCGGGCCAGCAGATCGGTGAACGCCTCGCCCGCCTCGACCCGGGTGCGGAACACCAGGGTGTTGACGAACATGCCGATCAGATCGTCCAGAACGGCTTCGCCACGGCCCGCCATCGGCGTGCCGATCGCGATGTCGTCGGTGCCAGACAACCGGGCCAGCAGCACCGCCAGCGCGGTGTGCACGACCATGAACAGCGTCGCGCCCTCCGCACGCGCCAGCTCGATCAGCGCCTGATGGGTTTGCGCGTCCACCCGCAGCTCGACCTTGCCGCCCGCGAAGGACTGCACCGCGGGGCGCGGCCGGTCCGAGGGCAGGTCCAGCTGATCGGGCAGCTCGGCCAGCGCCTGGCGCCAGTAGGCGACCTGCTTGGCGGCCAGCGATTCCGAATCCTCCTCGTCGCCGAGCAGTTCGCGCTGCCAGATGCTGTAGTCCGCGTACTGGACTTCCAGCGGCGCCCAGTTCGGCGCCTCGCCCGCCGACCGCGCGGCGTAGGCGATCATCAAATCCCTGGTCAGCGGGCCGACCGAGGAGCCGTCACCGGAGATGTGGTGCACGACCATGGCCAGCACGTAGTCCACCGACCCGTCCGCCGGAGTCTGCGCGCCCTCCCCGGCGATCTGGAACAGCGCGACCTTCACCGGCACCTCGGTCGTGACATCGAAGATCGTCGAGGTCAGCGCCACCACGGCGGACTCGATCTGCGACGGCGCGACCACCCGCACCTCCAGGCGCGGCACGGCTTGGGCGGGCGGCAGAATGACCTGCACCGGGCCCGCCTCGGTCTGCGGGTACACCGTCCGCAGGATCTCGTGGCGGCTCACCAGGTCCGCGATCGCGGCACGCAGCGCGGCCACGTCCAACGCGCCGGACAACCGCACCGCGATCGGCACGTTGTAGGCCGCCGACTGGGTGTCGAACCGGTTGAGGAACCACATGCGCTGCTGCGCCAGCGACAGCGGGATGTGCTCCGGCCGCGGGCCCGCCGTCAGCGCACGGCGGCCGCCCATGTCGGCGTGCTGCTCCACCCGCACCGCCAGCGCGGCGACGGTGGACGCCTCGAACAGCAGACGCACCGGCACCCGCGTGTTGAGCGCCTCACCCAGGCGGGCGGCGACCTGCGTGGCCAGCAGCGAGTTACCGCCCCAGGCGAAAAAGTCGTCGTCCAGGCCGAGGCGCTTGGCTTCGCCGCCTTCGCGATCGGACAGCCGCAGCACCTCGGCGAAGGTGTTCGCCACGATCTGCTCGATCGGCGTGACCGGCGCGCGGAACACCGCCTTCTCGAAGGTGGGCTCCGGCAGCGCCTTGCGGTCCAGCTTGCCGTTGGCGTTGAGCGGCAACGCCTCCAGCCCGATCAGCATCGACGGCACCATGTACGACGGCAGCTCGGCCGACAGCGCGGACTGCAGGGCCCGCTTGTCCAGCGCGCCCGTGCGGGTCACCACGTAGGCGACCAGCCGATCGCCGATGCTCGGATCGGTGTGCGCGACGACGGCCGCGGCGCTCACCGCGTCCTGCCGCAGCAACGCGGCCTCGATCTCGCCGAGCTCGATGCGGAAGCCGCGGATCTTCACCTGGAAATCGGTGCGGCCGCGGTAGTCCAGCTCGCCGGTGGCGCTCCAGGCCACCAGGTCGCCGGTGCGGTACATCCGGTCGCCCGCCGCGCCGAACGGGTCGGCGACGAACCGGTCCGCGGTCAGGTCCGCACGACCGAAGTACCCGCGCGCCAACTGCGCACCGGCCAGGTACAGCTCACCGGAGACGCCGACCGGCACCGGCCGCAGTCGCGAGTCCAGCACGTAGACCCGGCTGTTCCACTCCGGCGCGCCGATCGACACCGACGCCTCGTCGGCATCGGTGACCAGGTGGCTGGTGATCGACACCGCCGCCTCGGTCGGACCGTAGAGGTTGTGCAGTTCGGCGGCGTTGTTGCGGCGCAACCGCTGGGCGGTCGCGGCGGGCAGCGCCTCACCGATGGCCAGCACCCGCCGCAGCGAGTCCGACAGGCGGCCACCGGATTCGGTGAGCAGCGCGTCCAGCATGGACGGCACCACGTGCAGCGTGGTGACGCCGGTGGCGCGCATCAGCTCGTTCAGGTACGCCGGGTCGCGATGCCCGTCGGCGGACGAGATCACCAGGCGGCCGCCGGAAACCGCGGCCGACCAGAACTCCCACACCGAGAGGTCGAACGTCGCCGCCGTCTTCAGCAGCACCGCGTCGTCCGCGCCCAGCTCGAAGACAGATGTCTCCCACTGCAACTGGTTGGCGATCGCCGCGTGCGGGACCGCGACGCCCTTCGGCTGACCGGTGGAACCGGACGTGAAGATCACGTACGCGGTGTTCGCCGGGGTCAGCGCACCCGTGCGCTCGGCCGCGGTCACCGGAGCCGTCGGGTACTCGGCGAGGTCGAGCCCGTCGATCTGCACGACATCGGCCGCCGCGGTGCGGAACCCGTCGCGGCCGGTGGTCAGCACGCACACCGGCGCGGCGGTGCCCAGGATGTAGTCGGTCCGCTCGGCGGGCTGATCCGGATCGATCGGCACGTACGCCGCACCGGCCTTCGCGACCGCGTACATGGCGATCACGAGGTCGCTGCTGCGGCGGATCGCCAGCGCGACCCGGTCCTCCGGGCCGACGCCGCGGCCGATCAGGTACCGGGCCAGTCGGTTGACCCGCGCGTCCAGCCCGGCGTAGGTCAGCTCGCGACGGCCGGTCGGCTCGTCGGCGACCAGCGCCACGGCCGCCGGGGTCGCGGCCACCGTGGCGTCCAGCAAGGACACCAGCGTCGCGGTCGTGTCGACCTCGTGCTCGGTGGCGTTCCACGCGGTGAGGATGCGTTCGCTCTCCTCGGCCGCGAGCAGGTCGATCTCGCCCACCCGCACCGTGGCGTCGGCCGCCACCGCGTCGAGCACCCGCAGGAACCGGTCGGCGAAGCCCTGCACCGTGTCCTCGTCGAACAGGTCGGTGGCGTAACCGAATTCGGTGATGATCTCGGCGGGCGTGCCGTCCTCGGCGTACCGGTCGTATAGCGTGACGTGCAGGTCGGTCTTGGCCAGCTGCGAGTCGAAGTTGACCGCGCTCACCGTCAGGCCGGGCAGCTCGAAGGTCGTCTCGGCCAGGTTCTGGAACGACAGGCCCACCTGGAACAGCGGATTGCGCGCGGTCGAGCGCACCGGGTTGAGCACCTCGACCAGGCGCTCGAACGGCACGTCGGCGTTGGCGAACGCCTCCAGGTCGCGTTCCTTGACGTCGCCGAGCAGGTCGGCGAAGCGCTCGCCGGACGCCACCCGGGTGCGGAACACCAGGGTGTTGACGAACATGCCGATCAGGTCGTCGAGTTCGCGTTCGCCGCGACCGGCGATCGGGGTGCCGACCGCGATGTCATCGGTGCCCGACAACCGCGACAGCAGCACCGCCAGCGCCGCGTGCACCACCATGAACAGCGACGCGTTGTGCGCGCGCGCCAGCTCGTGCAGGCGGGCGTGCCGCTGCGGGTCGATCTCGAAGCGGATCGCCTTGCCCTGGAACGACTGCGCGGGCGGGCGCGGCCGGTCGGCGGGCAGTTCCAGCTGATCGGGCAGATCGGCCAGCGCCTGACGCCAGTACGCCACCTGCTGCGCGGCCAGCGATTCCGGATCGTCCTCGGATCCGAGCACCGCGCGCTGCCACAGCGCGTAGTCGGCGTACTGCACCGGCAACGGCTGCCACTGCGGCGCCTCGCCCTGCACCCGGGCCACGTAGGCGGCCATCACGTCACGCGCCAGCGGGCCCATCGAGGAGCCGTCGGCCGCGACGTGATGCACGGTGAACGCCAGCACATGGTCGTTGTCCGCGATGCGGAACAGCGCCACCGCCAACGGCACCTCCACGGTGACGTCGAAGGTGGTCAGCGCGAAGCCGATGACGGCGCCGAGCAGGTCGTCCTCGGCCACGTCGATCGGGGTGAGCGCCGCCGCGGACCGGTCGGCCGGGCGGATCACCTGATGCGGGCCCTCCGCCGAGCGCGGGTAGGTGGTGCGCAGTACCTCGTGACGGGCGAACACGTCGCCGATGGCCTGCTCCAGCGCGGCCACCTCCAGCGTGCCCGACAAGCGGACGGCCAGCGGGATGTTGTCCACCGCCGAAGTGGCCGTGTCGAACTGGTTGAGGAACCAGTACCGCTGCTGCGCGGGCGAGAGCGGGATGCGCGCCGGGCGCTCCCCCGCCTCCAGGCGTGGCCGGTTCCGGCCGGACCCGGCGTTGCGCTCCACCCTGGCGGCCAACGCCACCACGGTGGAGGCCTCGAACAGGTCGCGCACCGCGAGCCTGGTGTCCAGCGCGGCGCCCAGCCGCGCGGTCACCTGGGTGGCCAGCAGCGAGTTGCCGCCGAGTTCGAAGAAGTCGTCGTCCAGTCCGACCCGCGCGACACCGAGCACGTCACCGAAGGTGCCCGCCACGATCTCCTCGATCGGGGTGGACGGCGCGCGGAACACCTTGGCCTCGAACACCGGCGCGGGCAGCGCCTTACGGTCCAGCTTGCCGGAGGCGTTCAGCGGGAACGCCTCCAGCACGACGAACGCCGACGGCACCATGTAGGCGGGCAGCTCGCCGCCGAGCTCGGAACGCACGCCCTCGATGTCCACCGAGCGGCCCGCGGTCGCGATGACGTACGCCACCAACTGGTCGCCCAGCCGCTCGTCCGAGCGCACCACGACCACGGCCTGGGCGATCGAGTCCAGCGCGGTGAGCGCCGACTCGATCTCGCCCAGCTCGATGCGCAGACCGCGCAGCTTCACCTGGAAGTCGGTGCGGCCCAGGTACTCCAGTTCGCCCTTGTCGGTCCAGGAGACGAGGTCGCCGGTGCGGTACATCCGCTCGCCCGGCGCGCCGTACGGGTTGGCCACGAACCGGTCAGCGGTCAGATCGGGACGCGCGACGTAGCCGCGGGCCAATTGCACGCCCGCGAGATACAGCTCACCCGCGACACCCACCGGCACCGGGTGCAGGCGCGAATCCAGCACGTAAACCTGGGTGTTGAACACGGGAGCGCCGATCGGCACCGACACCGTGTCGGCCTCGGTCACCTCGTGATAGGTGACGTCGACCGCGGCCTCGGTCGGGCCGTACAGGTTGTGCAGCAGCGCGCCGGTGAGTTCCTGCATCCGCTGCGCGGTGGCGGCGGGCAGCGCCTCACCGGAGGCGAAGACGTTGCGCAGACTGGTGCATTCGTCGGCGCGTTCCTCGGCCACGAACACCGACAGCATCGACGGCACGAAGTGCGCCGTGGTGACCTGCTCGCCGGTGACGACCTGCACGAGGTAGGCCGGGTCGCGGTGGCCGTCGGGCTTCGCGACGACCAGGCGCGCGCCGACCTGCAAGGGCCAGAAGAACTCCCACACCGACACGTCGAACGTGGCCGGGGTCTTCTGCAACACCACGTCGGTGTCGTCGAGGCCGTACTCGTCTTGCATCCACACCAGACGGTTGACGATCGCGGCGTGCGAGACCGCCACACCCTTCGGGCGGCCGGTCGAACCGGAGGTGAAGATCACGTACGCGGTGTTCGACGGGCGCAGCGGCGCACGGCGATCCGCATCGGTGACCGGCTCGTCGGAGTACCCGGCCAGCGACGCCACATCGATCTCGATCGCCGGGGTAGCGCCCGCGTCGAACTCGTCGCGCGAAGTGGTGAGCACGCACACCGGCTGCGCGGTGTCGAGCACGTAGCGGGTGCGGTCGGCCGGATGGTCCGGATCCAGCGGCACGTACGCGCCACCGGCGACGCTCACCGCGTACATGCCGACCACCAGGTCGATCGAGCGGCGCATGCCCAGCGCGACCATCGAGTCCGGGCCGACGCCCAGCGAGATGAGGTGCCGGGCCAGACGGTTCACCCTAGCGGCGAACTCGGCATAGGACAGACTCGTCCCCTCGAACGTCACGGCGGTCGCGTCCGGGGTCCGCGCCAGCTGCGCGGCGAACATCGACACCAGGGTGGCGTCCGGGTCGACCGGGTGCGCGGTGTCGTTCCACCGCTCGAGGACCTCGGTGCGCTCGACGCTGTCGAGCAACTCGACATCGCCGACGGCCACGGACGGATCGGCGGCTATCGCCGTCAGCATCCGCACCAGCCGCGACGCGACGCCCGCGATGGTGTCGGAGTCGAACATGTCGGTGGCGTAGGCGAATTCGGCGGTCATGCCGTCGGCCGAGCCCGAGGCGTCGAACCGGTCGGCGAGGTTGAGGTGCAGGTCGAACTTGGCGGTCACCACGTCCAGCGGCACCCCGGCCACTTCCAGGCCGGGCAGCTCGAAGGTGGCCTCACCGGTGTTCTGGAACGACAGCATCACCTGGAACAGCGGATGCCGCGCCTGCGAGCGCGCCGGGTTCAGGATCTCCACCAGCCGCTCGAACGGCAGGTCCGCGTGCGCGAACGCCGCGAGGTCGGTGTCCTTGGTGCGCGCGAGCAATTCGGTGAACGCGATCGCGGGATCGACCGCGCTGCGCAGCACCAGCGTGTTGACGAACATGCCGATGGCGTCGTCGAGCACGGCCTCACCACGGCCCGCGACCGCGGTGCCGATGGCGATGTCGTCGCTGCCGGACAACCGGGCCAGCAGGGCGGCGAACGCCGCGTGCACCACCATGAACAGGCTGGCGCCGTTCGCGCGGGCCAGCGCGTTCAGCTCGCGCAGCAGCTGCGCGTCGAGCGCGAACTCGTACACGCCGCCGCGGTTGGACGCCACCGCCGGACGCGAGCGGTCCGACGGCAGATCCAGCTGATCCGGCAGCCCGGCCAGGGAGTCGGACCAGAACGCGACCTGCTGGGCGATCAGCGAGGCGGGATCGCCCTCGGAGCCCAGCGTCTCGCGCTGCCACAGCGCGTAATCGGCGTACTGCACCGGCAGCGGCGCCCACGCGGGCGCCTCGCCGCGCGAACGCGCCGAGTAGGCCACCATCACGTCGCGTGCCAGCGGGCGCACCGACCAGCCGTCGCCGGAGATGTGGTGCACCACGAACACCAGCACGTGGGTGTCGGGCTGCGAGCCGTCCATCGAGCCCGCGATGCGGAACAGCGCGGCGCGCACCGGCACCTCGGCGGTGACGTCGAAGCCGGTCAGCACCAGTTCGCTGATCCGCTCGGAGATCTCGGCCTCGGACACCTCGATCGGGGTGAGGTCGACCGCGCTGTGCCCGGCGGGCAGCACGACCTGCACGCCCTGGCCGTCGGCGGTCTCCGGGTAGACGGTGCGCAACACCTCGTGCCGGTCGACCACGTCGGCCACGGCCTGGCGCAGCGCCTCGGTGTCCAGGGTTCCGGTGAGCCGGACCGCGAGCGGGATGTTGTTCACCGCGGTCTGGTTGTCGAACCGGTTCAGGAACCACATGCGCTGCTGGGCCAGCGACAGTGGGATCTTCGACGGGCGCGGGCCCGCGGCGAGTTCCCGGCGGCGGCCGGTGCCCTGGTGCGCCTCCACCCGCACGGCCAACGCCGCCACGGTCGGCGCCTCGAACAGCGTACGGACCGGGATCCTGGTGTCCAGCGCGGCGCCGAGCCGGGCCACCACCTGGGTGGCGATCAGCGAGTTGCCGCCCAGGTCGAAGAAGTCGTCGTCCAAGCCGACCGCGCGTTCCGCCTGTGCCAGGCCGAGCACCTCGGCGAAGACGTCGGCGACGATCTCCTCCACCGGCGTGGACGGCGCGCGGAACTCCCGCGCCTCGAAGACCGGCTCGGGCAGCGCGCGGCGATCCAGTTTGCCGTTCGGGTTCAACGGCATGGCGTCGAGCACCACGATGGCGGCGGGCACCATGTAGGACGGCAGCTGCGCGGACAGATGCGCGCGCAACGCCTCGACGTCCACCGTCGCGCCGTTCGCCGGCACCACATAACCCACCAGCTGGTCGCCGGTGCGCGCGTCCGAACGCACCAGCGCGACCGACTGCGCGACCGATTCGTGCGCCGTCAACGCGGTCTCGATCTCGCCGAGCTCGATGCGCAGACCACGCAGTTTCACCTGGAAGTCGGTGCGGCCCAGGTACTCGATGGCGCCGGTGTCGTCCCGGCGCACCAAGTCGCCGGTGCGGTACATCCGAGCGCCGGGCGCGCCGTACGGGTTGGCCACGAAGCGATCGGCGGTGAGGTCCGTGCGACCGAAGTAGCCGCGCGCCAACTGATCGCCCGCGAGGTACAGCTCACCCGCGACGTTCGACGGCACCGGGTGCAGACGCGAATCCAGCACGTACGCCTGCGCGTTCCACACCGGCAGGCCGATCGGCACCGCCCCGTCCACCTGCTCGGCGACAGGTGCGTGCGTGGCGTGCACGGTGAACTCGGTGGGTCCGTACAGGTTGTACAGCGCGGCGTCGCTGACGCGGCGGATGGCCACGACCGCGTCGGCTGTGAACGCCTCACCGGCGACGAACAGCGTGCGCAGCGAGGCGAGCGCGTCGGCGTCGGCCGGGTCGATCCAGGCCGCGAAGACGGTCAGCATCGACGGCACGAACGAGGTCATCGTGACCCGCTCGGCCGCGATCACCTCGACCAGGTACTGCGGGTCGCGGTGCCCGTCCGGGCTCGCCACCACGATCCGGCCGCCGGTGCTCAGCGGGCCGAACAGCTCCCACACCGACACGTCGAAGGTGGCGGGGGTCTTGAACAGCACCACGTCGTCGGCGTCGATGCCGTATTCGCCGGTGATCCAGCGGATCTGGTTGACGACCGCGGCGTGTGGCACGGCGACGCCCTTGGGGCGGCCGGTGGAGCCGGAGGTGAAGATCACGTACGCCGGGTGCTGCGGGCGCAGCGGCGCGATGCGCTCGGCGTCGGTGACCGGGTCGTCCGCGTAACCGGACAACTCCAGCTCGTCGATGCGCAGCGTCGCGCGGCCCGCGCCGTCGAACGCGTCGCGCGCGGTGGTCAGCACGCAGACCGGGTCGGCCGAGTCGAGCACGTAGTGCACGCGGTCGGCGGGCTGGTCGAGATCCAGCGGCACGTAGCCGCCACCCGCCGCCTGCACCGCGTAAGCGGCCACGACCAGGTCCACCGAGCGGCGCAGGCCCAGGGCGACCAGCGTCTCAGGACCCACACCGGCTTCGATGAGTCGACGCGCCAATCGCCGCACGCGCGCGGCGAATTCGGCGTAGGTGAGCTGCGTCCCGGTGGCCGGATCGATCACCGCGACCGCGTCCGGCGTCGCCGCGGCCTGCGCGGCGAACTCCTCGACCAGCGTGCTCGCCGGGCCGAGGTCGCGGGCGGTGTCGTTCCAGCCGCGCAGCGCCTGCTCGGTCTCCGGCTCGTCCAGCAGCGTGAGATCGCCGATGGGCCGGTCCGGCTCGGCCGCGACGGCCTTCAGCAACCGGCCGAAGCGCCGCCCGAACTCGGCCATGGTGGCCGGGTCGAACAGGTCGGTGGCGTAGATCAGCTCGGCCGCGATGCCCGCGGGGTTCGCGCCCGCGGAATTCTCGGCGTCGCGTTCGGACAGCACCAGTTGCAGGTCGAACTTGGCGACGTCGATCGGCAACTCGACACCGCTCACCGTCAGCCCCGGCAGCTCCAGGCTGTTCTGGCCGGTGTTCTGGAACGACAGCATCACCTGGAACAACGGGTGCCGCGCCTGCGAGCGCGCCGGGTTCAGGATCTCCACCAGCCGCTCGAACGGCAGGTCCGCGTGCCCGAACGCGGCGATGTCGGTGGCGCGCACCGCACGCAGCAACTCGGTGAACGTCGCACCGGCCCTGACCGGGGTCCGCAACACGAGAGTGTTGACGAACATGCCGATCAGGTCATCGAGCGCGCGCTCGCCACGTCCGGCGACCGGAGTGCCGATCGCGATGTCGTCCTCGCCGGACAGCCGCGACAGCAGCACGGCCAGCGCGGTGTGCGCGACCATGAACAGCGTCGCGCCCCTGGTGCGGGCCAGTTCGGTCAGCTGAGCGTGGGTCTGCGCGTCGATCTCGAAGACGTGCGTGGCGCCGCGACCGGAGGCGACCGCGGGACGCGGCCGATCCGACGGCAGATCCAGCTGCTCGGGCAGCCCGCGCAGCGAGTCCGACCAGAACGAGATCTGCTCGGCGATCACCGAAGCCGGATCGTCCTCGGCGCCGAGCACCTGACGCTGCCACAGCGCGAAGTCGGCGTACTGGACCTCCAGCGGACGCCAGGCGGGCTCGCCGCCGTCGACGCGGGCGCCGTAGGCGGTCATCACGTCGCGGGTCAGCGGGCCCATGGAGAAACCGTCGGCCGAGATGTGGTGCACCACCAGGGCGAGCACGTGCTCGGTGGGGCTGATCTCGAACAGCCTGGCGCGGAAGGGCACCTCGGCGGTGACGTCGAAGGCCGTGCCGATCAGCTGCGAAAGCCGCTCGGGCAGTTCGGCTTCGGTGACGTCGACCGGCGTCAGGTCCGGGATGACCTTGGCCGTGGCAACGATCTGCTGCCGCGCGGCGCCGTCCACCTCGGGGTAGAAGGTGTGCAGCGACTCGTGGCGGGCCAGCACGTCGGCGACGGCGATCTGCAACGCCTGCCGGTCCAGCAGGCCCGACAGCCGCACCGCGGCCGGGATGTTGTCCACCGCCGAGTCGGGATCGAAGCGGTTCAGGAACCACATACGCTGCTGGGCCAGCGACAGCGGCACCAGCTCCGGCCGCTGCTGCGGCGCCAGCGGCGCACGACCGCCCACACCCGCCTTGGTCTCCGCGCGCGCCGCCAAAGCGACCACGGTGGAGGCCTCGAACAGCTCACGCACGCCGAGGTCGGTGTCCAGCGCCGCCGACAGCCGGGCGGCGACCTGGGTGGCCGACAGCGAGTTGCCGCCGAGGGCGAAGAAGTCGTCGTCCAGACCCACCCGCTCGAGGCCGAGCACGTCGGCGAAGGTGGCGGCGACGATTTCTTCGACCGGCGTGGTCGGCGCGCGGAACACCGCGGCCTCGAACACCGGCGCGGGCAGCGCCTTGCGGTCCAGCTTGCCCGAAGCGTTGAGCGGGAACTCCTCCAGCGCCATCACGATCGACGGCACCATGTACGCGGGCAGCTGCCGACCGAGGTCCTCGCGGACCAGGTCGGTGTCCAGCGCGGCGTCCGGCGCGGGGATGACGTACGCGACGAGCTGATCGCCCGCGTGCGCGTCGGAGCGCACCACGACGACGGCTTGCGCGACCTCGTCCAGGCCGGTCAGCGCCTGCTCGATCTCCCCGAGTTCGATACGCAGACCACGCAGTTTCACCTGGAAGTCGGTGCGGCCCAGGTACTCCAGCTCGCCGTGTTCGGTCCACGCCACCAGGTCGCCGGTGCGGTACATCCGCGCGCCGGGCTCCCCGTACGGGTTGGCGACGAACCGGTCACTCGTCAGATCCGGGCGCGCGACGTAACCCCGCGCCAGCTGAACACCCGCGAGGTACAGCTCACCCGCGACACCAACGGGGACCGGACGCAAGCGCGCGTCCAGCACGAACACCTGCGTGTTGAACACCGGAGCACCGATCGGCACCGTCTCGGCGTCGGCGTCGACGACCTCGTGGAAGGTGACGTCGACCGCCGCTTCGGTCGGGCCGTACAGGTTGTGCAAGGCCGCGCCGGTCAGCTCGCGCAACCGGTGCGCGGGCTTGGGCGGCAACGCCTCACCCGAGGCGAACACCAGTCGCAGCGAATCGCACTGCGCGGCGGCGGCATCGGCGACGAATACCGCGAGCATCGAGGGCACGAAGTGGGTGACGGTCACCTTTTCGGCGCTGATGATCTCGGCGAGGTAGGCCGGGTCGCGATGACCGTCCGGCTTCGCCACGACCAGGCGGGCACCGATCTGCAACGGCCAGAAGAATTCCCACACCGACACATCGAAGGTCGCAGGCGTCTTCTGCAACACCACATCAGCGCCGGTCAACTGGTAGGCCGTCTGCATCCACACCAGGCGATTGACGATCGCCGAATGCGAAACCGCCACACCCTTCGGACGACCCGTCGAACCCGACGTGAAGATCACGTAGGCGGTGTTCGACGGAAGCAGCGGCGCACGACGATCCGCGTCGGTGACCGGGGCCTCGGACAGACCCTTCAGGTCCAGCAGATCGATGCGCACCTGCGCGGTGTCGATGTCCAGATCGCTACCGGAGGTCAGCACACACACCGGGTCGGCCGTGCCGAGGATGTATTCCGTGCGCTCGGCCGGGTGATCCGGGTCCAGCGGAACATACGAACCACCGGCCACGGCGACGGCGTACATGCCGACCACCAAATCGATCGAGCGCCGCATACCCAGCGCCACAAACGATTCCGCGCCCACACCGCGCGCGATCAGCCAGCGCGCCAGCTGGTTCACCCGCCAAGAGAACTCGGCGTAGGACAGACTTGTCCCCTCGAACGTGACCGCCGTCGCGTCCGGAGTGCGTTCGACCTGGTCGTAGAACATCGACACCAACGTCGCGCCGGTGTCCACCGGATGCGCGGTGTCGTTCCACCCGGACACCACGAGCTCGCGCTCGGCGGCATCCAGCAACTCGATGTCACCGACCACCGCATCGGGTTCGGCGGTGATCGCGGTGAGCACCCGGACCAAGCGGTCGGCGATGCGGCGCACCGTCTGCTCGTCGAACAGGTCGCGCAGGTAGCCCGCGCGCACCCGCAGCCGCGAATCCAGCTGCGCGATCAGGGTCAGCGGGTAGTGCGTGGCGTCGGCCGCGTCCAGGCCGACCACGGCCATGCCGTCGATGTCCGCCGCCTGCGCCTGCAAGCCCGCCGCGTCGACCGGGTAGGACTCGAACACCACCAGGGTGTCGAACAGCCCGCCGACGCCCGCGACGGCCTGGATGTCGGCCAGGCCCACGTAGTGGTGGTCGAGCAGGTCGGCCTGCTCGCCCTGCGTGCGGACCAGCAGGTCGCGCACGGACTCCGACGGATCGAAACGCACCCGCACCGGCACGGTGTTGATGAACAGGCCGACCATCGCCTCCACGCCGGACAGCTGCGCGGGACGACCGGAGACGGTGGTGCCGAACAGCACGTCGTCGCGGCTGGTCATGCGGCCGACGAGAATGCCCCACGCCGTCTGCAACACGGTGTTCGGGGTGACGCCCAGCGAGCCGGCCAGCGCGGTCAGCCGCGCGGTGGTCGCCTCGTCCAGGTCGAAGAAGTACTCGCCGGACAGCGAGGTGATCTCGCGACCGGCGTCCGGCCGCGCCAGCAGGGTCGGCTCGCCGACGCCGCGCAGCGCGTGCGCCCACGCGGCCAGCGACGCCGCCTGATCCTGCTGCCGGGTCCAGTCCAGGAAGTGCCGGTAGGACCGCACCGCGGGCAGCGCGGAGACGTCCGCGTGCGCGGCGTAGAGCACCAGCAGATCCCGCATGAGCAGCGGCATGGACCAGCCGTCGAGCAGGATGTGGTGGTTGGACACCACGAACTGCCAGCGGTCGGCCGCGACCTGGATCAGCGTGAAGCGGATCAGCGGCGGCGCGGCCAGGTCGAACCGGCTCATGCGATCGGCCTCGATCAGGTCGTCGGCCGCACCGGATTCGATCCGGTCGTGCTCGGCCCACGCCACCCGGACGCTGTCCAGCACGATCTGCACCGGGTTGCCGTCGTGGTCGCTGACGAACGCCGTGCGCAGGTTCTCGTAGCGGTCCACCAGAGCCTGTGCGGCCGAGCGCAACCGGGCGGCGTCCACCCGGCCGGTGAGCGTCAGCACCGCCTGGGCGGTGTACACGTCCACCGAGGTCGCCGCGAGGCGGGCGTGGAACAACAGACCGGCCTGCAACGCCGACAGCGGCCACACGTCGGCCAGCGCCGGGAAGCGCCGCTCCCAGACGTCGATATCGCGTTGCGTGCTGCGCACCAGCGCGAAGTCCGACGGTGTATGCCCGCCCGCGCCCGCCGAATTGGCGTGCCGCGCGACAGCTTCCAGCGCCGCGGTCCACAATTCGCCGAACTCGCGCACCTCGGCGGCCGACAGCAGGGTCGACGGGTAGCCGATGTTGGCGGTCAGCTTGTCGCCGACCACGATCGCGTTCACGTCCAGCGGCGCCATCGCGGGCATGTCCGCGTCGTAGGCCCCGCCCAGCGCGCCGAGTTCCGGCGCGGGGATCCAGCCGAAGCCGCGCAGCGACTCCGGCACGTCACCCTCGGAGACGCGGCCGAGGTAGTTGAAACTCACCTGGCCGGGCAGCTCACGCGGCAACTCGGCCGCGGTCTCGGTGTTCAGGTACCGCAGCAGGCCGTAGCCGATGCCCTTGTCGGGCACCGACAGCAACTGCTCCTTGACCGCCTTCACGGCCGCGCCCAGCGCGGGACCGCCGGTGAACGCGGCATCGACGTCGATGCCGGACAGGTCGAAGGCGACCGGGTAGATCGCGGTGAACCAGCCGACGGTGCGCGACAGATCCGCACCCGGCACCACGTCTTCCTCGCGGCCGTGACCCTCCAAGCGGATCAGCAGCGAATCCTCGCCGCGAGCGGCCACCCGCCGCGCCCGCCACTTGGCGGTGGCCAGCGCCAGCGCGGTCAGCAGGCCGTCGTTCACACCGCCGTGGAACAGCGCCGGAACCGTGGTGAGCAGGGCCTTGGTGACCTCGGCGGACACCTCGACCTGATGCTTCTCGATGACGCCCGAGGTGTCGAGAGCCGGATCCATCGCACGCTCGGTCAGCAGCGGATCGGCCGTACCGACCACCAAACGCCAGTAGTCCAGTTCGGCCACCCGCTCCGGGCTGACCGCTTCGCGCTCCAGCGCGTGCGCCCACGCCCGCATCGACGTGGCCGGGGCGACCAACTCGGGCGTCTGCCCGGCGGTGCGCTGCCCCCACGCGGCGACGAAGTCGGGCACCAGGATGCGCCAGGAGACGCCGTCCACCACCAAGTGGTGGGCGACGACGACCAGGCGTCCGGCGCGCTCGGCGGAATCCGGCTCGAGCCAGACGAACCGGATGACCACGCCCGCGGCCGGATCGAGCCGGTCCAGCGACTCGTCCAGTGCCGCCGCGGCGATCTCGACCAGTTCGGCGTCGGTGACGTTCGCGTCGAACTCGGTGCGATCGATCAGCGCGTCCACCGCGACCGTGCCCGGCGCGGCGGTCTCGACCACCCAGTCGTCGCCGTCGCGGCGCAGGCTCGCGCGCAGCATGTCGTGGCGATCGATGACCGCGCCGACCGTCGCGGCGATGCCCGCCCGGTCGATGCCGATCGGCAGTTCCAGCGCCAGCGTCTGGTTGAACCGGCCGAACGAGCCGCGCCGCTCGGCCATGAACCGCACCACCGGCGTCAACGGCATAGCGCCGATGCCGCCGCCGGGCGGCTCGGCCAGCGTCGTCGCCGACGCCTCGGCCGCCTCGGTGGTCTCCGCGACCGAGGCCAGCCCGGCCACGGTGCGCTGCTCGAACACGTGCCGCGGCGTGAACACCACGCCGCGCGCCTTGGCCCGCGACACCAACTGGATGGAGACGATGCTGTCGCCGCCGAGCGCGAAGAAGGAGTCGTCCACGCCGACCCGCTCCACGCCGAGCACCTCGGCGAACACTTCCGCGATGGTCTGCTCGACCGGCGTGCGCGCCGCACGGAACACGACCTCGGTCGCGAACACGGGCTCCGGCAGCGCCTTACGGTCCAGCTTGCCCACCGGGGTGAGCGGCACATGGTCGATCACCATGATCGACGAGGGCACCATGTAGGCGGGCAGGCGCTCCTCGACGTGCGCGGTCAGCGCCGCGACGTCGATCGAATGACCTTGCGCGGCAACGACGTACGACACCAGCGACACGGCGCCCGCGGCGCTCTTGTGGCCCACGGTGACGGCGAAGTCGACGGTCTCGTGCGAGGCGAGCGCGGCGTCGATCTCGCCGAGTTCGATGCGGAAACCGCGCACCTTCACCTGGAAGTCGGAGCGGCCTACGTATTCGACAACTAGGGATTCGACTCCTCCAGCGGGCGCGGAGCCCGCGGAGTGCCCGACCCGGGTCCAGCGCACCACGTCGCCGGTGCGGTACATCCGCGCACCGGGCACGTACGGGTTGGCGACGAACCGTTCCGCCGACAGGCCGGGGCGGGCGTGGTAGCCACGCGCCAGCTGGACGCCCGACAGATACAGCTCACCCGCGACACCCACCGGAACGGGCCTGAGCTGGGCGTCCAGGATCAGCGACTGCATGCCGCGGGTCGGGCCACCGATGGTGACCCGGTCGCCGGGCGCGAGCGCGTCGCTGATGTTGGTCATGATCGTGGTCTCGGTCGGGCCGTAACCGTTGTGGAAGCGGCGGCCCGAACCGTCCGGCGCGCCACCCCACTTGGTGACCAGATCGGCCGGCACGGCCTCGCCGCCCGCCACGATCACCCGCATGCCTGCCAGCGCGGCCGAATCCAGCGACGCGAGCACCGACGGGGTGATGAAGGCGTGCGTGACCCGCTCGGCGCGGATCAGCTCGGACAGTTCCTCGCCGCCGTACACGCCGGGCGGGCAGACCACCAGGGCGCCGCCGCGGCCGATCGCGAGCAGGAACTCCAGGATCGAGGCGTCGAAGCTGGGCGAGGCGAAATGCAGTGCGCGCGTGTCGGAGTCGACGTCGTAGCGGGCGTTCTGCTCGTCGCGGAAGTTCGCGAGACCGGCGTGGGTGACCACGACGCCCTTGGGCACGCCGGTGGAACCGGAGGTGTAGATGACGTAGGCGGGGTGCTCCGGCCGCACCGGGCGCACCCGATCGGCGTCGGTCACCGGGGCGCTGTCGAACCCGTCGAGATCCAGCTCGTCGAGTACCAGCCACTCGACCGATTCCGGCAGTTCGGCGCGCACCGACGCCACGGTCAGGCCGATCGGGGAACCGGAGTCGGTGACCATGTGCGCGATGCGGTCGGCCGGATAGGCCGGGTCGATCGGCACGAACGCGGCACCGGACTTCGACACCGCCCACTCGGCGAAGTACGACTCGTCCGAGCGCGGCACGGCGACCGCCACCAGATCCTCGGTGCCGATACCGCGCTCGATCAGCAAGCGGGCCAAGCGGTTGGACCGCGCGTCCAGCTCGCCATAGGACACACTTCTCCCCTGGAACACCACGGCGGGCGCCTCGGGATCGATGGCGGCGGCCTCGGCGATCAGGTCCGGCAGCGTCCGCGCGGGCGTGGCGGGCGCGCCGGTGCGCGCGACCAGGTCGGCGCGCTCGGCGGCGTCGAGCACGTCGATCGCGCCGACGGCGACCGACGGATCGGCCGCCACCGCGGCGAGCACACGCTCCCAGCGATCCACGATGGCCGCGGCGGTCGAGGAGTCGAACAGCTCGGTGGCGTAGGTGAGCGCCAAAGCCATGGCGCCGGAACCGGTTTCGCCGCGCTCGGCGAGGGTGAACTGCAGGTCGAAGCGCGCGACGTTCTCTTCCAGGTCCAGCGCCGACACCGAAAGCCCCGGCAGTTCCAGGGTGGTGCGCTCCAAGTTCTGGAACGCCAGCATCACCTGGAACAGCGGGTTGCGGGCCTGCGAACGCTCCGGCGCGAGCAGTTCCACCAGCCGCTCGAACGGCACGTCGGCGTTGCCGTAGGCGTCCAGGTCGGTGCGGCGCACCCGGCCGAGCAGGTCGGCGAACGACTCGCCCGGCTCGATTCCCGTGCGCAGCACCAGCGTGTTGACGAACATGCCGACCAGGTCGTCGAGCGCGGCCTCGCCGCGGCCCGCGACCGGGGTGCCGATCGCGACGTCGTCGCTGCCCGACAGCCGCGCCAGCAGCACCGCCAGCGCGCCGTGCATCACCATGAACAGCGACGCGCCGCGCTGCCGCGCGATCTCCTCGAGCGCGGCGACCAGTTCACCGGACAGCTCGCGGTGCAACGTCGCGCCGCGGTGCGAGGCAACGGCCGGACGCGGGCGGTCGGTGGGCAGGGCCAGTTCGTCGGGGATGTCGTCGAGCGCGTGCCGCCAGTAGGCGACCTGCTTAGCCAGCAGGGAGTCGGAATCGTCCTCGGACCCGAGGATCTCGCGCTGCCACACCGCGAAGTCGGCGTACTGCACCGCCAGCGGCGCCCAGCCGGGAGCGCTGCCGGTGCTGCGCGCGGTGTAGGCGGCCATCACGTCGCGGGTCAACGGTCCCATCGAGAAACCGTCGGCCGCGATGTGGTGCACCACCACGACGAGCACATGCTCGTCCGGCCCGGCCGCGTACAGCCGGGTGCGCAGCGGAACCTGTTCGGCCACGTCGAATCCGGTGGTGACGAACTCGGTCACCGTCTCGATCAACCGCGCCGGGTCCACCGCCACGGGACGCAGATCCAGGGCGATGTCCTCGGCGGGCACGATCACCTGGACCGGGGTGCCGCCGTGCTCGGGGTAACGGGTGCGCAGCGATTCGTGCCTGCGCACCACATCGGCCACCGCCAGCCGCAGCGCTTCGACGTCCAGCGCGCCGGTGAGTCTGATGGCGATCGGCAGGTTGTAGGCCGCCGAGGAGGTGTCGTACTTGTTCAGGAACCACATGCGCTGCTGCGCGAACGACAGCGGCACCAGTTCGCCCGCCGCGCGCTCGCGGGCGACGAGCCGGGCGCGGGCCGCGCCGTCGGCGTGCGATTCCACCCGAGCGGCGAGCGCTTCCACCGTCGAGGCCTCGAACAGGGTGCGCACCGCGACCGTCGTCCCCAGCGCCGCGCCGATGCGGGCGACCACCCTGGTCGCGATCAGCGAGTTGCCGCCGAGGTCGAAGAAGTCGTCGTCCACGCCGACCCGCTCCAGGCCGAGCACGTCGGCGAACACCGCCGCCACGGTCTCCTGCACCGGCGTGACCGGCGCGCGGAACGCGCGGGACTGTGCCGTCGGGGCGGGCAGCGCGCGACGGTCCAGCTTCCCGTTGACGGTCAGCGGGATCCATTCCAGCCGCACCACGGCCGAGGGCACCATGTAGGCGGGCAGTTGCGCGGCCGCGCCGTCGCGCACCGCGTCCAGCGCGGGCTCGGCATCCGGCTCGGACACCACGTAGGCGACGATCCGCTGATCGCCGGGCTGGTCCTCACGCACGATGACCGCGGCTTGGGCGATGCCAGGCTGGGCGAGGATCGCGGACTCGATCTCGCCGAGTTCGATGCGGAAGCCGCGCACCTTCACCTGGTCGTCGGCGCGGCCCAGGTACTCGAGTTCACCGAAGCGGTTCCAGCGGGCGAGGTCGCCGGAGCGATACAGCCGCCCACCCGACGTGCCGCCCATCGGGTCGGCGACGAAACGGGTCGCCGACAGATCCGGGCGTCCGAGGTAGCCACGCGCCAATTGCGGGCCCGCCACGTACATCTCGCCCGCGACGCCGACCGGCACCGGGCGCAGCCTGCTGTCGAGGACGTACACCCGCAGACCGGCGATGGCGCGGCCGACCACGCTGCCGGAGGCGGCGGCGATGGTCGCGGCGTCCAGCGCGCGATAGGACACGTGCACCGTGGTCTCGGTGATGCCGTACATGTTGACCAGCAGCGGCGCGGTGCCAGCCGTCGCGCCGGTGCCGTCGCCGTGGCGCGCCACCCAATCCGACAGCCTGCGCAGCTCCAGCGCCTCACCGCCGAACACCACATACCGCAGCGCCAGAGCGGCGGCGTCGGGCGCGGCGTTCCGGTCGGCCTCGGCCAGCTGGTAGAACGCCGACGGGGTCTGGTTGAGCACCGTGACCCGCTCGGCGCGCAGCAGTTCCAGGAACTGCTCCGGCGAGCGCGAGGTGTAGTAGTCGACCACCACGAGGGTGCCGCCGAACAGCAGCGGACCCCACAGCTCCCACACCGAGAAGTCGAAGGCGTAGCTGTGGAACAGCGTCCACACGTCGTCGGGTCCGAAACCGAAGTCGCGGTCGGTGTTCGCGAACAGCCGCACCACGTTGCGGTGCGCGACCGCGACGCCCTTCGGGCGGCCGGTCGAGCCGGAGGTGTAGATCACGTACGCGACATTGTCCGGCGTGAGCGCGGAGTTGCGGTCGGCGTTGGTGATCGGGGCGTCGTCGGCGTCCTCGACGTTGCCGGTCTCCACCGCGAATCCGTCCAGCACGACCGACGGCAGCCCGGCGGGCACCTCGACCTGCACCGTGGAGTCGAGCACCACGCTGGTCGGCCGGGAGTCGGCGAGTACGTAGGCGATGCGCTCGGCCGGGTAGGTCGGGTCCACCGGCACGTAACCCGCGCCGGTCTTCACCACCGCCAGCAGCGCCACCACCAAATCCAGCGACCGCGGCAGGATCACCGCGACCAGCGTCTCCGGCCCCGCGCCGTCGCTGATCAGCCTGCGCGCCAGCACATTCGCGCGCCGGTCCAGCTCGGCGTAGGTCAGCGTCTCCACGCCGAAGCGGGCCGCGACGCGATGCGGATGCGCGGCCACAGCCGCGTCGAACAGCCCTACCAGGGTGATGTTCGGATCGGCGAAAAGCCCTGCGACGCTTTCGGAACCCGACGACACCCAGCGCTGCGAGACGTCCAGCCGCTCGCCCTCGCCGAGCAGATCGATATCGCCGATCGCCGCCCGAGGATCCTCGGCGACCCCGCGCAGGATGCGCACGAAACGATCCGCGAACGCGGCCACCGTCTCGGGATCGAACAATTCGGTGGCGTAGTTCCACGACAGCGTCAACCCGCCGTCGGCGGCCTCGCCCACGGTGAGCTGCACGTCGAATTTCGCGGTGCCCGGATCGAACTCGACCGCGGCGACCTCGACGCCACCGGGCAGCGCGACCGCACCGAGAGCGGCCGCCGAGGCCGCCTCGAAGGTCAGCGCGACCTGGAACAGCGGGTGGTGCGCCTGCGAGCGCGCCGGGCTGAGCACGTCCACCAGCCGCTCGAACGGCACGTCGGCGTTGGCGAAGGCGGCCAGGTCGGTGCGGCGCACCTGCTCGAGCAGCTCGTCGAAGCCTGCGCCCGGCTCGACCTGGCTGCGCAGCACGAGCGTGTTGACGAACATGCCGACCACGTCGTCGAGCGCGCGTTCACCGCGGCCCGCGATCGGCGTGCCGATCGCGACGTCGGTGCTGCCCGACAACCGGCCCGCCCACACCGCCAGCGCGGCGTGCACCACCATGAACAGCGTCACGCCGCGGGCGCGCGCCAGCTCGGCCAGCGCCTCGTGCACCTGCGCGTCGACCGAGAAGTTGTACGTGCCACCGGCATTGGAGGCGATCTCCGGCCGGGGCCGGTCGGCGGGCAGCTCGATCTGGTCGGGCAGGTCACGCAACTGCTCGGTCCAGTAGGCGATCTGCCTGGCCGCGACGGACTCGGCGTCGTCCTCGGCGCCGAGCACCTCGCGCTGCCACAGCGCGTAGTCGGCGTACTGCACCTCGAGCGGAGCCCAGGACGGCACCTCGCCGCGAGCGCGCTCGGTGTAGGCGAGCACCACATCGCGCAGCAACGGCCGCAGCGAGAAACCGTCCGCGCTGATGTGATGCAGCACCAGCACCGCGACGTGCTCGGTCGCCGACAGCGACAACAGGCTCGCCCGGAACCCGATCTCGGCGGTCACGTCGAAGCCGACGCTCGCCAGCTCCACGATCCGCGCGGGCAGCGCGTCCGCGGCGACGGGCTCGGCGACCACATCGAAGGCGACCTCACCGACCGGCAGCACGCGCTGGTAACCGGTGCCCTCCACCTCGGGGTAGATCGTGCGCAGCGCCTCGTGGCGCGCGAGCACGTCACCGATCGCCGCACCCAGCGCGTCGACGTCCAGCGCACCGCTCAGCCGCAGCGCCACCGGAATGTTGTTCACCGCGGTGCGGTTGTCGAACCGGTTGAGGAACCACATCCGCTGCTGAGCCAACGACAGCGGCACCAGCTCGGGCCGCTCCCGCGCCACCAGCGGCGTCCGGCCACCCGCTCCGGCGGCCGATTCCACCTTCGCGGCCAGTGCGACCACGGTCGACGCCTCGAACAGCGTGCGCACCGGCACCTGCGTGTTCAGCGCCTCACCCAGCCGCGCCGCCACCTGCGTGGCGACCAGCGAGTTACCGCCCAGCTCGAAGAAGTCGTCGTCCAGGCCGACCCGCTCCACGCCGAGCACCTCGGCGAAGGTCTCGGCCACGATCTCCTGCA
>NZ_JBFAXY010000056.1:0-21625 GCF_040681035.1 Nocardia sp. NPDC051911
CCCACCGACTGGTCCTGGATCAACCCGCCGATCTCCTCCGGCCTGACCCCGACCTTCCACCGCTACTACGACCCACCCGACATGGACATCCGGCCCAACTTCGTACGGAGGAGTCCGATTCACGACGAACACTTGGAATGCCCTCCGCGCCTGGAAACATATTGAAGAAGGACTACGCGGACCCCCAAGTCGGCGAATTCTATTGATCAAGCGGTTGCTGGTCGACCGGACGGTCGGGGAAACAAACGCTCGTCGCGCCAACTGCATCGCGGTCGTCACGACCGTCGGCTACAGCTGTCACCTACATTGGCGAATCGGGAGCCGGACTCCTCAAACTCACGGCGCAATCTCACCACACGATCGAGAATGCTGCGGGGTGGCGCGCCACGAGAGGAATAGTCGTACTCACCATGAGCGCGGCCGCACAGTTACATCGGCACCACCGGGATGCGTATGCAAGCATCGTCGGCCCTTCGCTCGTGTATTCCGATGGTCTGAGACCTCACTCTGTCTACATCGCTTCGGAACGACTGAAATCACCCATAACGTGTACATTATGCACATATCAAGAAATTGACAATGGATTCGTGTGTCGATCAGGGATCTACTGATGTGTGCAGGCGCATCGCAGATTGGTCCGCTATTAGCGAATAGAACTGCACATACGGCCACCGCAAAGAACAGGATCATGAAACTAGCCCGCTTCTTCTATCGCAACCACGTTCGGTACGGCATCGTCGGACCCGATGGCATCGTCGCGTTGGACCAGTGTGCAGGGACGTTCAGCAATCTGCTCGCGAACTCCCGGACGTCGGTGCTGGAAAGCGACATCTGCATTCCCGCGAACGAGATCGTCTGGCTGCCTCCATTCACTTCGGAGGCCAAGATCATTTGTGTCGGCTTCAACTACGCGTCCCATGATAGCGAGGATCATCGCCGAGCCGGCGAGTACCCAACACTGTTCGTTCGCTTCCCGGATTCCTTTGTTGGTAGTGGGAATCCCGTGGTGACCGAGGCCGACAGCCGCGCCCTCGACTGGGAAGGCGAGTTAGCTCTCGTGATCGGTCAGGGTGGTCGGCGGATCCCGGTAGATGACGCTTGGAATCACATCGCCGGTTTCACCCCAATGGCGGAGAACAGCGAGCGAATCTGGCAGACCCACTCGGCCCAGGCGACAGCTGGAAAAAATTGGTTCGCCAGTGGTGCGTGCGGTCCGTGGGTCACTACCGTAGACGAGGCAGGCCGTGGGCCATTTGAGCTGACAACAAGACTGAATGGCCATGTCGTGCAACAGGCTTCGACGTCAAGTCTCCTATTCAATTTCGCCTCGCTGGTCAGCTACGTAAGCACTTTCACCCCCCTGCGACCGGGTGATGTCATCGCCACCGGGACGCCCGCGGGCTCAGGTTACCGTCAGAACCCGCCACGGTTCCTCGAGCCCGGAGACGAACTCGAGGTCAGTGTGCCGGGCGTCGGCACGCTTCGGCACAGCGTCACGACGGGGCCGGGAAACATAGTCACTGCCAACGATATCTCGTGGCAGCAATCCACTCGATAGGACACCGATCAATGATGATTGCCGATCCACTCAGCACTGGGGAGATGGCCACTTTCGATGCGCATCCTGGGGGGCGCACGGAGCAGCCGGTTCCATGGCGACCGTTCAAGGTTCGGGCCGCGGAGATCCATGCCGAGATCGAGCGGCTCGCTTCGATGCCGCAACCTGCCGACGGCTACCGTGCCGCAGGCATCGTACACCCCGACTCCGTAGGATCGGTGCGCAGCTTCGCTCCTGGTATTGACGTTGTCGTCGAAGTGCTGCTCCCAGGTGAAGCGACGAAGCCACTCCGACGCAACAGCAGCAACGTTGTCATCGGAATCCAGGGGGAAGGCCGGGTGGAGGTCGGAGGGCGCACAATCCACCTTTCGCGCTGGGACGTCTGCAACATCCCATCGATGAGGCCCTACAGCTACCGCAACGACAGCAACGAATTATGGGTACGCTTGACTTACTCGAACTATCCGCTGCTCAGCAAGATTGGTGTGAGCTACGCAGAGCCCTTGGCCGAAATGACCGCGGCCACGCCCACGCCCACGCCTGCACGCGAAGGTTCTGCACAGTACAATCGGACGAACGCGCCGGACTTCGAAGTCTCCGAGTTCGGGTCACGCGTCCGCGGCTACGAGTTTCTCACCGACATCGAGGTCGTGGAGAACCAGGCTCAGCATTGGCCGTGGGCTGCGGTCTCGCAACACTTGAGCGACCAGCTCGGTGACGGCAAACGCGCAATTCTCGCGTACTACAATCCCGCCACCGAACGCCGTAACGGCGCGACTCACAGCTTCTTCGTCACCGCCACACAAGTTCCGGCGGGATTCCCGCCCATGCCTGAGGGGACACGTGGTCACCGGCATATCTCGGCGGCGATCAACTATCACTTTCGAGGCACCGGCAAAAGTGTTATCGACGGCGAGACGATCGAGTGGGGTCCGGGAGATCTGCTGCTGTCGGCGCCAGGGTGGCGCGAGCACCTCCACGTCCCCGGGCCGGACGCGATCGGCGTGTTCACCGTACAGGACCACCCGCTGCATATCGGCATGGAGTCGCTGATTTGGCAGGAGAGCATGGATGGTCCGATCTTGACCCTGGGATCAGAAGCCGGTGTCACCGGCTACGTCGGTCCACGTGAAGTCGGCAAATGAACACCGACATCCGTTTCTACAGGGAGGCCGACGTCTTCGCGAAGCTTTCACTCGAGACCGTCATCGAGGAAGTGGAGTTCGCCTTGCGACGTGAACACGAAGGTACCGCGACGAACATCCCGAAGACTATGACCACGTGGGGTGAACGGAGCAGCGCCCACGCGCTTGGTGCACTTGATCTGGGCGAGTCGCTGGTGGCGTTCAAGACGTGGGTCAACACCCCGCGTGGTGCCGCAGCCGTCGCGACCGTCTTCGATGCGGAGGACGGTCGGCTACATGCGGTGGTTCAGGCCGGGATCCTCGGCGCCGTGCGCACTGCCGCGATTGTCGGCGTCGCAACTCGCAGACTCGCCGCTTCCGGCGCCGACGAGCTTGCGATCATAGGCTCGGGACGCCAATCTTTGTCCCAGGTCCTGGCTGTCCACGCCGTTCGCCCATTGCGCAGGATCTGCGTCTGGAGTCCGCGCCCCAGTAGTCGCGACGCATTCGCCGAACAGATCAGGGCGCACGTCCCCGCATCAGTTGTCGTGGCCGATACACTGCGGGACGCGGTGCGTGGCGTCGGGATCGTCACTCTGGTGACTCGTGCGACCGAACCGATACTAGCCGCCGATGACCTCGCTGCAGGCGCTCATCTCAACGCGGTCGGTGCGATCCTTCCTTCGAACGCCGAGTTCGACCCGCGTCTGCTGGGTTCGGCGAAGCTGACGGTGGTGGACAACCTAGAGAATGCACGACGATCCTCCCGCGAGCTGCGTGAGTTCTTTGGCGACGACTGGTCGCGGGTGCACAGGTTGGCGGACGTCGTCGCAGGCACTGTCGCACCCGACGACACCGCATCGGGGCCAACGGTGTTCAAACCGCTCGGCATGGGGCTATCGGATTCGGCGGCACTGACCGCGTTTCTGCGCGTCGTCGAACCCGGTCTGATGGGGGCTCGATGAGATTCCGAATGACTCCTACCGCGCTGCGCGGATCTATAGCTCCCCTCGTAACGCCCTTCACCACTGACGGTGAACTCGACGTGCATTCCCTGCGCCGCATCACCTCCTGGCAGATTGCGTCGGGATCTGACGGCATCTCGATCGGTGGATCCACCGGCGAACCGGCAGCGCAGACAGTCGCAGAACGCATCCGCGCAATCGACATTGTCGCGGAGGAGATCTCCGATCGCGTGCCGTTCGTTCCCGGTACCGGAGCAGCCAATCTCGAGGACACCATCGAAATCACCGACGCCGCGCAGGAGGCAGGCGCGGATGCAGTGCTCATCATCACGCCCTACTACGCGCAGCCGACCCAAGAGGGACTGTACGACTGGTATGCGACCGTGGCGACGGAGTTCCCCGATCTCCCGATCGCCATTTACAACGTGCCGTCACGGACTGCCGTCGAAATCGCGCCGGAGACAGTGGCGCGGTTGTTCAGCGACTTCGACAACATAATAGGAATCAAAGAAACCACGAAGAATTTTGAGCATTTCTCGCGCGTGATCCGCATCGCCGGCCCGGAGTTGATGGTGTGGTCAGGGGTCGAACTGCTTGCGCTGCCGCTGCTCGCTATCGGCGGCGTCGGCATGATCAGCGCGGTCGCGAATCTGGCACCCACCGCTGTCGCAGATCTATATCGCGCTTGGATATCCGGCCGATACAGCGCCGCGCTGGACCTGCATTATCGCTTGCACCCTTTGGTGGACCTGCTGTTCATCGAGACGAATCCGGCGCCGGTCAAATGGGTTTTGCAGTCGATGGGGTTACTTACTTCGGATCTAGTTCGTCCGCCACTGTGCGCGTTGAGCCCGCAGGGGAAAACAGCAGCAAAAGAACTCTTGGCGCAGAGTAGCGAATTAATTCCCGAGTATAGCGCAATGAAAGGAACTCGACGATGAGTCCTGACAGCACCACGACCGAGCGATTCACCGGAGCGTTGATCGTACGGGGCGAAGCCGGATATGAACACGCGCGCATCGCAAGGATCCACCACTCCCGACATCCACAGCGATTCCCCGCAGCCGTGCTGCTCGCCGAGACCGAGAACGACGTCGTCGAGGGTGTGCGTCTGGCGCGGGAACGCGGTTGGAAGGTCGGCGTCAAATCTGGCGGCCACAGTTTTCCGGTGTGGGGCCTGCGTGACGACGGGCTACTCATTGATCTCTTCGGGTTGAAGGACATTCACTACGACGCAACGACCGGAATCGTCAGTGTCACGCCAGCGGTCACTGGTGGACAAGAGCTTAATCCCTACCTCGAACAGTTCGGTGTCTTCTTCCCCGGCGGAGGGTGTTCCTCGGTCGGTGTCGGTGGCTTTCTGCTGCAGGGCGGGATCGGATGGAACTTCCGCGGCTGGGGATGGTCGGCGGAACAGATTGTAGCGATCGACGTCGTGACCGCAGACGGGGAACTCATCCGCGCCGACGACACGCAGAACGTAGATCTGTTCTGGGCCGCGCGCGGTGCGGGTCCTGGCTACTGCGGCATCATCACCCGATTCCACCTGCGCACTCGCCCGATTCCGGTGGGACTGTCGTCGATGGTCCAGGCGTTCCCCGTCGACAAATACGCGGATGTGCTGGGATGGCTCTGCGCCGAGCAGCACTCGATTCCCGACACCGTGCATTTAGTTGCGATCTCCTCTGTGCCTCAGTTTCCGATTCCTGGTCACCCCGATGGCGAGCTTTTGTTCGTGGTGTGGGCAGTCGCCTTCTGCAACAGCGAGGATGAAAGCCGCGCTGCGCTGGCGCCACTGACCGAAGGGCCGTTCGCAAACCATGCCCTCTTCGCCATCGATCCCCATCCGACAACCCTGCAGAACGAGTACGCTTTCGTCGACTCCAGCCATCCCAGTGGTTACCGCTACCGGGTCGACTCTGCCTGGGTTGATGGCGCGCCGTCGCAAATCGTGGCAGCCAGCAGCCGGCTCGTTCTCGAACGCCCTCGAAATGAACCGGGGCACACCTTCTTTCAGTTCGCCCTTCCCCATGAGGGACCCGACATCGCGATGTCGCTCAAAACCGATGTGATGATCGGAACGTATGTTATTTATGAAGATTCCGCCAGCGACGAGATACATCGTGACTGGTTGTTGTCGGCGATGCAGGACTTGGAGCCGCTGACGATCGGTCAGTACTGGGGTGATTCCGACCAGCAGAACCGCCGGGTGAAGTGCCTGACCGATGCCAGTTGGACTCGACTGCAACAGATCAGGGCCGAACGTGATCCCGACGGAGTCTTTGAAGAGTATCTGGCTGGTGAGAGTGGGTTCGACAACACCAACGCCTGGGAAGCGGTGACCGACCGCATGGACGCCGGGAGGTAAGAACTTTGAAAATGGATGGCAAGACGGTGGTCATACTCGGAGGCGGTTCCGGAATCGGGCGCGCAGGTGCGCTCGCGCTCGCGCAGGCGGGCTGCGCCATTCTTGTTGCCGACATCGACGAAGAGGCCGCGCGCGCGACGGCCGCGGCGATCGAGCGCGCCGGTGGTACCGCAGTATTCGCCTATTGCGACGTGGGAAGCGAATCCGATGTGGCAGCAGTGGCAGCACTGGCGTGCCAAAAATACCAGCATGTGGACATCGTGTGGTGCCACGCAGGCTATGCACTGGCCGGACCGCCCGAGAGCATTCCGATCCGGACCTGGCAGAACATATTTGACGTCAACGTACTGAGCACCGTGCGGGCTCTGCATGCATTTCTGCCGGATCTGACCGCCTCGCGTGGTCACTTCGTCGTCACCAGCTCCGGACTTGGCCTGTTTCCTGACGACGTGCCGGGGTTGGCGGCCCCGTACGTCGTGACCAAAGCCGCTCAGATTGCGTTGGCCCGCAACCTAGCTCCGTATCTGGCCGCGCGGAACGTCGGCATCAGCGTGCTGGCGCCCGACCAGACCAATACCCGGCACGCCCGGGAGATTTCCACCGTGGGCATTCCCGCCGCCGTCGTGGCAGCGGCCGTCGATCCGTCGACGATGCAGACACCTGAATACGTCGCGAGCCGCCTTGTGGGTGGTCTGCGCGCCGATGAGTTCCTGATCTCTACCGTTGAAGGGACTCGCGAACGTCTCACCGAAGCCGCTGCACGTAATCTCAGCCCGTTGGCTGAACCGGTAGAGCCCATCGTCCTGTACGTGAGGATCGAAGCCGACTCCGGTAGGCACGACGAACTCGCCCAAGCGCTGATCGAGTGGGCTACGCAGGTCGTGAAGGAGCCCGGGGTGATCCGGTACCAGGTCACCGCCGATCTCGTCGAGCTGGGGGTATTCCATCTTTTGGAGGAATGGGAGTCCGCCCGTGCTTTCCAGCAGCACAATGACAGCCCTGGTGCGCAGGCAGTGCTGGCGCGCATGGCGGAGTTCGGTATCGCAGGGCTCTTCACCCGTCGGTACGACATAAGTGGTATCGACGGCACGCCTGTCAAGGCTCAGCGCGCATAACCACTTCTCAGCGAACCAGTCCTCGCTATCCACTCCGGCGAACCCTGTCCCCGTTCTGGAATGGATCTCGCAACATAATGAGCGGATGCGAGACAGTAATAATATGACAGTTCACGTCCCGGCTCGACAGCCAGCGCCAAGTGCGGCCGGGCATCGACGAGCCCGGCGTCGGTACAGCTTTGCCTTGGGGCAAGTTCTTGTCGCCGGGAACGTCCGCGCCGAGGCGGGCGCGGTCTTCCGGTTCCGCTATGTGCGTCCGGCGCCTGCACGCCCAACTCGGTGAGCACGCGGGAGATCGGATCGACGCGGAAGCCCCGGATACACGCATACCGCGGATGAGCGCACAGATGGACGGCGCCGCAAGTTGATCACCCGCGCGAAAGAGAAGCGAGGCTGCTTTCAGAATTTCCTCGCGATGCGGCGCACCAAACCCCGGGCAGATAGGCGATGTCGTGACCTCAGGCGCGGCGGCGGTGCGCCGATGGTGTTGGCTTGATCAACCAAGATCAACAGTCCGCCTCGGATGGCGAGCTGGTCGTACACTGCCCACAGTCGGGCTTCGTCGGTGGCAAGGCCTTCTCGAAAAAGTCATTTGCCGTCCGAATCCAAGCCCACGGCGTCGTGGGTGCCGGGCGTTGAGGTTTCGACAGGTGACTGTGGCTACCAGCGGTTACGCACTCGATGGGGAAACACGGAGTGCGACAGGCATACGTTGTGTATTGGGAAATCGATGTGTCAGCAGAAGTGAACACCAGTTACGAAGAGACCTGTGCAGCCGCCCTGTCCCCATCAGCGCTCCGTCGACGCCACCGGCGCCCGACGACTCCACCCCCGGATCATGCGTTCGCCTGAGAAAAAAAGCATACCGGGCCGCTGCGACCGTGGGCCCGGTCTCAGTCCCACGAACAAGGTAACGGGGACGGGGCTCACGACAGCGCGGGCTCGTTTGGGATGACCGACCCCGCGCGTTCCGACCAGTGACCGAACTCGACGCTTCAGATCCCCGGCCTCACCAAGGAGCCTGCCACTGCGTGCGCGGATGTCGATAGTCCTGTGGGATGCGTCCGCGCTGCCCACGACCTTAGAGGCCCAATCGGACCGTCGGTGCCTCAAGGGGAGAGCAGATGTCGATGTCCGTTCCGTTGCCGAATATTCTGGCGAATTGCGTTTGTCGTCATGGGTGGATGGCCAGCGAGGCTCCGGTGGCGTCGTCGATTCTGATGCACCTAGCCTCGCTCGAGCACAGTGAATACGAGGCACCGGCAGAGCGGTTCCAACTCTCGGCTTCCGGTCGGAGGGAGAAGACACGTACACCGTGGGCATTTGCAGGACCTCGAGGTCTATCCCCAGTCTCGATTTCGGCCGCCGTGAGAATTTTCGCCCGTCGCCACAATCTGGCGCGGGGCCAATGCTCACGTTGTCACCAGCAGATTTCGCATGCTCGGCAGTACTATGTTCGCGTGACGTGGAGGTGTCTGCTCTTGCAACGCAAGCCCCGGCAGGTGCTGAACTAGAGTGCTCACAGCGATTTCGCATTCGAGGCGGGCCAGGCGGGCACCAAGGCAGTAGTGAATCCCACTGCCGAATGCGATCGACAATGTGGTATCCCGCGTGATATCGAATTTATTTGGGTCGGCGAAAACGGCCGGATCTCGGTTCGCTGCAGCGACGAACCCGATGACGGGTTGTCCGGCTCGAACGAGTGCGTCGCCGAGGACGACATCCTCGATGGGCTTCCGCGCTGCCGCCGAGTGGACCGAGCCGTTGAACCGTAGACTCTCGCTCACCGCGCCCGAAATGAGCTGCGGGTACCGCCTAAGCAACACCAGTTGGTCATCGTGGGTGAGAAGATCGAAGATGGTATTGCCTATTTGCGCAACCGTCGTGCCGTGTCCTGCAAACACGATCTGCACACACAACGACAGCAACTCCTCGCCAGTCAATCGCCCGGTGTGATAGGCATCGAGCAAGACACTGACAACACCGGGCTGTGACCTGTCATGGCCCGTGACGACATAGTCAAAGTACTCCAACAGCTTGTCGCCTGCATCACCGGCTTGCCTCATGGCCGATGGGTCTTTGCGGAGATCGAAACCACGGCCGAATGCGGAAATCCATTCTGGTAGCTGCGGATCGATCTCATCTGCAGCGATGCCGAGGACAGCGCAGATAACGGCAATCGATACCGGCACGGCGTAGTCTTCGATCACGTCGAACGCCGCCGCCGCAGCGAGCGCGTCATCGATCAGCCGGCTGGCGATATGCGCTGTCAGCGCCCGATAGCGTTGCGTCGCCCCGGGTGTGAAACCCGCAGCCAGCAGCGCACGCATACGCCCATGATCGGGAGGGTCGGTCGACAACAATAGACGACCCGATAACTCGGCGAACCGCTGATCCCCGGATTTACGCGCGATACTAGCTTCGGACGAAAGCGGTACAAAATTCCGACGAAAGCGAGGATCCTTTAGTACCGACAAAATGTGATCGTGCCGGAATAGATACCAACACCCCGCGCTGCCCACAGTGTAGGGCTGCCCCCAATGCACCGGGTCGCATCGACGGTAAGTCGAATACACTGAATACGGTTCATTCAGCACTGTAGTGTCGTGAGGATCGAATCGCGGCACCGAGCAGGGCCGATCGTTTGATTCCGCCGCATCGCTCATAGCCACACCATATTCGGATTAATGTAAATGGCCGGGATTGAAGTCACATACATGTCTCGAGCAGGCTGGTCCGCGCGACAGTCCAGTGGTTGGCGTTGAGGCATTCGGTTCGCAATCAGAGGTGTAAAGATTAGGCGAGCCCATTGTTCTCCTAATCCGAGTGGGGTATGCGGCTTCGGCGAATTTGTACTACTCATGAAGTACGGCCTCGTTGCCAGATAGGTGGCAAGCGCCACGCGCCGAATGCGAGGGTTACTGCAGCCGCTATCGAGGCGATGACAGGCGCGTCGGTGCGCAGCAGCGCTATCTCCTGGCGCGCTTCATGGGATTTTTTTATCAATTTCATGACGGTTTGTTCGTCGGAGCGCATAGTGCCCTCGAAGACCGTCAGAGAAGGGGAACCGCCGGGACTGGTCACCAGATATTTGAGTTGGCGCTCCGCGGCCGAGACCACTGAGCCGGTGGCAGGTTCAACCCAAAAATCACGGATAGCTGAACTAAATAGGTGCATCGTCACCACCTGCTCAGAGCTACTATTTTCTAGAATACGAGCGGGTAGAGTGACACTACCTCGCATCGGTAGGAGACCGGTTAGGGGAGCGGAATGCAATTGAGTTCGAAAATGGAGCAGTTGCAAGCCATCGAGGGAAGTGGCGTCATCGAGGTACTTCAGGGCGATCTCTTGCTGAGAACCGACGTCGAAGTATGGATAATCGTGTCTGCCTGTATTGAAGGGAAGTTTGTACTGGAATCCGGTTCGGATCGTCTGGAGTGGTTTCTGCGCTGGCTCGAATACCGTCATAGCCGGTCTGCGCTGCGGTCGCCCATTGCTCCGGTCGATGCTCACCTGGTCCACAATTGCATCTGAAAGCCCTTTGGGGCCCGGGCGGTCCAATCGCACTACCTGCTGGGCGACACGTAGCGTGACGGTTTCAGCGTTCGTCGGCTCCACACTGGTCATCACCGAGTATCCCTTTATAGGAACCTCGTGCTCAACCTCGAGTTTTCCTTGGAGTAGGGTATTGATGTTCAGCAGCGAACCTGCACCGGAGGCAGTGCCCACCTCACGCACTTGCGCCGGAAATTTGATCAAGGTATCGGCTATCCAAGTTGGTAGCATTATGGCTACTGCAGTGAATATGAGCGCGAATCCAAGAGATAGATATCCGAGAAAGCGCCTACGCCTACCTCGCCAATCAGGGGGGCGCGAGTTCCGGTCAACAGTGCGCGTTGCTATCCGTACGCCAGTCTCCGGCATGTGGTTCCACCTTGACATATATTCCATTGATGCGCCCTGATGGAAGTCCGCCCACCAGCGCGGCCAACATTGCCAGAGTGCACGCTCTAACATTCCATTAACATTCCGTATCAATAGAAGGATCATTGTTGCTCGAGCCCGCGACAAGCGCTCAATTCTTTGATGCAGTATGCAGTATGCAGTACCGAAAACAAATAAAGCGCAACCATACTTCACGGAGATCCGCGGTCTCAATTCCTTCCTTGTGATGGAAGCGCAATAGGAAGTTCGATGATTGTTGATGTATCGACGGATCCTACAGAATCACACTGGGAACACATCCGAGAATGCTCCGGTCATACGTACGTATCCAATACGCCCCCCGCGACCGGAACATCGCGATCAACCAAAATGCCGCACCACGCCAAGACCTATGCTATGAGGGAACGCTTGACCCACCACCGCTAACATCCTCTCTCATGTGGGCATTCTGTCGGCAATTCGGCTTGCCGTGCGGCAAGCCGCTTCTTCTCCGAGGCCAGCTATGCTTCTGAGCCTGACATACGTTTAGCAAATATCGCTCGGCGGTAGCGAGTGCTGCGCGGCCGGAGTTGACGGTGACCGAGACGCAGCATCGGAAGTCGATCGGGGTGCTTGGGCGGCGACATCGACGCAGGCATAGCCGTTGCGACGCAGGATGGCGCTGGCCTGCGCCGTGCCAGGCGATCCAACACCCACATTGCGGCCGAGGTCGACGTATGTTGTGTTGTGGTACCGCCGCCCACACCTGGCACAGGCCCAGCGGCGAAAGGGTGCTTAGATCGCTTGCCGGGACCCTTACCACAGTGGGACATCGGCTTGACACCTGTAGTTCGGTCGAGCGCCGGTCAACATGGCAGCGTTGCGCGTAGTCCAGTTGCTTGCGCAGGTGGACGTTGTTGTACAGCTGTACCAGTCGACCCTTTCCATGTGCGAGTAGTAGACATCGCGACGATTGTTTTTTCAACAGCCCGATGCTCGAGTCAAGGCAAGACGGCCCGCGGAGGCTCACGTCAGAAAACGACCGCCAGCTTACGAGTCTGCGTGATGATCGCTCCGATCGAGTTCAGCGCCAGTTGATCTTCTTCGAACATGCGCTTGCGCTCGCCCACCCTCGCTCGAGTGTACGGCTCTAGAATACCGGCGGACGTATGAAGACGGATGGGTGGCAACGCGCCCTATATTGAAGTGTATGGACACGCAGCTCTCCCTTCGTAGGCTTGAAATTTTCCGGCTGGTGGTTGAGGAACGCAGCGTCACCCGTGCGGCAGAGGTGCTCATGGTGGCACAGCCTGCGGTATCGAATCAGTTGCGGGCCCTCGAAATGTGGCTAGGGGCGAAGTTGTTCGAACGTAACGGCAACCGGCTAGTGTTAACCGAAGCAGGTGAACGCACCGATCGTTGGGCCCGCGATGTGCTGGCGGGTGCGGCGCAGATCCGGCGCGATGTCAGTGACCTTGCGACCGGGCTCGGCGGCAGTGTCATTATCTGGGCAAGCATGGCGGTAGGCACGTACCTGCTGCCAAAAGTCCTGACGGACCTGCGCCAGGCCCGTCCCCGCGCCGATCTTACATTGCACATTGCACAGCCAGGCGAGGCGTTGCAAGCGGTGGAGAGCGGCGATGCGGATTTCGCGGTCGTCAGTTGGGATCAACGTCACCTGCCCGAGTCGGTCGAAGCCGAGTTCCTGCGGTCTGAACCTCTGATCCTGTACATGACGCCGACCGCGGCGCCGCCGAGCCGCTCGATGCCGATCTCGGCAGCAATGTCATTGCCGCTCGTGGGTGCGCCACGCAACGCGGTCTACCGCGACCTGGTGGAGCGATTACGAATGACCACCCACCTTGATCCCAACTTCATCATTCGGTTCGGCCATGTAGAGGCCATCAAACGGGCCGCGATTGCTAATGACTGGGCGCTTTTCGCGCCCGCATATGCAATGCAACCTGAAGTGGACGCAGGTTGCCTTGTCGCTGTAGACGTACCCGAGCTGGTCATCCACGAACGTCTTGTCCTGTTCTCGCGGCAGGATCATCTCTTCTCGCCGCTTCAACAGGCCGCCGTCGACGCCGTACGCGCAGTGCTGGCTGCCGACATGCTGCCAGTGGATCCAGCTAGGCGGTGACCACAGCGCCGTCAGGAGCAGCTTGTCGCGCCCCGGGGAGACCTAGACGCCGATTCTTGCGTATGCCTTATGACTCGCAAGCAGGCCAACCATCGCCCGCACCACCGACAACCTTCCTGTGCTCTGGGTGTGCCCGGGCCGGACGGGAAGTCCTTGCCTTGATCGATGAGCACCAGCTCCGGCAGGCCACCGGCCAGCCCGCACGGCGGCCGCCGGAGCACCGATGCCCGCGGCGGTTGGCCGAGGGTCCCTGCTCTGCGAACACTGCTGAATACGGAACCTGTGGCATTGCATGTTGCGAGTCGACCCGGACTCGTCGGGTTGTCGATGACATAGGTAGCAACCGGCCCGCTACGGTTGTCCCTGTCGGGTGCCAACCTCAACGACCACCTCGCGCTGCCCGAATTGCTCGACCGGGTACAACCTTTGCGCGGGCGACTCGGCCGGCCGCGCCATCGGGTCGACACCCTGATTGCGGAAAGGGCTACGACTAACTCAGCGTCTATACCGAACTGCGGCAACGCCGTATCACCGGCTGCATCCCCCGCCGCGGCACCCGCGACAAGGTGACCGCCGGACGCTGGGGCGTCGAACAGTGCCTCGCGCTGCTCCACCAGTACCGCCGCCTCGCCATCCGCTGGGAACGACGCACCGACAGCCACCAAGGATTCCTCGACCTCGTCGCCGCCTTCATCTTGTGGTTGCCGGACCGGGCCGGGTGCTCACCGCGGATGGAGCTGCCGGAGCGGTGGGTGATCGGGGCGAAGCCGGCGTAGGAGGCGAGGCGGCCGGCCGAGGCGAACGCCGTGGCGTCCGACTTCGAGCAGGATGCGGGTCCGGGTCCTGACTCCGATGCCGGGCATCGAAGTCAGGACCTCGGCAAGAGGGTGGTCGGCGAGCATCTCGTCGATGTCCTCGGCGATCTGCTTGCGTTACAGCAGAATTACATTCAACGAATCTGCCAGTTTCGGGAGCACTGTTTCAGCGGCTTTGGTGCCGGGAACGGTGACGGTTTGCGCGGGCAACGCGGCTAAGTTTTCATCGACGAGCCGCGCGCCCATGCGTGGGGCGTGTTTGGTGGCGATGGCGGTGAGTTTGCGCCGACCGGCGGCCCGGATTCCTTCGGGACCGCCGCGCCGCGACAGAATCTCCAGCACCGCTGGGTGGGCGATGCGGGGTCCGAGGACGCGTTCGACAGGGGGTGGATGCCGGCAAGTAGGGGCAAGAAGTCATACCGAGCCTGGCGGCCGTAAGCCCGATCTCGGTACCCACGAGAAAGGTGACGGGCATCGGCTCACGACTTTTCGAACCGTCAGATACTACGCGGTCATGCTTTTTCCGCCGTTCGGCGCTGGTGGTGGCTTGTGCGGCCCGGTGTCCAGCTCATGATGTGACCGATGGTGCGGATCGGCTGGATTATGAGCTACTCGTCGACCCGTGCCCGCTCACCGTAATCCATCCCGGCCTGGTCTCGAGAATCACAACAGAACTTGAGCCGACACACCGACCTAACAAAGTTCGACCAGTGGCTCGATCGCCTTCCCAATCACCTCTGCGAGGATGTAGTCGATCAGCTCTTCTTCCATGAACTGGCAACGTTTGCCGCGGCGGTCGCGATCGAGCAGGCGATTGTCGCCGAAAATTTGGAAAAAGATCCGACGCGGGTGTACATTAACTCTCGTTCAAACTACTGCGCGATCGGCAGATAGGCGTGAAAACCCTCAAACGAGCTTCGAACCGACGTACACGGTCCGGGGCTCGCTTGGTTAGCGGCGTCCTACGGTATCCCGGAAACGCGTCGCCGGAGTCGGTGAGCTGCGCCCTCCTGCTCCACCGGTATCTCTTCTGTTCAACGAACAATCCGTGACCGGCTGTGACCGATCCAGTGCCTGGATCTAGGCCTTCTCGTACACGCAGAGCACCACCGCCCGTTCGGGAGGATTGTGGTGAAGGCCGACGACATCGGCGACCTTCACCACGAACAGCGGGTCGGTGGAGATCTTGAACCCATCGGTCAGGTGCGGTTTCAGGTCGAACCGCTGCCAGATCCGCCCGACCGTCGACTTCGACAGCCCGGTCCGCTCGGCCATCGACGACCGTGACCAGTGCGTGGCATCGGCTGGGGCTGCTCGAGGGTCAGCTCGACCACCTGCTGCACCTGAGCAGGATCGACGGCGGACGGCCCGGCCTCGGCTCATCGGCCAGGCCCGCGAGGCCGTAGTCGATAAGGCGGCCCCGCCACTTACGCACCGTCATCGCCGACACACCCACCTCGGCCGCAACATGGGTATTGAACATGGCCGGCTCGGCGCACGCCAGCACGATCCGGCACCGCAGCGCATACGCCTGCGTCGACGCCCGCGCATCCCGTATCAACTCCCGACGCTGAGCCTCAGTCACCACCAAATCCGGCCCCGACCACGGCCGGCCAGTCCTCGCCACCGCCGAATCCTACAATCAACGGATCAGGCGCAAAACAGTAGCTTGATCGGGTGGGGTTCGTGGAGAAGGGACTCCGCTGGGTGAGATGCAGTGGCAGTATTTCGGGCACTACAGGCCGGATCGCGAACTGCTGGCATAGCTAGCTTCGGCGAAGACGGGTTGGGCGCTCGTTAGCTTCAAGTTGGACTCGCTTTTTGAGTTCGGTCGGTATGACCGTGGCGATATCCATCCGGCTAGTAAGTGTTAGTTTCCGGAGAATGACGGACAGTTGTGTGTCGACAGTACGGATGGAGCTGCCGCGGCGTGCAGCGATCGCGCTGTTGGCCCAGCCAGCAGCGACCAGCACTGCAATCTCACGTTCGGCGGGGGAGAGTTCCTGCCAACGAGAAGTTGCACGACTATCGGCCGGCATCTTCCGCAAGTCGTCGCCGGATCGACTGCTCACCATAATTCGCTGCAGCTCCGGTGAATTGGGCCTTATTAGAGCGCCTTGGTTCACGGCAGCGGCGTAAGTCTCATCGCCGAGTATCGATTTGATGACGTCAGCGGTGCGGTGCTCTTCGGATGCAACGATTGCTAGTTCAGCGACGGATATTCCCATCGACCGGTGCGCTTCAGCCATACTTCCCTGAAGAATGGCGATGTCCATGGCTGAATCTGCTAATTCGTCTCGTTCGGAATCTCCTGAATCTATACGATTCGCGAGGATGCGGGTGAGTGCTGCAGCGCCGAAGCGAAGCGCCCAGGTGGCTGTCCACGGATCGATGCCTGCCTTTAGCACTCCGGCCCCAACCTTCAATGCTTCGTGCGGATCACCGTGCAAGGTCAGCGCGAGCATCCAGGCCAATTCAGCTGAAGGAATGACCCAGCCGGTATCATCCGACTTGAGCGCGCGATCGAGATGCTGACGGGAAAACCACAGCGCTTGCGGTCCATTGCCGACCATGGAGTAGGCCAGTGCCTCGAACAATTCGCTACGTTGCTCACCCGCCTTGTCGCCGCTTTCGGCAAATTTGCTCCGGGCGCGGGCGAATACATGTGGAGCACGTGGGTCTGAGCGGGTCAGCATAAGTTCTAGTCCCCAGGTGAACTCCACGACCGCTGGCAGGCCGATGTCAGAGAGGGCTGTTTCACGCCATTCATGACGCTGTGCCACGTCGGATATGCAGATGTCGGCACATTCTTCCAGAAGACGGGCGCCATAGGCATAATGGCCTTGCCACAGCGCGAGATGACTGATATCCGCTAGTGCCGCTACTCGAAGCTCGATAGGCACCGGGCCGATGTCTCGAGTGGCTTCCATGGCGCGCTGAATATATGCGGTCATCGAGCTCGGGGCGTAAGAAATTACGAATGGGCATTGCAGTGATATGAATGCGATTGCGGTCTCGATCCCTACGGCGGCTTCATCGGGAGTTGTAAGGCTGGTCTCGATACCGGTCAGAATATTCTCCCAGGCGCCACGCGTCCATTCTATCCAGTCGCTCTGTTCGCGGCTCGACCGCATCGCCGATCCGGCAACGACTCGGTCTCGGTAGTAGCGTCGGAGTCGTGCGAGCAGCCTTTCTTCATCCAACTCTCCGGTTCGGTTCCTCAGCTGACCGCTGACGAACACCCGTACGCTTTCGAGTAGAAAGTACCGTACTGCTGTTGAAGTGATATTTGTTGAGACCAGCGAACGCTCCGTCAATGTCTCCAGCAACGGCTCGATTGTTTCGGACGGCAAAGCCTCGTCGGCGCACACCGTCACAATTGCATCGAGTTCAGCTCCACTGATCCTACTTTCGTAGTGGTGCGCTTCGAAGCTCGTCGCGAAGACCGACATCCGGTCGAGTAGCAGTTGTTCAGCATCCGTACATAACCCGTAAGACCAGGAAATGATACTGTGACCACTGAGATGGCGTTCCTCGACGCCAGCACGCACGCCGTGCGACCACTGCAGGCGTTTGTCATCGAAATTGCCTGTCAATTCTCGGAGTACAGCCTTCGCCGGCCGATTACGCAGCCGCGCTGCGGCGAGCCGGATGAACAAGGGATTGTTATCGACATGCAGGCAAATCTCGGCTGCAGTGGACAGTTGGTCAGGGCTGTCTGATATCGGTCTGCCAATGATTGCCGCTCGCCGTCGTAAGAGTTCCAATGCATGTGCACGTGAAAGCGGCGGCACGTCTATGAGGTGCTCGTCGGCCCATCCCATTGCCTGCCGACTGGTCGCCAGAATAGTTAATCGAGGGATCGTCAGTAATCTGATTATGAGTTGAGCGGCGCCGGAGAGCACGTGCTCGCAATTGTCCATTACCAGAATCGATCGACGAGGCTCGGCAGGGCCAGGGGTGGAAAGTATTTCTATAAGAACATCCGCTGCAGGGCGACCGGACATGTCTATTTTTGCAATACAGTGCAAAATCTCTTCCGCGATCATGTTGCTGGTTGCGTCGCCCTTCAACCGCGCCAAGTGTATCCAGTAGATAGGTCGATCGGGAGTATTTCGGAACCGGCGAAGTGCCTCAACCGCTAACCTCGTCTTGCCGATACCGCCGGGTCCGGCGAGAGTGATGAGTCGACTGTTTTCTAATCGCAGCAGGTTCTCGATCTGTCGCAACTCTGAATATCGTCCGACGAACTCACTGGTGGGAGCTGGCAGATTTGAATCATCGCGGATTGTAGCAGGTGTATGATCACCTCTCAGAGGTGAGGTTTCATCGGGGTTCGAAGATCTGTTCATGGATAATCTGTTCATGGATTCTTGAGATCCGATCGCCGTGCGTCCAGGGAGACGATGGGTGCCGCGTGACGTGAGGTTTCTCCGATGAACTGCGTGGTTGTTGTGTTGGAGGTGCTCGGCTCGGAGTGCCCTGCAGCGGTGGTCGAACACCCAAGGCGACCAATCCGACACGATCGCGCCGACCAGGAGCTGCGGCTGATAGGAGGGATCTGCCTTATGTCGTAGAGCTATTCTATAGCAGCGTACCTGGGTCCCGCCGCTGAAAACGGTCTTCACAACCCTCCGCCGGATGGCCGCGATCCGATCGAAGAGGTGCTGTGGCGGTGCGACCGTTCGTCACCCGCAGAAGGTCGAGCTTGCGCGCGGCGCCGCTTGCGGCTGCGGCAGTGTACGTAACCATGCGAAGGTCCGCTCCTGGTACGAGCAGGACGTCGCAGTCGAGAGTGATGGCGCCGACCTCCGGATGCAAGATCGTCTTCCGGTTGGAAGTATGCCTGGATACCGTCGACGTCGCCCACAGGTGCGCGAAGGTGTCCGACGTGGTTGTGAGGTCATGTACCAGGCTTTGAAGTTGTCGATCCTTGGGGTAGCGGGATATTGCCTCTTTGAGGTCGGCGACAATCGAGGATTCGAGAGCGTCTTCGGCGTGGTAGGACGAGAAAGGGCGCATGGACGCCCGCGCAAAACCGGTGCCGAACAGCGCCCGTGCGAGGTTCCGCTCAGTCGGCGGCGCCAAAGACGGGTCGCCATGCAGGGCGCTCCACATCCCATTCCACCAGACCAGGGACCAGTCCGCAGCGAAGATTCCGATCGGGAATGCTTCCAGACGCGCGGCGATCCGTTGCATGCTTGGAGGCACATGGGTGTCGATCGTCCCGTCGCGCGGGGGCAATAAACCTGCACTGCGATAGAAGTCGTCGCGCTCAGTCCGGGAGAGCTGAAGCGCTCGAGACAGGGCGCCGACTACCTGCGGCGACGGATTGCGGGCGCGTCCCCGTTCAAGGCGCTGAATATAGTCGACAGAAAGCCCGGCTAGCTGTGCGAGTTCCTCCCGGCGCAATCCGGGGGCCCGACGGCCGTCCGTCATAGCGAAGCCGGCGTCGGCCGGGGAAAGGCGGTCGCGCCAGGCATGCAGGAGTTCGCCGAACTCGAAGCGAGGGGAAGTCACGGCTTCATTCTGGCGGCAGTATGCCTGAACAGCCTAGGTACTGTCAGTCCTAGGCTCCGACGCTGGGTTGCTTGTCCAAGCACGCGTGTTCGGCTGAATCGGTAGCAAACAACAGAGCTCGGCCACCAGTATGGGGCCATGTGCACACCACCGCGCGCACAGGCCCTGGTGGACATGGCGCAGTTGGTGAGCTGCAGTTGATCAACCGATCAAGCCCGGGTCACGACCCAACTTCATGCACCACGGCATCCGCTCGCACGTCAAGGACCGCTAGCAAGACCATTCGACATATAGCCATATTCGACAGATGTCCGTGCAGTGTTATTACGGCGTGCGCCGCGGCTCGGCGGCATTCGGCGACGAGATCGACAAACGCAGGGGGGAGTATCCCCGACTCTGGCGTCGGCTCATGGAATACGGTGCCCAGTTCGTAGCCGAGTGACGCGGCGGCCTCACGTAGCCTGGCATCGCTTGACCCATATCCAGCATTTTCGATTATGTCATCACGTAAGTATCCGTATGCAAGAGGAAGTATTTTAGTCATTGGACGGACCTTATCCCGATCGGTTGGCCATACAGAGGGGAACCATCTCCATGGCCGAACACTCTTGTCATCACGAGGCGATATGTACTCACCTGATTTCTATTTGACCGGCCATGAATTCATGGTTCGCGGCCAACCCGTTCAACGAATACAGAAATATAGGTTGTCTTCGATCGGCACTCCAGGTGGCCGGGCATCGGTCGAGACTGGCACCGGCGAGTGCGCGGGTAGTGTGAACCCGATGGTTGGAACCCGGCAGGGCGTCATTGCTTCAAGGGTGCGTCACTGCGCTGTGCGCGGCTGGGATCCTAACCGCACTTGTCGAGCACCATTTTCAAGGGCGGTCACTCCATTCGGGACGAGATCGACAGATTTCGTGCGTAGACTCAAGTCTTACGGGCCAGGGGGGTGCCCGCATCGGTGAACAGCGGATAGTCAGCAAATGCCACGTACGTAGCCACAACACGCACTGGGTACTCCTCGCCCATCCCAGCTGCCCATCACCATCCGACGGCGCAGCCAACTTCCTGCGAGGACCACACCCACCACCACACATGGGGAACTGCGTGAGCGGCGACCTCAGGATCAACGTGAGCGGAAACGGCCGCAACTGGGTATTTGCGCGAGCAACGACCCCACAGTCGACGCCGACATCATCGACTGTCGCCAGGCGGTCATCGAGACCGTATTCGTCTACCTTATCGACGGCCCGCTGGCGCATACTCTCGGAGCGGTTCGGCGCGAACTCCGCGTGGGTGTGTAGAAGGATCACCGCCGCTCCGCCCGCCCACAGCACAAGCTCGTGCTGCACCTGCCCGCACTCGTCTTGGGCGGGCGGCTGGCGACTATGGCAGGTCACCACCTGAACCACGCCTGGGTCCCTACGGCCAGGAAGAACCAGCGGAAAGCTTGGTAGACCAGCGTCTCCTACCCGAAAACCGGTGGTCCTCGCACCTCGGGCGCGTAGAGACCCGGGTGGATCGGGGTCAAACCGCTACTGGAAGTGAACCCGAGCCGTTAACCCGACACTTTCCTATCCAGCCCCGCGTAGAGGTCCACTCGGTTACCGTCAGGGTCTTGCACGATCGCATAGCGGTGTCCCCAGAAGGCGTCGTGGGGGTCTAGCTCGCCATAGTATCCAGCGCTTACGAGGCTGGCGTAGACAGAATCGACATGTAGCGGGTCTGCGCATCGAAAAGCGATGACGATGCGACCAGCGTCTCGGGGAGGTGTCCGCCATTCGGCGTGGAAGGCCCTGGTGATGCTGTCGGTGTCGAGTGCGAGTTTCAGACCATTGCTGAGGGTTGTTTGGACGTGCGGCTGATTCTCGCAGCCTGGAGGGAAATTGATTCCGAGGTGGCGGTAGAAAGCTAGTGAGGCAGCCATGTCGGTAACGATGATGCCGATGACGTCGAGTTGAGGAATCATGCCGAGCGCCTCATGCGCCGATTCGGGGCAGTCCGAGCCCGACGCCGATCGGCGCGGTCTTCGGGGTGACGCCGCGCTCGTGCGCGTCACCGGCGCGGGTACGGCGGTGGGTCTTGATCGC
>NZ_JBFAXY010000057.1:0-21205 GCF_040681035.1 Nocardia sp. NPDC051911
CCGCCGATCGGCGTGACCGCGTGCACGTTCTTGTCCGCGAGGAATTGCATCGCGTCGGTCTTCGTGGCCCAGGTCGAGCCGTCGATGCCACCGGCCGCGCCGAGCAGCAGATACAGCACCGGCCGGGGAACGCTGGTGTCCGCGGCGCGCTGCACTTCCACCGGAATATCGAGATCCATGGCGGCGGAATGCACCGTCAATGTCAGGTTCCGCGCACTGTGCTCCTGCACGGAAATAATAGAAGACTCCGCGGGCGCGGCCTGGGCCTGCACCGAGACCATTGCCGATGCGGCCGCAGCGCCGGCGAAGACCGCCGACAGCAGCAACCGGCGGAGGTGGCTCCCTCTCATGACTCCCCTTATCCCGAATCCCGGAACGCCTCGCGTTCCGAGCTCAGGCTATGGCCTGTCCCGAGCCGTTTCACGACTGAAGTTGCTGGGCCACCGATTCTGGGGGCATGCCCGTGCACCGGAATTCGCACCGTTTCGAACCGATCCGATTTCGAAATAGCGAGACCCGAATTCCTTGGGCTCGCAGGCGTGGAATACTTGCGCTTCCGTCGGCCCACCGGATTGAATGCCCCTATGGGTGTCAGCGCGGACCGGGAAGTCGATGTGTGCGTGGTCGGGCTCGGTCCCACCGGACGGGCGCTCGCGCACCGCGCCATGATCGCGGGGCTGTCGGTGACCGCGATCGACCCCCGCCCCGAACGGCTGTGGCCGCCCACCTTCTCCTGCTGGGTGGACGAGCTGCCGCAATGGCTGCCGTCCACGGCTGTCGCGACGACCATCCCGGCGCCCAGAGTGTGGACGAAGACCGAGCATCGCATCGACCGTCCCTACTGCGTGCTGTCCAAACCCGGCCTGCGCGCGGCGCTACCGCTCGATGACGCCACCGTCGTCGCGGGCCGCGCCACGCGGGTGGACGCGCACGAGGTCGAACTCGCCGACGGCACGGTGCACCGGGCGGCGGCGGTGTTCGACACCCGTGGGCTGCCCCCGCTGGGACGCCGCCGCGGGGCGAGCGCGCACGGCATCTTCGTCGACGCCGAGGCCGCCGCGCCGATGATCGCCGAAGGCGAGGGCCTGCTGCTGGACTGGCGGCCGGAGAACGGCGCGGGCCCGGACGAGCCGCCGTCGTTCCTCTACGCGGTGCCGCTCGGCGACGGCACGGTGATCTTCGAGGAGACCAGTCTCGGTCTCCGGGGTGGCATGCCGCAGCACGAACTGCGCAAGCGCACGCTCGCGCGCCTCGCCGCGCACGGCATCCGGCTCACCGGCGACGAACCGAGCGAGGCGGCGCACTATCCACTCGACCAGCCGCCGCCACGCACCGGCAAGGCGCGCGCGATCGCGTTCGGCTCGCGCGGCGGCATGATGCACCCGTGCACCGGGTACAGCGTCGCCGACTCACTGGCACTGGTCGACACCGCGATCACCGCGCTGTTGGAAGGCCGCGACCCCATCGCCGCGCTGTGGCCGCCGCGCGCACGGCTGGTGTATTGGATGCGGATGCGCGGCCTCTACGGCCTCGGCAGACTCACCACCGAGCAGTCCATCGCCATGTTCGACGCGTTCTTCAGCGCCACCCCGCGTGGTCAGCGCGCCCTGCTGTCCGCGCACGACGACTACACGGCGCTGGGCGCTGTGCTGTTCGGCACGGTCGCGCACACCTGGCCGTTCCGCTGGCGTTACGACCTGGTCGGCTGGGCCAATCGGAACCGCTGGCTGGATTACGAGTTCGCCGAACCGCGTGAAGACGCCGAACGCCGGGTCCGATAGTCGGAACCCGGCGCACGGTGACAGCTGGTGGCTACGGCCCCGTTTCCGCGGCCCGCCGATATCCCCTGATCGCCGGGTAGGCGAAGACGACGATCATGCCGAGCGTCCAGGCGAGCGTCTCGAGCAGCGGGTCGGCGACCGCACCGCCGTAGGACAAACCGCGCATCGCATCGATCGCGCAACTCATCGGCTGATGCGCCACCACGTCCTGCAACCAGATCGGGTAGGCGAAAACCGGGACGAAACCCGAGTTGAAGAACATCAGCAAGGTGCTGATCATGCCGATGATGTTCACCAGCATCACGCCCTCGGACACGGTGGCAAGCGCGGTGACCAGGACGGCGAACGCCACCCCGAACAGCACCGGGATGCCGATCAACGCCAGCGCCGCGACCGGTCCCTGATCGAAGCGGAAACCGAGCAGCAGACCGACCGCGACGACGAACACCGTGGTCACCAGGACACGGATCGCCTCGGCGAGCAGCCGCCCGGTGAATCCGGCCGCACGGTGCACCGGCATCGTCCAGAACCGGCCGAGCAGCCCGGTCATCTTCTCGGTCTTGAAGCCGAGGGCGCTGACCACCGCCCCGGACATCGCCGCGACCAACGTCAACAACGGGACCGTGCCGTACACGGCGGGCATGCCGGTGGCCCCGGAGACGGGCTTGTTCAGCACGATGTAGAACATCACCAAGGTGAGCGCGGGATACACCAGCGTCTGGATGGTCGTCGCCGGATCACGCGCCCAGACCAGCAGCAGCCGCTTGCACTGGATCAGGCTCTGCACCACCCAGGTGACCAGCGAGCCTTCCGGCCTCGTCCGGACGACGGGCAGGGGTTCGGCCGGGCGTCCCTCGAACACCTCGGTCTGCGGCGCGGTGCGCTCCACGGTCGATTCCACCGAACTCATGACCGCCTCACACTCGCCCAGATCGCCAACGGGGTGAACACCGCCGCCAGCCCGATCAACCACACCAGCGGAACCCACAGCACGTGCCAGGTCACGCCGTCGGCCGCCATGTCGCGCAGCGCGAAGGAGAACTGGGAGATCGGCTGATTGCGCACGAACGGGCGAATCCATTCCGGAAAGTTGCGTTCCGGCACGAACCCGCAGGAGAGCATGCCGAAGATCAGCGTCGGCAGCGTCAGCGCCTGACTCAGCGACTCCGGGCTCTTGGTCAGACTGCCGAGCCCGTCGGCCCCGACCGCGAGCACCGTGCCGACCGCGAGAGAGAACGCGCAGAACAGCACGGCCTGCCCGACGCCTGCGACGAAGCGGAAACCGATCAGGTACCCGAACAGCACCGCGGCGGTGAGCGAGGTCACCGACCGGACCAGCCCGGCGCAGATGCGCGAGGTGAACGGCACCAGCGTGCCGATCGGCATGGTCTGCAGTCGGGTACTCAGGCCGGTCATCGCCTCGAACGCGGCCAGCTGCGCGTTCGACATCATGGTGAAGGCCATGGTCTGCAACACGATGATCGGCATGACGTACTGGGCGTAGTCGACGCCCTGGATCTTCATCACGTAGCGCAACGGCAGATAGAAACCGAGGGTGAAGATCAGCGGCGTGACCGCGGCGACGATCAGCTCGCCCTTGGTCGCCATGGTGCGGACGATGCGGCCGGTCAGCGCGCGCCACTGCGCGAACGACGACAGCCGCGCCGCGGGCAACTCGGCGAACAGCGTCACCTCGGCCTCGGTGTGCTCCGGGGCGGTCGCAGCGGTCACGCTCGCCCGCCCGAGTGGCCGGTGATGGACAGGAAAACGTCGTCGAGCGAGGGGCGGCGCAGCGCGATGTCGGCCAGCTCCACACCGGCGCTGTCGAGCCTGCGCAGCGCCTCGGTCAGCGTGGCTGCGCCTTCCGGCGCCGGGATGGACAGCCGGTCGCCGCCGTCGATGTCGGCCAGCACCGCGGGCGGCACCAGGTCGCCAAGGGCGTACGCGGCGGTGCGCAGTTTCTTCTGATCCAGCGGGACGACCTCGCAGTAGCTGCCGCCGGTCTTCTCCTTGAGTTCGTCGGCGGTACCCTCGGCGATCACCGTGCCCTTGTCGATCACGATGATGTTGTCGCTGAGCACGTCGGCTTCCTCCAGGTACTGCGTGGTCAGCAGCACCGTGATGCCCTGCGTCTTCAGCGCGGTCACCAGGTCCCAGACGCCCTGCCTGCTGCGCGGGTCCAAGCCCGTGGTCGGCTCGTCCAGGAACACCACCTCGGGACGCACCACCAGCCCGCAGGCGATGTCCACGCGGCGGCGCATGCCGCCCGAGTAGTGGCGCACGGCTCGGCGGCCCGCGCTCACCAGATCGAATTCCTCGAGCAAGGTGTCGGCGCGCTTGCGGGCCGTGGACTTGCCCAGGCCCATCAGTCTGCCGAACAGCTCGAGGTTCTCCCGGCCGGAGAGGTTCTCGTCCAGCGCCGCGTACTGGCCGGTCATCATGATCGAGCGGCGCACGCCCGCCGGGTCCTTCGATACGTCGTACCCGGCCACGACGGCGGTGCCGGAGTCGGCACGCAGCAGCGTGGAGAGGACCTTCACCATGGTCGTCTTGCCCGCGCCGTTCGGCCCCAGGATGCCGAGGACGGAAGCGCGTTCGGCGACGAAGCTGACGCCCTGCAGTGCGTGCACATCGCCGAACGACTTGCGAACGTCCGTTACCCGGACCGCAGGCTCACTCGCATGCGAATCCGCTTGGTTGGAACTCGGCATCAACTCTCCACTATCGGCCGGTACGGCGACCAGGTCGCCCGAGCGCGGGCGCACGCTCGGATTGGTGATCCGTCGCGCTCGGCGTGATGTTACCGGCCCGATCGCCCGGGCTGCCGCGTCGCGTGAGGTACCCGCACCAGCGTGCGCCCATTGTGTCCTTACTCACATTTTCCGCTGCCCGTTCGCCGCGCGGAGAATCGGCGCTGGTGAGCGCGATCCGATCCGGACACCGAGGCCGCGGCCGAGCCTTGTCGGCCCGCTGCGCCAGACCATAGTCTGCTTTGCGGGGGAAAACACTCACTCGTCCACGGATGTGGCCCCGCTGAGCGGTCCGCACGCCGGTTTCGACACTGCGAGAGGTGATCATGGCCGAGTCCGCGCAGTCACGGTTGGCGGCGCGTCCGGGAGGAACGGGCCGAACGAACGTCCTGACGTCCTACGACCCGCGCACCGGCGAGGTCGTCGGCAACTACGCCGTGATGAGCGCGGGCGAACTGAATCGCGCCGTGCGAGCGGCTCGCTCCGCCGAAAAATGGTGGGCCGAACTCGGATTCAGCAGCCGGAAGCGGTGGCTGCTGGACTGGAAACGCGAGATCACCCGGCGCTCGGGCGAATTGGTCTCCCTACTGTGCGAGGAGACCGGGAAGCCGGTAGCCGACGCCGCGATCGAGGTGATGCTCGCGGTGGAGAACCTCGACTGGGCCGCGCGCAACGCGGGCCGCGCACTCGACCGGCGGCGCATCGGTTCCAACTGGCTCACCCGCAATCAGCGGGCCTCCGTCGGGTATCTGCCGCTGGGCGTCGTCGGCGTGCTCGGCCCGTGGAACAACCCCGTGTTCACCCCGATGGGTTCGATCGCCTACGCGATGGCGGCGGGCAACGCCGTGGTGTTCAAGCCGCACGAGCTGACCACTGGCGTCGGCGTGTGGCTGGCCGACAGCTGGTCCCGGCTCGCACCGAACCAGCCGGTGCTGCAAGTGGTTACGGGTGACAAGGCCACCGGCACCGCGCTGTGCCGCGCGAAGGTCGACAAGATCGCCTACGCCGGCTCCGAAGCCGGTGCGCGCGAGGTGATCTCGGTGTGCGCCCAGACCATGACGCCGGTCGTCGTGGAGCGCGGCGGCAAGGGCAGCATGGTCGTGCACGTCGACGCGAAACTCGACGACGCCGCCGAGGCCGCCGTGTTCGGCGCGATGGCCAACGCCGGGCAGAACGCCACCGGCATCCAACGGGCCTACGTCGCCCAATCCGTCTACGACCGCTTCCTGGAGTTGGTCGCGGATCAGGCCCGCAAGCTGCGGCCGGGCGCGGACCGGAAGGCGTCCTACGGCCCGATGATCATGGAGTCACAGATCGAAGTGGTGCGCAGACAGGTGCGCGACGCGGTGGCCCGCGGCGGCCGCGCGGTCGTCGGCGGGCTGGACTCCATCCGCGATCCCTACATCGAGCCGATCGTGCTGGCCGAGGTGCCGGAGGAGAGCACCGCGATCACCGGCGAGGGCATCGGCCCGGTGCTCATCGTGAACAAGGTGGCGAGCATGGACGAGGCCGCCGAGCGGATCAACGCGGTGGGCACCGACGTCGCGGTGTCGGTGTTCACCAGGGACGTGCACGAGATCGAGGCGTTCGCCGAGCAACTGCGCGCCGGGGTGGTGACCATCAACTCCTCGACCGCGTACGCGGGCATTCCCGCGCTGCCTTTCGGCGGTGTGGGCGAATACGGCCAGGGCCACAGCCACGGCGACCAGGGACTACGAGAGTTCAGCCGGACCCTGGCCATCACCCGCAAGCGGTATCAGGCGCCGGTGAATCTGTCCACGTTCGACCGGCACCCGCGCCATCTCCGCCTGGCCAGAACGATCTTCCGGATCCGGCACGGCCGCCGCCCCTGAGCGGCGCGCCCACGCGTACCTCCGCCTTCGCTACGGCCATGCGCGGGCTGATGACGGACGCTGTCCGGCTGCGCCTCCTCTGCGTACCTCCGCCTTCGCTACGGCCATGCGCTGCCTACCTCCGCCTTCGCTGCTTGCGGCCATGCACGGGGTTAATGGCGGGCATCGTCCGGCTGCGCGTTATCGGCGAGCAGCACCGCGTCCATCAGCGCGGTGACGCGGGCCAATTGCGCGGGCCGGGAATCGAATCGGATCAGCCTGCCCACATCGATCACCTGACTGATGGCGGCGTGCACCCGGAAACGCGCTTCCACCGGGTCGCCGTCCAGCAGGTTGGCCCATTCCAGCACGTTCTGCCGCTGGATGGCGCGCAGCTTGTGCTGCTCGGCCTGCGGCAGGTTGCCGAACTCGGCGTAGTACACCGCCATGATCTCGGGCATGGCGAAACTCAGTTTGGCGTAGCGGTCGGCCACGTTACGCGCGGCGTCCGCCCGGCTCGTGGCTTCGGCCAGCGCCTCGGTGATCGCGATGGCCAGCCGGTCGCCGGTGCGGTGGAACGCCGCGGCGAGCAGGTCGGCCTTGCTCGCGAAGTACCGGTACACGCTGGAGGCGTTGATGCCGACGGCGGCGCCGATCTCCTCGATGCTCGCCTCGTGATACCCCTGCCTGCCGAAAATCCGGATGGCTTCGGTGAGCAATTGTTCGCGCTTGGAGGTCACCGGGATGCCGCGCACGGGCGGGCCGGGATCCGGTTCGGCGGGCGCGGGAGGCAGTTCGGTGCGCAGGATGGCCCAGGACATCTGACGCAACAGCGGAAGCAGCCGAGCGCTCGACAGTGCGGTGCGGTGGGCGGCGATGCTGGCGATCGCGCTGAGCACGCCCGCGGCCAGCATCGCCACGTCCGCGGGCGGCGCCTCGGGTCGCAGCAGCGCGATCGGCGCCGCGAGAGTGTTGTTCAGGTCGTCGTAGATCTTCTTGATCCGGACGCGGTCGTCCCGCTCGAGATAGCGCCGCTCCCAGCGGTAGAGCCCGGCCTCGCGGCGGATGTCGACGGTGTGCTCGCTGATCGCGCGGATCAGCGCGTCGGCGCGCCGCACCGGGTCCAGCCGAGTGTCGTCGGCCCCCTCGGCGACGTTCAGCAGGTGTTGCGCGCCCTCCTCCGCGGCGGCGACCAGCAACGCGTACTTGTTCGTGAAATGCCGGTAGAGCGCGGGACCGGAGATGCCGACCTCGGCGGCGATCTCGTCCACGCCGACCGGGTAGTACCCGCGTTCGCTGAACGCGCGGGCGGCCGCCCGGATGATCTGTACCTTGCGGTCCTTCGGACGGCGGCGCACCGACGGCGCGCCCTCAGCGCTCGCCCGCCTGCCCGGTTCGGGGCGCGCGGGAGCGAGATCGACCTCGCTGCGATCCGCGACCATGCACCTCTCCGTTCTCCGGCGGCGCTGGTTGACAGCGCCCGACAATGGAACCTAAGTTAACCACAATTCGCAAAGTTAACCACTATTCACGGCCTGGCGTCCGGCGAATTGCAGCTTAGGAGCAAACGTGAGCAACAACGATTCCGCGGCCCCGGCCGCCCCCTCCGCCGCGAAGTTCACCGCGGTCCAGGACGGCAAGGTGCTCCGGATCACGATCACCAACCCGAAGCGGAAGAACGCCATCGACTACGACACCATGGTCGCGCTCGGGGACGCCTTCCGCGCGGCGGCGGACGACCGCGCGGTGCGGGCGATCGTACTGACCGGCGAGGGCGGCGATTTCTGCACCGGCGCCGATCTCTCGGCGAGCGCGGACGAGGCGCAGCGGGGCATCACCTCGGACATGGTGATGGACGCGGCGAACCGGCTGGTGCGGGCCATCGTCGACGCGCCGGTCCCGGTGATCGTGCGCATCCGCGGCGCCGCGGCGGGCGTCGGCGTCGGCATCGCGCTGGCCGCCGACCTGGTCTACGCGAGCGAGGACTCCTACTTGCTGCTGGCCTTCATCAACATCGGCTTGATGCCCGACGGCGGGGCGGCCGCGCTGGTGGCCGCGGCGGCGGGCCGCCCGCTGGCGGCGCGGATGGCACTGCTCGGCGAACGGCTGCCCGCCCGGGAAGCCGCGGCCGCCGGTCTGTTCACCGCCGTCGTGCCCGACGACGAACTCGACGCCGCGGTCGAGGCCGGGGTCCAGAAGATCGCCACGGGTCCGCGCCGCGCGCTGGAACTCACCAAGCACGCGCTGAACCAGGCCACGCTGACGGCGCTGGACGCGGCCCTGGCCGCCGAGAAGGCGGGGCAGACCGAGCTGCTGCGCTCCCCCGATTTCATCGAGGGCGCCACCGCGATGCTCAGCAAGCGCAAGCCCGTCTTCGCCGACTGATCAGCCCGCCGGAACGTAGCTACCGACAGGCGACTATGTTCATCGGCTATGACTTACCTGGTTACCGGGGCAACTGGGTTCATCGGTCGTTTTCTCATCCCTGAGCTCCTGAAACGCGAGGGTGACATTCACGTGCTGGTTCGGCCGGGCGACGCCTCGGCCGACCGGTTCGCCTGCTGCGCGCAGGAATGGGCGGGCGGCGACCGCGTCCGTCCGGTGCGCGGCGATCTGGGCGCCCCGGGGCTCGGCATCGATCCGACCTGGCTGGCCCGGCATCGCGGCGCCATCGAGCACGTCTTCCATCTGGCCGGAGGCTACGACCTGACCGAGCGCGGCGGCGGGACCAGGCACCTGGTCGACGTCGCCGAGGAGCTGGGCGTCGGCTTGCTGCACCACGTCTCGACCGTGGAGGTGGCCGGGTCCACCGAGGGCCTGTTCACCGAGGACATGTTCGATCACGGGCAGGCGCTGGCCACCCCGATGCAGCGAGCGAAGTTCGAGGGCGAGCGGATCGTCCGGGAATCGTCGCTGCGCTGGCGGATCTATCGTCCGTCGATCGTGATCGGGCATTCCAGGACCGGCGAGATCGATCGGATCGACGGCCCGTACTACTTCTTCCGCCTACTGCGCATGGGCGCGCAGCTGCCGAGGCTGCTGCCGGTCCTGGTGCCCAAACTGGGCGAGACCAACATGGTCCCGGTGGACTTCGTGGCTCGCGCCCTCGATCACATCGCGCATCGCGCCGGCTCGGACAAGATCACCTATCACCTGGTGGATCCGCGCAGGCAAAGCGCGGTCGACGCGCTGAACCTGTTCGCCGACGAGGCGGGCGCGCCACATCTGGTCGAGGTGATGCCCAAGCGCACGTTGGACATGATGTTGCGGGTCCCCGGCGCGAACTGGCTGCTGCCCCGGGTCGGTGTGCCGCTGGACGTGCTGGAGCACAGTGAATTCGCCTGCTGGTTCGACTGCAGGCACACCAGCGCGGCCCTGGCGGGCACCGACATCAGGGTTCCGCCGTTGGACGCCTACGCACCACGGATCTGGAAGTACTGGATCGAGAACTGGGTCTGATCGGCGCGCCGCGCCGGGCGGGCTACCGCCCGGTGACGGTGAGGTAGATCAGGGCGGCATTGAGCACGGAGATGATCGCCGCGACCGTCCAGGCCAGCGCGGTGGTCACGCGATGGTTGACGTCCGCGCCCATCAGCGTGGGGTCACTCGTGAAGCGCACCAAGGGAATCAGCGCGAACGGGATGCCGAACGACAGCACCACCTGGGAGATGATGAGCGCGCGGGTCGGGTCGATCCCCAGCGCCAGGACCGCGATGGCGGGGATCAACGTGATCAGCCTGCGTGTGATCAGTGGGATTCGCCGGTGCAACAGGCCCTGCATGATCATCGCGCCCGCGTAGGCGCCGACCGACGTCGAGGCCAGGCCGGAGGCGAGCAGGCCGATCGCGAGCAGCAGCGCGGCGGCCGGGCCGAGCACGTCGCCGACGGCCGCGTGCGCGTCCTCGATGGTCTCGACGTTTCGGCCGCGCAGGGTGTTGGCCGCCATGAGCAGCATGGCCAGGTTCACCGTGCCCGCCAAGATCATGGCCAGCCCGACGTCGACCTTGGTGATCCGCAGCAGCCTCGCGCGAAGCGGCCCCGGCGCCGGTTGCCCGTGCCGGTCGCGGGCCAGGCCGGAATGCAAGTAGACCGCGTGCGGCATGACCGTGGCGCCGATCATGGCGGCGGCGAGCAGCACGCTCTCGGTGCCCTGGAAGCGCGGCAGGAGACCGCCCACCGTGCCCCCGGCCGACGGCGGGGCGATGACCACGCTCGCCAGGAATCCGATCGCGATGATCGCGAGCATCCCGGTGATCACCCGCTCGAACGGCTGCTGGCCGCGACGGTCCTGCACCAGCAGCAGAACCATCGACACCGCGCCGGTGATCACGCCGCCGACCAGCAGGGGCAGGCCGAACAGCAGATGGAGCGCGATGGCGCCGCCGACCACCTCGGCCAGGTCGGTGGCGATCGCGACCGTCTCCGCCTGGCCCCAGTAGGCCAGCCGGACCGGACCGCTCGCCTTCGCGCGCACCGCCTCCGGCAGCGACCACCCGGTGACCAGGCCGAGTTTGGCCGAGAGGAACTGGACCAGCCCCGCCATCACGTTGGCCAGCACGATCACCCAGACCAGGAGGTAGCCGAACTGCGCGCCCGCGCTGATGTTGGACGCGACGTTGCCGGGATCGACGTACGCGATGGCCGCGACGAACGCGGGCCCCAGCAGAACGGTCGCGGCACGCGCGCGCCCGGTGACGGACTTGGTCGACTCGACCAACGTAATACCCACGAACTGAATTTTACGGGTTCCCGAACTTTTTTGTGAAGGTTACCCCATAAAGAAGACCGCCTGGTCGCGCGACAGCGGCGACCAGGCGGTCGGAGGAATCTTGCCGGGCGGTCCCGGCTCGATTCGGATCAGATACCGAGCCCCTTCGCGAGCACGGGCCACGACAGCTGGAACTCGTCGCGCCAGTAGCCCCACGAGTGGGTGCCCGAGTCGCGGAAGTTGTAGGTGGCCGGGATGCCCAGCTGGTCCAGCTTGTTCTTCAGGTTGTGCGTGCAGTAGTTGGTGCCCGCCTCGATCACGCCGCCGATGACGATCTGGTTGGCCAGACCGTATGCGCCGGGCAGCGCGTACGGACCGTTGAGCGTGTCGTACTGGCCGGGCAGGCCGTTGCCGGTGGAGATGTAGAGGTCGAGCCCGCGCAGTCCCTCGGCGTTCACGTACGGGTCGTTGGCCACCCAGTCCGGCGAGCCTTCCGGACCCCACATGTTGTCGGTGTTGCCGCCGCCCCAGGTCTCGACGGTCAGCTTGACGAACTCGGAGCCGACCGGGTCACTGGTCTGCGCGCAACCGCTGTAGGCCGCGGCCGCCCGGTACAGGCCGGGCTTGGCGATCGGCAGCGCGAGCACCGTGGTGCCCGAGGTGGACAGGCCCGCGATGGCGTTCACGCCGTTGGTGCCCAGCGCGCCGTCGACCAGCGGGGGCAGCTCCTCGGTGAAGAAGGTCTTCCACTTGTTGCGGCCGAGTACCGGGTCGTCCTTGATCCAGTCGGTGTAGTAGCTCCACTTGCCGCCGATCGGCTGGATCACGTTGACGTTCTTGTCCGACAGGAACTGCAGCGCGTCGGTCTTCGCCTGCCACGAGGCTTCGTCCTCGCCGCCGCCCGCGCCGTTGAGCAGGTACAGCGTCGGACGCGGCACGGAGGCGTCGGCCGGGCGCTGGACGTCGATGATGACCTTCTCGTCCATCGCCGCCGAGTACACGTACAGCCGGATGCTGCGCGCGTCCTTGTACTCGGCCTTGGTGATACGCGAACCGTCCGGGGCGACCGGGTTGCCCAACAGAGTCTTGGAATCGATGATCGGATCAGCTGTCGCGCTGGACGCGCCGAGACCGGTCATCATCCCCGCGAGCACCGCGGTTGCCGCGATGGCGGCCGCGGCCCGCAGGCCACCGCGCCGGCTCTGTCGACGTATCAATTTCGCACCTTCGCTTCGTCTCGAGATTCGCTCTGCATGCCCCACACGCCGGGGTGGATGCCCAGGCATCCCGCCCGACCATACGGCCTATGTAGTCGTCACAACAGTGGACTTCGTTACCGCACCGTTGCCCTATCATGCCGGAACGGTGTCGGCTCGATCATGACCGCCCCATATTCCGTGTCGCTTCCCACCCCGGGGGATCGAGCAACTCGGACAATCTGGGACCTATCTGCGCGAGCGCTTCCGGCGATGTCATCTGATCGTGCGAGACACCGACGGGATGATCGTCCACCCGGCCGTCGACATAAGGTTGCCAGCCGGCCGCCGCGGTGTCGTGACCGGCCGCGCTGAAGTAGTCCAATCGGCCCCGGAAGACGTCCGGCCGGTGCTCGGCGATCAACTCGGCCGAGCGCACCGCGCTGCGGTAGATCCGGCGCACCCGGTCCGGGGTGAGCACCGCCATGTCCGGCGGGATGGTGGCGTGCAGCGCGGCCAGCGCGTCCTCGCTCAGATCGTGGACGTCGCCCTCTCCGGGCAGCAGGGCGTCCGCGCCGATGCCGAGTTCGGCCAGCGCCTCGCGGATCGCCGCCCGGAAATCCGTGACGTCGATGTCGGGGTGACTGTCGAGCATGGTCAGCAGGCCGATCTCTTCGCCCGCGGCCTGGAGTTCGGTCGCCACCGCGTGCGCCAGCACACCACCGAGCGACCAGCCGAGCAGCCGGTAGGGCCCGTGCGGCTGCACCGCGCGGATCTCGGCCACGTAGCGGTGCGCCATCTCGAACAGCGACTCCGGCAGGTAGCCCTCTTCGGTGAGCGCGGGGGACTGCAGGCCGAAGATCGGCGTGCCTGCGGGCACGTAGCGCGCGAGGCCCGCGTAGCACCAGGACAAGCCGTACATCGGATGCAGGCAGAACAGCGGCTCGGCGGCGGCCACGTCGTGCGGCACCATGGTGCGGATCGGCAGCAGGACGCCGAGCGCCGCGTTCGAGTCCTGGTCGTAGTCGTGATCGTCGGCCAGCGCGGCCATGATCCGGGCCGCCAGCGCCGCCGGGGTCGGGTCGGTGAAGAACCACTGCACCCGCACCTCGGCGCCGGTGAGCGTGCGCAGCCTGCTGACCGCCCGCGTGGCGACCAGTGAGGTACCGCCGAGGCCGAAGAAGTCGTCGTCCATCCCGACCCGATGCGCCGGGCCGGGTTCGAGGACCTCGTCGAACACCTCGAGCACGGTCCGCTCCAGCGGCGTGCCCGGCGCGCGGTACGGACGCGCCACCAACGGCGGCGCTGGCAGCGCCTTGCGGTCGAGTTTGCCGCTGGCATTGAGCGGAAGCTCGGCGAGCGCGACGACAGCCGAGGGCACCATGTACGACGGCAGCGCGGCGCGGGCGTGCGCCGCCAACGCGGCTTCGTCGAGGGTCGTCCCCGGCGCGCCGACGACGTACGCGACCAGCCGATCGCCGGTGGCGCCACGCACCACCGAGACCGCGGCGTGCCGCACCTGCGGATGACTCGTCAGCACGGCCTCGATCTCACCGAGTTCCACGCGCTGGCCGCGCAGTTTGACCTGGAAGTCGCTGCGGCCCAGGTATTCCAGCGCGCCGTCGTGCCAGCGCACGATGTCCCCGGTGCGATAGAGCCGGGTGCCGCCCGCATGGGCGACGAAACGCTCGGCCGTCAGGGCCGGGGCCCCGAGATAGCCGCGCGACAATTGCGCACCCGCGACGTACAACTCGCCCGCCGCGCCCGGCGGCACCGGCTGCAACTGCCGGTCGAGCACGTGCACGCGGGTATTGGCCGCCGGGATGCCGATCGGAACCGCCGCCGCGGCGGTGTCGCGCACGGGATGGCCGGTGACCACGGTGGCCTCGGCGGGGCCGTACCAGTTGATCAGCTCGGCGCCCGGCACGGCCGCGGCGAACTTTTTCGCGATGGCCCCGGACAACGCCTCGCCCGCGGCGAACACCCGGCGCAGCGAGGGGTACGCCACGATCGGGCCTGCCACCGGATCCGAGAACGCGTCCAGCATCGATGGCACGAAATGCGCCGTGGTCACCGCGTTGTCGACGATGACGCGGGCCAGATAGGCCGGGTCGCGATGCCCGTCGGGCGCGGCGATCACGATCGACGCCCCGGTCTGCAACGGCCAGAACAACTCCCAGGCGGAGATGTCGAACGTGATCGGCGTCTTGTGCAGCACCACGTCGTCGCCGCCGTGCGGGTAGGCCGACTGCGCCCAGCGGAACTGATTCACCATCTGCCGGTGCGTGATCATCACGCCTTTGGGGCGGCCGGTGGAGCCGGAGGTGTAGATGACGTAGGCAACGGTGTCCGGACGCACCTCCTCCTGCGGCCAAGGACCTTCGTACGGAGGCAGATACAGCGTGTCCACGGCGACCACCGGCACGCCGGTCGCGGTGTCGAACGCGTCCGCGGTGGTGGTCAGAGCGCAGACCGGGGCGGCGCTGCCGAGGACGTACTCGCTGCGTTCGGCCGGGTGGTCCGGGTCGATCGGGACGTAACCGCCACCGGCGCGCAGCACCGCGTAGATCGCGACGACCAGATCGATGCCGCGCCGCATGGCCACGGCGACCAGCGTCTCCGGGCCGACGCCCCAACGCATCAGCTCGACGGCCAAGGACCGGGCGCGCGAGTCGAGTTCGGCGTAGGTGAGCGTGGTATCGCCGAAGCGGACCGCCGGCGCGTCCGGCGTGCGCGCCACCTGCGCGTCGAACAGGGAGGTCAACGTCGCGCCGTCGAGCAGTTCCGGCACGTCGGTGGCGTTGTGCGCGGCCAGCTCGGCGCGCTCGGCGTCCAGCAGCACGTCGATATCGCCGACGCGCGCCTGAGGAGTGGTCACGAAGCGGCCGATCAGCGCCGAGAGCCGCTGTGCGAGCGCGAGCGCCGCCGGTTCGTCGATGACGTCGCGCAGGTACTTCACCGAGACGCGCAATTGGTTGTCCAGCACCACCATGACCGTGAACGGGTAATGGGTGCCGTTGACCGCGCCGACGCCGGTGACGCTCATACCGTCGATGGCGCCGGCCCGGTCCAGGCCCTCCCGGTCCACCGGGAACGACTCGAACACGACGAGCGAGTCGAACAGCCCCTCCACGCCGACGGCTTCCTGAATGTCGCTCAGCCCCAGGTAGTGATAGTCCAGCAGGGCGGCCTGCTCGGCCTGTAGCTGCCGCAGCAGCCCGCCCAGCGTGCCGGTCGGGTCGAGCCGCACCCGCACCGGGATCGCGTTGAGGAACAGGCCGACCATCGCCTCGACACCGTCCAGCTGGGGCGGCCTGCCGGACACGGTGGCGCCGAAGACAACGTCGTCACGGTCGGCGGTGCGACCGATCAACAGGCCCCAGGCAGCCTGCACCACGGTGTTCACCGTGACGCCCAGCCCCGACGCGAGCCGGGTCAGCGCGGTGGTGTCGGCTGGGGACAACGCGAACCCGACTTCGCCCACGCCCGAGGCGATCTCGCGGCCGGGATCGACCGGCGCCAGCGGCGTCGGCTCGGTGACACCGGCCAGCGCGGCGCGCCACGCGGAACGGGCCGCTTCCGCGTCCTGAGCGACCAGCCAGGCCAGATAGTCGCGGTAGGACGGCACCGAGGGCAGGTGCCGGGATTTGCCGCCGAACGCGTACAGGGTGAGCAGATCCTTCATCAACAGCGGCATGGACCAGCCGTCGACGAGGATGTGGTGACTGGTCACCAGCAGGTGGTAGCGGGCCGCGGCGGAGCGGATCAGCGCGAACCGCAACAGCGGCGCGGTCCGCATGTCGAAGTGGTCGGCCAGATCCGCCGCCTTGATCCGCTCCAGTTCGGCTCGGGCCGCGTCGGGTTCCAGCTGACCCAGATCGATCAGCCGCCACGGCACCTCCAGCGAATCCTGCACGATCTGTACGGGCTTGCCCTCGCTGTCGTCGGCGAAGGCGACGCGCAGGTTGTCGTGCCGGTCCAGCACCGCTTGCGCGGCCGCGCGCATCCGGCGGGCGTCCACCGCGCCGCTGAGATCGAGCACGAACTGGGTGGTGTAGACGTCCACCGAGCGCTCCGCGAGCAGGGCGTGGAACAACATGCCCGATTGCAGCGGCGTGAGCGGCCAGGCGTCGGACAGGTCGGGGTAGGCGCGGGCGAAGCGGTCGATGTCGGGCTGTTTGAGCCGCACCAGCGGGAAATCGGAGGGGGTGTAGCCGCCCGCGTCCGGGCGCAGTCCGTGCTCGGCGAGGCCGCCGAGCGCGCGGATCCAGTGCTCGGCGAAGGTTTTCGCGTCCTCACCGCGGAACGCGGCGGCGGCGAAATCGAACCGGGCGAGCAGGCCGTCGTCGGTGGCGTCGACGGTCAGTACGAGCAGCAGGTCGTCCGACGGGATGTCGGTGTGCACGCGCGCCGGACGCAGATCCCGATAGCGCAGCGCGAACCGGCCACGCCCGAGGCCACGCAGCTCGGCGGCGGTCTCGGCATTGAGATGGCGCAACAGGCCGTAGCCGACACCGCGCGAGGGCACCGACCGGCGCAACTCCTTGATCTGCGCGATCGCGATGCCCGCCGCCGGTCCGCCGATCAGGGCCTCATCGATGTCGATCCGGCTCAACCGCAACGGCAGCGGATATTCGGTGACGAAGCCGCCCACCGTGCTCGCCCCATCGGCGTCGGTGGCCGCGCGACCGTCGGCGGACAGCCGGACGACCGAACCGATGGCGCGTGTGACGGTCTCTCCCGCGGAGGTCTGCAGTGCCAGCGCCAGCGCGGTGAGCAGGATGTCCTCCACCCCGGCGTGGTAGGCCTCGGCGGCCGCGGCGACGGCCGCCGCACCCTCCGCGGTGATGGTGAGCGATACCCGGCTGCGTGCGTGCAGATCCCGTCCCTCGGTTCCCGCGCCCTCCGGGACGGAGCCGAGCGCTGGTCGCCACCAATCCATTTCGGCGACGGTGACCGGATCGTGCGCCTTGGCCGAGAGGGCGCGGATGAGCACGCCGAGGTCGGCTTCGGCGCTCGCGGGCGCGGCGTGGCGCGCCCGCTCCCACCGGGCGGTGAGCTGGTCGACGACCGCCCGCCAGGAAACGTCGTCGATGACGAGGCTGCTGGCCACGACGATCAGCGTGGAGCGAGCCTCGGGTCCGCCGGTGAGCACGAAGTAGATGTTGCGGCCCTGTTCGGGGTCGAGGGCGGCCGCGACCGCCTGCACAACGTCGTCGATGGGCAGCGAAGTCTCGCCGCGCTGCGGGTCCAGCCTGCGGAACGCCTCGCCGGTGCGTTCGGCGGCGGCGGGAATGCGCAGCACCGGCGTGCCGTCCTCGCCGTAGCGCAGCTGTACCCACAACATCGGATGCCGCTCGAGCACGGCGGCGACCGCGCCGTGCACCGTCTCCACGGAGCAGGCCTCGGGGATGTCGAGCGCGATGGCCCGCACTTCGATGCCTTCGTCCAGCATCCGCGCGGCGTCCGGCGTCAGCGGTAGTTCGCCCGCCTCGTCACCGGGGCCGCCGCCCTCCACCGCGGCGGCGCGGGCCAGCGCGGCGACGGTCCGGCATTCGAAGACGTCCCGCGGCGCGAAGGTCACACCTCGTGCGCGCGAGCGGGAGACCACTTGGATGGACACGATGCTGTCGCCGCCGAGGGCGAAGAAGTCGTCATCGATCCCGACCCGTTCGAGACCGAGCACCTCGCCGATCACCTCGGCGATCACCAGTTCGGCGGGGGTTCGCGGCGCGCGGTAGGCGCGGAGGGCCGGCTCGGGCGCGGGCAGCGCCTTGCGGTCCAGTTTGCCCGCTGGGGTCAGCGGAATCGCGTCGAGCACGACGATCGCCGCCGGAACCATGTACTCCGGCAGTCTGCGTCCGATCCGTTCGGTCAGCACGGACGGGTCGGCCGTCGCCCCCTCGGCGGGTAGCACGTACGAGACCAGCATGGTGGCGCCCGAACCGGTTTCGCGGCCGAGTGTCACGGCGAAGTCGACTTCGGGCTGGGCTGTGAGCGCGGCGTCGATCTCGCCGAGCTCGATGCGGAAGCCGCGCACCTTGACCTGGAAGTCGTTGCGGCCCAGGTACTCCAGGACCGGCGCACCGCCGCCGCGGCGCCAGCGCACCAGATCGCCGGTGCGGTAGAGACGCTCGCCGGGCACGCCGTACGGGTCCGCCACGAAGCGAGCGGCGGTCAGTGCCGAGCGCGCGTGATAGCCGCGGGCGAGCTGGATGCCGCCCAGATACAACTCGCCCGTGACGCCCTCGGGCACCGGGCGCAGCCTGCTGTCGAGCACCAACGACCGCATCCCGCGGATCGGTCCGCCGATCGTGACCGGTTCGCCGGGCCGGAGCGGGTCGCTGATGTTGGTCATGATGGTGGTTTCGGTCGGCCCGTAACCATTGTGGAAATCGAGTTCGGACATGGTCGTCCACTTGGCCGCCAGATCGGCGGGCACCGCTTCGCCGCCCGCCACGACGGCCCGCACCCCCGGCAACGCGTCCGGATCCAGCGAGGCGAGCACCGACGGCGTGAGGAAGGCGTGCGTGACGCCTCCGGCGCGGATCAGCTCGGCCAGTTCCGCGCCACCGAAGGTCGACGGCGGCGCAACCACGAGCACGCCCGCGGAACCCAGCGCGAGCAGCAGTTCCAGCACCGACGCGTCGAACGAAGGCGACGCGAACGCCAGGGCACGGGTGGAACTGTCGAGCCGATAGCGCTCCACCTGTTCGGCGCTGAAATTCGCCAGGCCTTCGTGGGTCACCACGACGCCCTTCGGCACGCCGGTGGAGCCGGATGTGTAGATCACATACGCGGCGTTGCTCGCGCGCAGCGGTCCGCGCAGCTCGTCTGGCCGCAATGGCTCATCCGAGCGCACTGCGACGTCGAGGGTGAAGTCCTGATCGTCCAAGGCGAGCCAGCCGCCGGGCAGGGGCAGGTTGTCCAGTTCGGCGGTGAGCGTCACGCCGAGTGCTACGCCGGAGTCCGCGACCATGCGCGCGACGCGGTCGGCCGGATAGGTCGGGTCGATCGGAACGAACGCCGCCCCGGTCTTGGTCACCGCCCACAGTGCCAGCACGGATTCCACCGAACGACGGATCGCGATGGCGACCGGCACTTCCGGTCCCGCGCCGCGGTCGATCAGCGCCCGCGCCAATTGCGCCGAAGCCGCGTCGAGTTCTGCGTAACTGAAGGTGCGGTCGTCCGCGATCACGGCGATTCCGGCCGGATTCCCGGCGACGGCCGCGGCCATCAGTTCCGGCAGCGTGCGCGGCGGCACGGCGGGTGCGCCGGTACGGGCGATCAGCTCCGCGCGCTCGGAGTCGTCCAAGATCTCCAGATCGCCGACGGCGGTCTCCGGGCGCTGGGCGACCGCGGACAAGATGCGACGGAACCTGCGGCCGAACTCGACCACGGTCGCTTCGTCGAACAGGTCACGAGCGTAGGTGAATTCGGCGGCCAGGCCGGCTTCCGCACCGGATTCGGCGCGCTGCTCGCGCACGGTCAGCAGCAGGTCGAACTTGGCGGTGTCGGCGGCCGGGTCGAGCGCGGTAAGGCTCAGGCCGGGTAGCTCGAAGCCGGTCGCGGACAGGTTCTCGAACGACAGCGCCACCTGGAACAGCGGATGGCGACCGGCCGACCGTTCGGGGGCGAGCACTTCGACCAGCCGCTCGAACGGGATGTCGGCGTTGGCGAAGGCGCGCAGGTCCGTTTCCCGCGTGCGGGCCAGCAGTTCGGTGAAGCCGAGACCGGGCGTGACCCGGCTGCGCAGCACCAGCGTGTTGACGAACATGCCGATCAGGTCGTCCAGTTCGGCTTCGCCGCGGCCCGCGACGGGCGTGCCGATGGCGATGTCCTCGGTGCCGGACAGACGAGCCGATAACACCGCGAACGCGGCGTGTACCACCATGAACAGCGTGGCGTTGTGCCGCCGCGCGAGATCGGCAAGCGCGGCGTGCACGTCGGCCTCGATGACGAAATCGGCTCTGCCGCCCGCGAAGGACTGGGCGGGCGGGCGCGGCCGGTCCGCGGGCAGGTTCAGCTCGTCGGGCAGGTCGGCGAGTTCGGTGGTCCAGTAATCCAATTGCTCGCCCGCCGGCGACTCGGGGTCGTCGTCGGGGCCGAGCGCGTCGCGCTGCCAGAGCGCGTAGTCGGCGTACTGGATGGGCAGCGGGGCCCAGGACGGCTCCTGGCCGCCGGTGCGCGCCACGTAGGCCAGCATCAGGTCCCTGGTCAGCGGGCGCATCGACCAGCCGTCGGCGCTGATGTGGTGGGCGACGAAGACCAGCACGTATTCGGTGCCCGCGAGCTGGAACAGCTTCGCGCGCAACGGCGCCTCGACCGTCACGTCGAAGCCCGCGGCGACGACCCGCTGAATCTCGCCCGCGACGTGCTCGTCGCCGATCTGCACGGGAGCCAGATCCACCGCAACCTCGTGCGGAGCGAGGACCCGCTGTACCGGGCCGTCCGGCGTCTGCGGGTAGATCGTGCGCAGGATCTCGTGACGGGCGACGAGGTCGGCGACGGCAAGCCGCAACGCGGCCACGTCCAGGTCGCCGGACAAGCGGATAGCGGCCGAGATGTTGTAGACCGAGGCCGAGGTGTCGAACTGGTTGAGGAACCACATGCGCTGCTGCGCGAACGACAGCGGGATGCGGTCCGGACGCGGACCCGCGAGGAGCGGGATACGTTTGCGTTCACCGGAGCCCCGCTCGACCTTGATCGAGAGTGCGGCGACGGTCGCTGCCTCGAAGATCGCGCGGACCGGCACACGCGTGTCCAGTGCCGCGCCGATACGCGCCGCGACCTGCGTCGCCAACAGCGAATTACCACCAAGCGCGAAGAAGTCGTCATCCGCGCCGACACGCTCCACCCCGAGCACCTCGGCGAACACCGACGCCACGATCTCCTCGATCGGAGTCGACGGCGCACGGAACGCCTGGACCTCGAACTC
>NZ_JBFAXY010000058.1:0-18017 GCF_040681035.1 Nocardia sp. NPDC051911
CCACGTCGACACAGTCGAATCCCCAGCGAACGTCGATGCGTAGCGCAGCAACGTCGCCAACGACAACGGCTCGTCCTGCATAGTGCTCAACATCGCAACTCCTTCTTCTTCGATGACTTCCCCACAGAAAGCCAAGTCCCTTTCGGCCACCTTCGGCGTCTACGAAGTGATCGCGTAGAGCAACCCGATCCAACCGACCAGGAATATAGAATCGGCTTGCCGCTAGTGAGCACCGCACACGTCAGCCCACGCTCGAGGTCGGCCCAAGCCACGTCGAATTTGGTGGAGCGGCGGATTTCGGTGTCTGTCATTCGATGCAACTCACGCGGCCTTTGGGATCGCCGACGGTGTTCCTCTTCGATGTTCGTCCGGAATGCCCAGTGCGGCGTCCACGATCGAGGTGGTTCGTCAGCCCAGTAGGGCCTGAGTGGGTGCCGGTGGACCGGAAGTTCTCGTGGCGGGCGATGTTCAGTTGGGTGAGCCGGTCGGCGATTTGGTGGGTGCAGGTCTCGGCGCAGACCTCGCGTGGGCCGCCGATCGTGATCGCCTCGCACAGTTCGGGTTGCCTAGTCGTGCTCGGCCCGGCAGGGCTGGTCGAAGGGTGGATGCGACCTCACACGTACGGCGCAGTACCGAGCAGCTCGATCACCGCACTGAAGTCTTTGTCGCCATGTGTGTGAGCCATCTTGCCGAAGATTGTGGCGGCCTGAGTACCTATCGGCGCCGGCGAGCCCGTCGCGGATATAGCCTCCAGCGCCAGTCCGAGGTCTTTATTCATCAGCACAGTCGAAAACCCGGGAGCGAAGTCATGATTGGACGGCGATTCCGGTACGGGCCCCGGAACGGGGCAATTTGTGTTCGCAGCCCAACAATTTCCGGTCGAGCGGGTTATCACGTCGAAGAATGTCTGTGCCGATAAGCCGAGCCGCTCGGCGAGCAGGAAGGCTTCGGCTACGGCGATTTGCTGCACCGCAAGCACCATATTGTTGCAGATCTTGGCAGCCTGCCCGCAACCCGAGGCCCCACAGTGAATTACTTTGCCTGCCATGCATTCCAGCATCGGCAGTGCCCCTGCCAACACCGATGCAGAGCCGCCAACCATGAATGTCAACGTTCCCGCCACCGCGCCAGCTACCCCACCCGACACCGGTGCGTCGAGATGGTCGAAGCCGTGTTTATTCGCAACTTCATGAACGAATATGGCATCGTCGACAGATATGGTTGAGCTGTCAATAAAGAGCGTCTCCGGCGAAGCCACGGGCAGTATGTCACGATAGCAGCGTTTGACCGCTTCCCCGTTGGGCAGCATCGTTATCACCACATCGCTGTGCTCCACTGCGGCTCGCGCAGCGTCGGAGATCAGTACGCCCCTTTTCGCTGCGCAGGCCGATGCAACTGTCGCAGGGTCGAAACCGCGCACGTTGTAGCCGGACGAGACCAAGCGCGCCGACATCGGTCCACCCATGTTTCCGAGCCCGAGGAACGCGATCGTGGGCTCTGCATCCTTACTCATGATCAATCTCTTTCAGATACCGCCTGCGATCGAGATAAACACGGAGCGTGCGGCAATTATTTACTGACAGGTCCGATGGTTGAGCGCGTGAACGCGTGCGGCGCACTTACCATAACTGGCTTTGCACCTAGGTTGATGCGCGGGTTTAATCCATAGTCGGAATCACGAATTCAGCACCATCCTTGATTCCGGACGGCCACCGCGATGTCACGGTCTTGACCTTGGTGTAGAACTGGATCGACGCCGGACCGTGCTGGTTGAGGTCGCCGAAGCCTGAGCGCTTCCAGCCGCCGAAGGTGTGATACGCCACCGGCACCGGGATGGGCACGTTCACACCGACCATGCCGACTTGGACCCTGGATACAAAATCACGCGCCGTGTCGCCGTCGCGGGTGAACACCGCGACGCCGTTGCCGTACTCGTGCTCCGACGGAAGCCGCAAGGCCTCTTCATAGTCCTTGGCTCGCACCATGCACAGAACCGGCCCGAAGATCTCGTCGGTGTAGATGGACATGTCTGATGTGACATGGTCGAACAGCGTCGGGCCGATGAAGTAACCGTGCTCCAACTTATCGTCGCCGAATTGGAAGTCGTCCGCACCCCGTACGCGACCGTCGACGACGAGGTCGGCACCGACGGCCACGCCTGCGGCGATGTAATCGCGCACCCGCTCCAGCGCAGCGCTGGTCACCAACGGGCCGTACGTCGTCTTGGGGTCAAGGCTGTGGCCGACTCGCAAGTCCCTTGTCCGCTCAACCAGCCTGGCGCGCAGCCGATCTGCAGTCTGATCACCGACCGGCACCGCGACGCTGACTGCCATGCACCGCTCCCCCGCGCTGCCGTAGCTGGCGCCGATCAACGCGTCGACAGCCTGGTCGAGGTCGGCATCGGGCATGACGATCATATGGTTCTTGGCTCCGCCGAAACATTGCGCGCGCTTTCCGTTGGCCGCGGCACTCGAGTAAATGTACTGCGCGATGCCCGAGCTGCCGACGAAGCCAATCGCTTTGATCTCGGGATGTTCCAGAATGGCGTCCACGGCTTCCTTGTCGCCCTGCACCACCTGCAAGACGCCCGGCGGGAGGCCAGCCTGTTCGAAGAGTTCGCCGAGCCGCAACGGCACCGAAGGGTCGCGTTCGGAAGGCTTGAGTACAAAAGCGTTTCCGCACGCGATTGCAGGTCCTGCCTGCCACAGCGGGATCATCGCAGGGAAGTTGAACGGGGTGATGCCCGCGACGACCCCCAGTGGCTGGCGCAACGAGTAGACGTCGATTCCGCTGCCCGCATTCTCGGTGTACTCACCCTTGAGCAGGTGCGGGATGCCGACGCAGAATTCGATCACCTCGACACCGCGCTGAATGTCACCGAACGAGTCCTCCATTGTCTTACCGTGCTCCATCGACAGCATTCGCGCCAACTCGTCGCGGTTTTGATTGACCAGATCGATGAACCTCATCATCACCCGGGCTCGACGCTGAGGGTTCCAGGCAGCCCATTCCTTCTGCGCCTCGACGGCACCTGCGACGGCGACGTCGACGTCGGCAGGCGAGCCCATCGCCACCTGCGCTTGCGTCTCGCCGGTGTTGGGGTTGACGACGTCGACGGTTCGGGTCGATTGCCCGGCAGTACGCTGTCCATTGATGAAATGTTGAATCTGCGAAATCATGAGTGCTATCCAGGTAGAAGGTTTCAGATGCTGCGGAAGGTCGCGGAGGCCGAGGGGCGCACATCCCGCTAGGGCGCAAACTGCTTGCGTCCCAAGCCGAGAGTGGACATCACGATGCGGTCTTTCGTGGCGTCCGACACGTAGCGGAAAAACAGCAATGCGCCCTTCGCCTGAGCGCCCACAACGTACCGGGCGGCAGGCTTGCGCGAGACCAGCGCTTTGATCACAGCACGCACCACGGCCGCAGGCGGATCGGCCTTTCCCTTTGCCAAAGCCTCGCCTGTCGCCGCGATGGCTCGAGTGTAGATAGCCTTCGCTTCTGGGCTACCCGCGTACGCCGAGTTCTTCTCGGCAGTTGCGAAGAACCCAGTCGCGATGGCCCCAGGCTCGATATAACTGACCGACACACCTTGATATTTGAGCTCCATTCGAAGTGCGGAGCTGATCGAATCCAAGGCGGCTTTCGACGCAGACATCGCTCCATACATCGGTAGCGTCATTCGGCCTGCGGCACCACCGATGTTCACGATCCGGCCGTTCGCCGGCCGCAACATGGGAAGCATGGCCTGGGTCACGGCGACGTGCCCGATGACGTTGACCTCCATTTGGTGGCGCAGCGCGGCAATCGGCACCAGTTCCAGCGGGCCGTTGACGCTGATACCAGCGTTGTTGACCAGACCATAGAGTGGGCCGCCGTTGATGCGGGCGCTGATCTCGTCACGGGCCGCTGCGATCGACTCCGGATCGCATATGTCGAGTTCGATCTGCTGGATTCCGTGACGGCCGCTCAACCGGCCGTCCGGGTTACGCACGCCGGCGTACACAGTAAAGCCTAGCTCTGCCAACCGCGTGACGATGGCGGTTCCTATCCCGCCCGACGCGCCCGTCACAAGAACGTTTTTCATTTCGGTCGACACTTACCGGCTCCTTAAATTCAATATTCACGGCAATATTCCACTACCGCGGCCGTGTTGCATTAATTTCGGGTCGGCCCGGCTGGAGCGGCATCGCCAGCTCCGTCTGTCAAAATAGTGGCGGGCAACGAAGTCAGTCTGGTATGCAACTATCAGCTAGAACACCAGAAGGTTATTCGGGAAGACGCTGAGTAGTTGCCGACACAGGTTGTGATTGTGTGGTCGAATAGGTACCGCGATAGAACAGCAAAGGTCGTTCCTGTGGTATTGCAGGCTCGCGGACAGCGAAGACTCGCCCAACGACGATGTGGTGGTCTCCTGCATTATGGATGGTCTCGATCGTACAGTCGATCCAGGTCAAGGCGTGATCGAGGGCTGGCGATCCGGTGGGTGCGGGCCGCCATGCGACGGATTCGAATCCGCGATCTCCCGCAGTTCCGAAGTGTGCGCTCAGTTTCTCCTGTTCGCGTGAAAGTACGTTCACGCAGAACGATCCGGCCTGCTCGATGTGCAACCAACTGCGCGAGGATCTGCGTGGGCAAAACAATATCAAGGGCGGCTCCAGCGAAACGGACGCAAATGATTGGCAGGTGAATCCATAGGCTTTCCCATTGTGAATGGCCGTGACAACGGTAACTCCCGTGCAGAAATGTCCCAGTGTCTCCCGAAATCGGGCGGGGTCTATGCGGCTGTCAGTGGGAGATACGGTTAGGTGTTCATTGTGACTCACGTACGAACTAGCCCGGCCCGCGGCATGCATGCCTTCCCAGAAGGTCTACATCGAAGTCCGCGGCAATGTCGGCATTTGAGGAGACGAGATGACCTCGTCGAGCGAGGAGCCAAAGAGGCGCGCTGTGCAGCGCCATTGCCGCAGTCGCTGATCCGTGCTTTCGTCGTCATATTTCTCAATTCCTTTGATCGTTCATGACCCTAAGGCGGCCGCCGTAGCGGCGGCCTTCATGAAAGTCCGAGTAAGCCCCACGTCTTTCCCTCTGCGGCGCCGAGAAGCTCTTGCCCGCAGTCCTTGTAGAATGAGTCGCCAACCAGGACATGTTGGGTTACGGCATGTACATCGCGCAGACATCGCTGCAATGCACTGTCACGCAGCGCTGTTCCGCCGCCGACTCGGTAAGACCACGTGGCGACCTGTTCCGCGATGGTCGTGGCATGCAGCAGCGCCAAATGCAGCATCGTCTGGTGGCGGGTCGAGAATGGTTCACCGGCTAGGATCGAGGCTTCCAGGTCCGACCATTGCTCGTAGACGAAAGCACGTGCACTGCGCAGTGCCGCTTCGATTTTCGCGTACGCGGCCTGTACACGTTCGTTGTATGCAGGTGGCGCGAACGGCCCTTTAGCCGAACTCGCGATGACGACGGCTTCGTCGAGCGCGTGCCGCGCAACGCCGAGAGCCGCAGCGGTATGACCCAAGAGAGCCCAGGCCGGGAAGCCGATCATCGCAAAGGGTCCACCGTGCGTGGGCGCGCCGGTCAGGTCGATGCCATTGTCGCCCGGGACAATGACGGATTCGATGGTGTAGTCGACGCTGCCGGTTGCGCGCAGTCCGAGCACATTCCAGTTGCCCGCAGCCTGCACATGGGTCCTGGGCACGAGGAAGACCCGAACCTGGGGTGCGCCGTTGGCGTCGAGCTGAGGGCTGCCGTCTGGTCTCGTGATGAGGCAGGTGCCCAGAATCAAGTCGGCGACATGGAACCCACTGGCATAGGACCAGCGTCCGCTGATTCGGAAGCCTCCCTCAGCCGGCGTGGCCCGCCCGGTAGGCGCTCCCTGACCCGCGATCATGGGTGTTCCCTGTTCACACAATCGGGCAGCCACTGCCGGATCGAGATAAGACAGCATCATGGCCAGACTGTTTGTCACCATGGCGACCCAGCCCGCCGAGCCATCGGCGATCGCGATTGTTTCGAGTATCCGAAGAGCTTCGAGCGGGGGTATTCCGCAACCGCCGTGTTCTTCGGGTGCGCAGAAGTTCAGAAGGCCTGCCGAACGCAGGGCGTCGACAGTGTTGTCATTCAAATGTCCCAGGCTGTCGTTGGCGGGTGCCTCGGCTCGCAACAACTCGGTCAGCGACTCCGCGCGGCCTAGTAGTTCGGCGGCCGAAGTCGGCAGCGCGCCCACTCGTACAGTCGACATCGCAATCACCGTCCGCTGGTCGGCCCGGGCAGCACCGCGCCGGCGAGAAGTTGACGACACAGGGCCACCACAATGTCCGGGTGGGTGACGTGCGGAACGTGCGCTCCGGCAAGCCGATGTACCTCGATGTGCAGCAAATCGGCAAGTCGGTGCGCTCCAGCGGTCAGGTACGACGGGGATTCGGCTCCGATTGCGATAGTCAGCGGGACCTGCGGCTGGAAAGTTTCGGCGGTGAGCTCGGACAGACCGGGGAACTCGGTATTGAAGAGGGTTGCGGCATTACCCAGCATCCGATCTCGCAGTGCGGGTGCGATCGCGTCGTAGACGTCACTGCCCGCGACGAGACGAAGCATCGCTTCCGCCCCGCCTCGATAGTCACCGGCGGCGAGGAACGGGGCAATGGCTTCGAGCATCGGACCGGTCGCGACAGTGGGGTCCTCGAGCAGGAATGCCAGGAACGGCTCGTGCAACACAGCCAGGCGGACGAGGTCCGGCCGCTGTAACGCCAGGTTCAACCCGATCGCTCCGCCTAGGCTATTTGCCCATACCGCAGCCGGTCCTACGTCCAGGAACTCCAGCAGAGCTGCCGCGTCACCCGCCTGTTGGTGCAGCGACGTCGCCGTCCAGCCATCTGGCGCAGGGCTGCGGGAGTTTCCGCGTCGGTCGTAGGTGATCACGGTGTTGGTTTCGGAAAGCGACTCGCTCACCGCTTCCCATCCACCGGCGTCACCGAATGCGCCGGAGATGAACAGGATAGGTGGACCGTCTCCGCGCGTCTCGTAGTGCAGCTCGGTCTCGTTGAGGATGGCCGTGGCTGCCCTGTAGTTGCTTGTCATTCGTGTCCTTTGCCTCATTGCAGTGGATAACTTGGTGCTGATCAAGACGGCACATCATGTGCTGGCTATGTCGGAGACGAAGCCTGATCGGCGAGCTTGCCGCAGTCCGTAGCGGGTAATGCCGCCGATCACCACCCGATACAGCAGTTTCGACGGCGGTAGCCGATATCCCGCCTGTGTGTGGGGTGCGTACGACACCTCATCGGCCCCGGCCTCCGCTTCGAGCCAGCCGGTGTAGAGGCGCTGCTCTTGGCCGAGCGCGGCCTTACTGAACCAGTGCGCTGTCAAACCCGCACGTCGGCCACCACCCGGAACGAGCCCTTGGGGAATATCGAGCGCAATTCCGTGCTCGGTTTGCCGAACTCCACCGACGGGCACCACCATCGGGAAGCCGTCCCCGTCGACCCAGCCGAGCAGCGCGTCAGGTAGCTTCGAGACTCGCCTCACCACCTGGGCGATATCAACCCTGGGACTGGTGCCCTTGCCCGGCGGTTTTTGCGATGCCAGCAGACCAACCGGTGTGGGTACTCCATGCACCACCCTCTCCGTTCGGCACGACAGATCCGACCATGTCGAGACCCGTTCCACCGCCACGCGAATGCCGATGCGCTCCCACTGGTAAGCCTTCATCCACCAACCCCATAGGCCGCGATCTCGCGGTCCCATGAATCGTTCCCAGTTCGCGTCGATCGATTCCAACCACGCTCGGTCCACGTTGGTCGAAAACGAGGCGGTTCCTTGCATCAGCACGTAGTGCGGTTCGTGGGCGTAACCGTGACGTCGGGTGTGGAAGGCGAGCGCGACCCGAGGATTGCGTCGTATCCGCGCGAGCTTGCGCCAGGCCGCCAACGAACTCAGAAGAGTCACTGTGCCATCCGCACGGTCTTGCAGAGCAAAGTTCGTCAGTGGCGTCATCACTACCCCACCCGCCGGCGTGACGCTTGCGAACATGACCACCAAGTCTCCACTCAGGACGGTTTCGACCTCGTCTGTCCAGCTGACAACGCCTGTTTGCCGCTCGCTGGAACCGTCCGAACCACTCATTGAGAGAGCCTCCGATCGCTGTGATGTTGCCAAGAGGATAATTCTCGACAAGGTTGATTGTCAAGACCCACAGTCTCGACAAAGTGGTGTTCACTCGCGCGCTACGCTGACTTGGTGACGAATGAGACATCAGGCGGCACCGACAACGCGCCAGCCTCGACTATGCGACGCCGCCACACCGGACGGCGCCGCAACGAGGAGGCGCGGCAGGCGATTCTGCACTCGGCCATCGCATTGCTGACAGCACCCCACTCTTCCACCATCACAATGGATGCGCTGGCGAAAGAAGCAGGTGTCGGTGTTCAAACCATCTACCGATGGTGGCCATCCAAAGCTGCGGTCCTAGCCGATGCGTTGACAAACGACGCCCGCGACCGGATACCGGAAACTGATACAGGTACCACACTAGGAGACCTCACGGCCTTCTTGGCGGCCTCGTTCCGAGCGGCGAACTCGACGCCGGTGTCGCGCGCACTCAGAACACTGATGGCCGCGGCTCAGCACGATCCTCATGCCGCCGAGGTTCTTCGTACCTACACCGCTCAACGTCGATCAGTAGTGCTCGCGATACTCGAGCACGGACAACGGCGCGGCGAACTCACAACCGATGCCAACCTCCCCCTTGTGGTCGACCATGCGTTCGGTTTCATCTGGTATCGACTGCTGGTCGGGCACGCCCCCCTCGACGAGACAGCCGCCGCGGAAGAGGCCACCTATCTGCTCCGGCCAATACTGAATAATCTGCGTGAATGAGATTCGATCAGCCTAGGGGCACGACCCAGTCCGGAAGGCACGCCCCGATGCTCATGCGTGGCATAGGCAACAAAACTGGCGGTACGCGGGCTCGCCAGTCGCGATAATACTCGGGACGCAAGTCGAATACCGGCGGCGGAAGGGCCGTCGGCAGACCCTACCGATTGATGGCGTCAGTGACGGAATACTCCTGCGGGTTGAGGAACTGGGGATCATGTAGGGCCAGCATGTCCCATACCGCTTTGGTCGAAGCTAATTGGTCGCTAGTCCAGTTGTGCCGGTAGTTGGTGTCGTGCAGCTGACCCGTGTCGCAGACACCGTCGGTTGCGATATCTGAATACTGCCCGCGGTGCCTGAGCACTGCCGCTGCACCCCGACCGAGCACAGTCCCTTCTTCACGAAACCCGTCTCATCGACCACCAGCACCCCGTCCGGTGAAGCCAATGCCTCGACCACATACGCGCGGACCTGATCGCGCACCTCGCGCGCCCGGTTCAGCAGATGCCGGCACCCGTCGGGGCACTCACCGCCCCCGCCGACCTCGGCCAGCTGTCGTGAGTTCTTCCACTCCGCCAGCGCCAGCAACCCTGCCACATACGCCCTCGCCCACCCTGCGGCTCCGCCCGCCCGAACAACCCCACCAACGCGAGCCAACACATCATCCAGACTTCCTCGCCACACCGAAATATCCTGCGGCACAACGTTATCCAGCAGCAGCCCGCAGAATCTTCGACGGAGAGTGTCAACCGTCCTCGAGCGTTGATATCGACCGGTTGCGACATCATGGCCCCTCCGATCCGGTCGGCACCCAAGGAGTGAGGCTCGTCGAGAAGGGATGGATCACCGGAAAATTTACCGGAACCGACCGTATTGACAAACGTCTTGTCGAGACGTACGGTATTGACAACTCGAATTGACCCGAAGGTGATGCGGACGTTTCACAGAGTTCGCCCGAAGATGCGTCGAAGTGAGGTGGTGAACCATGTATCTGAACGGGGATGCGTCACCAGAGGAGCGACAAGGCGACCATCCCTCTTCGATGGGCGATGTGCCGCTGTTGGATCCAGCACAGCTGTTTCAGGCGATCTCCGGGCGCTTCTCCGGCGTCTTACCATTGTCTGGATGGGCACGGGAACTTGGCGATTTGCATGCCGAATTGATGCGGTTCGAACTCGACCGGGTGCCGCGGCTACGCGACTTCGATAGTGAGCAAGTTCGCGCCAGGATCGATCGAGTCATAGGTGAGATCGATGCATGGGCGGCGGTCCATGTGCCTCGCGCGAAAGGCGCACGGAAGCATACACATTCACTGGGCGAGGTCATCAGTCACATCACAAAAACCTACGCCGAGGCTTGGTGGACAGTACTGCATTCAGTAGATACCGAACTGCGATGCCAGGCTTGGTTCCATCTGGGCGAGGCTCGCGAAGGCTATACCGAAATGGTTAACGAGTTACGGGAAAGGCATCTTCAACTACCGTTGGGGGCGAGTGGAATTCGAAGAGGTCGAATCGGATGTTGAAGGCGCGATCAAGACTACCGCCAGTAACGCAAAGAGCCCACCGACCATCTCGGCAACGAATATGAGAGGCACGTATGGAAAACCCAAATTGATACAGGCTTGGACGACGACTTTCGGGCCGATCAGAAGTCCCAGTTGAATGAGCAGGCAGGCGAAGCCGGATCCATTGGATGCATTTATCTGAGCCTGTTTCAACGATATCCTACTCCGGTTCAGGCCGCCCCGAGGTGCGGATGCTCGGCATCCTCACTCCCTGGCAATGACGCCACGGTAGTTCACAATGGCGTGATCCTCGGGTCGGCAGTGAACTCGAGGTCATTCAGTTCAATGCCGTCGAATGCGACATATGGCCTGCTCTGTCTGCATGCAAGCCCCTCCGCTGGAAGCGGAGTTTCGTCCATCGTCTAACGATTAAGTATTTGGGAATATTTTGTTCCATGATTGAAGTACATTGCTTGATATGCGGAACCGAGTTGTACTCGAAAACGGATCGTCCTCGACATAGTCATGAGTGCTGTTTCTGTTTCACATCGGAGCAACGTGGCATTCGAATGACATCGGAGGATTGGAACGCTGTCGCCGGTTGGCTCGACCCGAGTCGAAACGTGCTCAGGGGGCAAATGGCGGCCGAATAACTGCCTCGACCCTGGCTCAGGGACGATCAGGCGCGCCCTGCTCTCCGGCAAGCTCGGCCGGGTCGTCGTGACGACATCGCCACCGCCGTCCCGGATTCCGAATTTCGTATTCACTATGCTGCCGAACGCCGACTCCGTGGCCGAAGCCCTGCCCCAGGCAGGGGACGGCGTCTTCGATCTCGCCGATGCGGAAGCTGTTGTCATCGATTGCTCGGACTATCGATGTGGACCAGGCCCGCGGACTCCACACGGTTGCCGAATATCGCTCGGTTCGTTTTCTCGATGCGCCGGTTTCCGGAGGAGTCAACGGCGCTATGGCGGGACGCTGACGATCATGGTGGGCGGTGACGAGTCATTCGAATCAGCTCGGCCATCCTCGAGGATTTTGGCAGCTATGTCGTCCATCTAGGCGGTGCCAAACTCGGACAAGCCGCGAAGATCGTCAGCAACATTAGCTTCGGGATTTGTCTCGCCGCCACATGTGAAGGGGTCGTGTTGGCCGAGCAACTGGGGCTGGACTCACCCGCTCGTGCAGCGATAACGGGGCTGCGCGCATCTGGCACCCGGTCGCCGACGTTGTGAACAGCACGCCCAGCGGCCGAGACTTCGCACCCGGATTTATCGCATCCCTCTTGGTCAAGGACCTCACGCTGGCGCTCCGTGCCGGCGACACCGCAGGTAGCCCGCTGAAAATCGCGTGCACAACCCATCGCCTGTCACCGAACACATGAATGCCGACGTCGCGCACCTCGACTGCATCTCCCTTCACCGCCCTACGCGCGGTCGTGACGAGCCGGACCGGCTTGAGGTGCTGCGATGAGACACCTTCTGTCGATCTCAGGCGGCGAGTGCGCGTTGGCGGTTGCTGACGTGGGTTTCTTCGTTGTAGGCGATGCCGCGGGTCAGGCAGTGCCACAGGAAGTCGAGCCACCGGTTGGCCAGCGCGCGCAGGGCACGGTGGTGGAATTTGCCTTTGGCGATCTTGGAGTCGTATAACTCGAGTGCCCATTTGGAGGTGCACAGGCTGCAGAACGCCCATCGATGGACCGCAGCGCCGAGGTAGCGTTGTGCGCGAGTCTGCGGTTGACGACGAATTCGCTGCGTCCGGATCTGCGGGTGACCGGTGCGGTGCCTACGTAGCATTGCAGCGCGTTCGCGGTCATGTATTGCTGGTTGTGGCCCCGATTTCGTCTGCGATCCGGGCGGCGAGGACATGCCCGAGTTTGGGAAGCTCAGGTAGATTTCACCGCCCGGGACGGCTTTTCCGGGATCGGGATCCCTGGGCTGTTTGTCACGACGATAGCGGACATCGCCGAGCAGCAACCCGCTCATGCGCCGTGCCCAGTCTTTACGGTCTTGGCCCAGGACCATCAGCTGGTTAGCGGTCATCGCGATGGTGGTGGCCTTGGCGCGCACCAGATACTCGCGGGCGAGCAACTGCTCGACCGCCAGCGCGCCCAGCACCCGAGCAGCGAAGCGGTCGGGCCATCCGTGTTTCGCGCCACAGGCGAATGCTTCCAGACTGTCACGGTCGAGCTCGGCCAGATCAGCGTTAGTACCGGATACGCCTGTCTCTCATTCGCTGTCAGCGGACGCTGGCCCGGAGCCGTGATCCAGACCGAATATGCGGCGGATTTCTTGTTCATACTGTTCGAAGGGCAGCTTGCGTTTGAGTACCGTGATCGCCTGCGCATCCTTACCAACGACGCGCCGAAAGGTGTCGTCCGATTCGAGAGCTGCCGCGCAAATTGCCTCTACGACCTCGTTGGGGTCCTGCAGGCGCCCAGTGATCATCGTGCGGTCGATGGCCTCCGTCATCCAGGCGAATGTCTCGCGCTCGGGATGGTCGTCGGCGAAGGCGGCGGGATATCTCGCGGCACCAAAGAAGTTGGTGTCGTATGCCCCCGGTTCGATCACCACGACCCTTACCCCGTGTGCCGCCAGCTCCCAGCGCAGCGCTTCGGAAAGTGCCTCTACACCGTGCTTACTAATGCTGTACGCCGACTCGAACGGCGCTCCGACGAGCCCCGCCATGGAACTGATGTTCACCACCGTCCCCGATCGGCGGGCGATCATCGACGGGACGACATATCGAACCATACGAGCTACACCGAGTACGTTCACATCGAAGGTCTGCGTCAGGTCGTTGTCGGAGAACGTCGTCAGCGGCCCTAAGGGACCTCTCTGACCGGCATTGTTGACCAAAGTATCGATTTCGCCTTCGGCGTTGATTTCCTGCAAGGCACTTTCGATGGAGTCCGAATCGGTGACGTCCAAGCGGTGCAGTGACAGGGGTAGATCTTCCTGTTGGGCAGCTCGCGTCAATGGCTCGGCCGCCGTGAGATCACGCATAGTGGCGAATACGCGCTGGCCGCGGCGTGCGAGCTCGAGCGCACTGCGCTGACCGAAGCCGCTACTGCAACCGGTGATGAGAATGTTCGTCATTGGAATGGCTGTCCTTTCGCTGGCTTGCCCAGATAGGAGTTGACTTGACGGCGACGCTTTGTGGTAAGCCGAGCGCCGGCAAAGCGCTCGGCGGATGGATTGGATGCGGCATTGATCTTTAGATGATCAACGTCTGGCCAATAGCCAGCATTAGCTTGCTGCGGCCAAGACCTAGTTAGCCATTGCGACGCCAGAGGATGGCTACACTGCTATCCATCCCGCAGTGATCTCGCCCTAAAGGGGAGTGGCGGGGAAGGTTGGTGACCACCCATGCCGACCATCCTGACAGGACCGAAAAGCGCGCACCGCCGCACGCAACGGGCATCTGCAACAACGAGTGCGCTATCGACTATTTTGTGCACCATTAAGAGTCCAGATCGAAGGGCCGGCAATGCCAGACAAGAAGATTGTCGCGCAAATTCCTCACACCGCATGTCGTGTTCCTCAACCAGATGAGCATCTGGTCAAGGAACACGATCGGAGGGATGCGCTTCGGTGGGGTTCATCACGACGTCGGCTCGTCTTCCGACCGGCGACCGAGCAGAGCTTCAGACCAGGCCGATCAGACTCCATGCCTTTCCCTCGGCCACGCCGAGCAAAGCTCGTCCGCAAGTCTTTGTAGAAGGCGTCTCCGATCAGGACGTGCTGAGTGGCGGCGTGGATGTCGCGGAGAGATCGTTGCGGAGCGCCCTCGCGCAGAGCGGTGCCGCCGCCTGTCCGATAGGACCATTGTTCTGCTGCATTAGTCGCATTCAGCAGGGTCAGTCGCAGAAGGGTGTGCTGACGTGTGGCGAACTCGTTGCCGGCCTCGACTTCGACCTGGATGTCGGCCCATTGCTCGAAGACGAAAGCGCGAGCACTTCGGAGGCACGCCTCGGCCCGGGAACGGTCTTGCAGACCGAAATTTTTGAGGGGACTCAGCACAACCCCCTCGGCCGGCGTGACGTCGGCAAGCATCACGGCCAAGTCGCCGTTCAGGACCTCCTCGACCAAGTCGGGCCAGTCGCATCCGCCACTTGGCTGAACCGCATTGTTCGTGCCGCTCACTCCCGCACCTCCTCGCAGAATACCGGTACGGTAAGTCTTGACAAATCATGTTGTCAAGACGCATCGTTCTGATAAATTAGAGGATGACAGTGCGCGATACCCGCTCGAATTCGCCAGCCTCAGGAGTTTGCATGCTGCGCCGACTCCAACAGGTAGGCGGGGTGATGAGGCTGGCGCAGGCACCTCGCAGGACCGCGCCAGGCGGTATCCTCAAACGGGACGGAGGCAGCGGATTTGGTACAGCAGACACCGGCCGGAGGTTCCCGTCGGCCCCATACTGGCCGACGCCGCAACGAGGAAGCCCGCCAGGCAGTGTTGCAGGCAATGATGGATCTTCTAATGGCTTCGGACACCACCGCCATCACGATGGAGGCGCTTGCCACAGCCGCCGGGGTCAGCAAGCAGACGATCTATCGCTGGTGGCCGAACAAGGCTTCCGTGGTCGCGGAGGCTTTGAGTGAACGAGCCCGCGCGCGCGTACCGACCGTGGATACCGGAAGCGTTCTCGGCGACATGACTGCGTTCCTGCAAGCCACCTTCAAAGCAGCCAACTCCCGCCCGGTCGCTCGTGCTCTGCGAACACTGCTTGCCGAAGCACAAACCGATTCTGGAGCCGCCGAGATCCTTCACACCTACACTGACGAGCGGCGTCAAGCGTTGGCAGCGTTGCTACAAAGAGGCCAACAGCGAGGGGAACTCGGCGAGGATATCGATCTCCCCTTAATCATCGACCAAGCGTTCGGCTTCGTGTGGTATCGGCTTGCAGTTCGACACGCAACCCTCGACCGCTCCGCCGCGATCGCGCTCTCTGAGAACCTACTGCCGGGAACACACTCTTCTTCACAGACATAGTCGACGACCCATGGAGAGCACTGATCGGAACCATGGATGACCCCGGGGTACCTTCCTTCCCTGAGGACTTGAAAGACAACGGGCTTCAGGTAGCCGTAGAACGCGCCGCATTTCGGGCGGATATGCCGTAGCTGCTTGTTACAGGTGGTCGGTGACGGTAGATGGTTTCGCGGGAGACGCCGAAGGTTTCGGTGATTTGGGCGACAGTGTAGCGGGCGTTTGGCTCAGTGCGCTCGGCCTGCGCCTTTTGGGTGCCTGCGGTGCCGTGTCGGGGCTGCGAAGGTGGTGGGATTTGAACCGTCACGAGTCGGGGACCGCTTCCTCCTAGAGGAAGATGGTTCCCATCATGTCGAAGCGCTACCCCCGAGGTTCGTGAGAAGGCTGTGCGTCTGGCTCTCGAGCGCCTCGATGAGTACGGCACCCCGTATGCCGCTGCGCAGGCAATCGCGCGGTTGGTAGATGTCCATTTCGAGACGCTGCGGATCTGGATCAAGAAGGCGTTGGCCGAGGGCCGAGCGAAGCGGCCGGCGCGGGCCTGTCCGCGCCCGAGCGCGAGGAACTGACCGAACCGCGGCGAGAGGTCCGCGACCTCAAGCAGGCCAACGAGATCCTGAAGCTGGCGTCGACTTTCTTCGCGTTGCTGTTGGGGCCCAGCGAGGTTCGCTTGTTTTTCGCTGCCCCGGGCGTTCGAATGCTGGTGGCTTGTCACGATGTGCGGCCCCGCTGGGCCCGGCCAGTGGGGTTCGTGGCTCGATATGAGCGCGTGAACTGCCCAATTGACGCGTACCCGCCCTTACTCGGCTCGTCAGATCTGGATGAACTGCGGAGAGGACGAAAACCGTTGAGCCTGATCGTGATCGGCGTAGATGCTCACAAGCGCAGCCATACCATGGTGGCCGCCGACTGGCGGTGAAGACGATCGGAACGACCAGTGAAGAACATCTCAAGGCCGTGGAGTGGGCCAAACAAGGGTCCGGCGTGAGGTTCGCGCTGGAGGACTGCCGCCATGTCACCCGTCGGTTCGAACGCGATCTGCTGGCCGCGGGATTCGAGGTCGTCCCGGTGCCGACACATCTGATGGCCGCCGCCCGCCAAGGTAGCCGGCAGAAGGGTAAGTCCGACCCGATCGACGCCCTGGCCGTCGCGCATGCCGCGTTGCGCGAACTGGATCTGCCGACCGCGCGCTTGGACGGGCCCGCACGAGAGGTGAAGCTGCTGTCGGACTACCGCCACATCCCGGTCACCGAGCGCACCGACCGTCTGCGCTGGCACCTGCACGAACTCGACCCCGGTCTGGAGATCCCCTCCCGCGGGCTGCGCCGCTACTGCGTAACCCACGACCTCGCGCAACGACTGACCGGCTTCGACGGGCTGGTCGCCCGGCTCGCACGGCAGATGACCGCACGCTGCCGGGAGCTGACCCGACAAGTCAACGATCAGGAAGGCCAACTGCGCGACTGGGTCCGGGCGCTAGCGCGAGCCTGCTCGCCATCCCCGGCTGCGGAGTACTGTCGGCCGCGGTGATCATCGGGGAAACCGCTGGGGCCGGGCGGTTCCGGAACAAGGATGCTTATGCGCGGTTCACCGGGACCGCGCCGATCCCGGTGAAGTCGGGCGCCACCTCGGGCAAGGTGCGCCTCAACCGCGGCGGCAATCACTGGATCAACTGCGCCCTGCACATGATCGCACTCACCCAGACCCGCGGCCTCGGGCCCGGCAAGGACTACGTCGACAAGCTCGTCGGCCGCGGCAAGACCCGCGTCGAGGCCGTGCGATTGCTGCGCCGACGTCTGTCCGACGTGGTCTTCCGTTCCCTGATCACCGACGAGCGAGTCGCCGCACAGACCTGCCCCGCGAATACGGAAACGGTTGTTTTGCAGATGGCTTGACATAGGAGCATCCGGGAACTCGACCCGCGACACCGGTGATAGTCGGGTTCATCGACGAGTACCGCCAGGTCTACGGCGTCGAGTCGATCTGCCGCGCGCTGTCTGCGCACGGAGTCCAGATCGCGCCGCTGACCTACCGCAAAGCCCGCCACCGACCACCCTCGGCCCGCGATGCCACCGACGCCTACCTCGAGAACGCGTTACGAGACCTCGCGGGCAAGCCCGAGCAAATGTACGGCCGCCGCAAGATGACCCGCTACCTGCGCCGCCAAGGTCACGACGTGGCGTTCTGCACCGTCGACCGGATCATGGGCGAACTCGGGCTCAACGGTGTCGTGCGAGGCCGCAAGCATCGCACCACGATCCCGGGCAAGGACGGCGTGCGCGCCACCGACAAGCTCAACCGCGACTTCACCGCCCCCGCTCCGGACCGGGTGTGGGTCGCGGATTTCACCTACGTCTCGACCTGGACCGGATGGGCGTATGTGGCGTTCGTGTTCGACGCTTACTCTCGCGCGATCGTGGGCTGGACCGCCGCGGCCACGAAGACGACAGCGTTGGTGGACAAAGCTCTCAACATGGCGGTGTGGCGGCGCGGCCACTACGGGCATCCGGTCGAGCCCGGCCTGATATTTCATACCGACGCGGGCAGCCAGGCCGTATTCAATCGGTCGTCGCAACACCGGTTTGTTGGAGCGATCGTAGCTGCTCGGTGAAGGCTTCAGCGGGCGTCTTCCAGCCGAGGCTTTT
>NZ_JBFAXY010000059.1:0-17959 GCF_040681035.1 Nocardia sp. NPDC051911
GGACAACACCTCTTTACCAGCAGTTCCGCTGTCCCAACTCACCATCCCACGCCGGTTGACAAACCCAGCCCACCCGCTAACTGCGCGGCCTTGGCACTAGATGAGAAGACCAAGAACGTCCAGTACCCCGGTTATCCCGGTCCGGGCCTGATGTGGTTCTGGGAGGTGTCGATCGGCACCAACCCGAAGATCCACCGCCCACGCGCGGAGTTCCTTACGGGCTGGGTCTGCGGTGTCTATGAGTGCATGCGCAGCGGTGTGATCCACCTGGGGTTCGGCACCATCATCACGAGCGCTCCCGAACGGGAGGCGGCTCTTGCGGGCGAACTCACCGGGCACTGGCACGTGCACCTGAATTTCCCGACGATGACCGTCGAGACCGTGGACGGCGACACCGTGACGATCATCGACGAGGGTCGGCTGTGCGCGCTGGATGCTCCCGAGGTTCGCGCGGTCGCCGAGGAAGTCGCGGGTGCCGACGCCGACTACTGGCTGCAGGAGGACTGGATTCCCGCGGTTCCCGGTCTCATGCGACGGCAGCTACGAAAGCTACGCCAAGGACCCGACGACCTGGACCAAGACGGAACTGGAGATCTGCCGCAACTTCCACCCGCTGTTCATGCGGATGGTGGATGCCGAGCCGTCGCCGGGACGCTCCAGCTGCCACTGACGGCGGTTGCCGCCACGAGGTCTACCCGCTGCCGCCGGCACCGATCCGGTGCCGGCGGCAGCGGGGTTTCCTGCTCGTATACCGAGAAGGCGGCATCCGGCCACTGCCGATGCCGCCTTCGGCCCTGTGAATCAGTAGGGTTCGTTCAGCGTCTTCAGCGCACGGTCGCGGCGAATGACGGCCATTCGTCGGCGGCTCATGCCCTCGGCTTGGAGCCGCGACAGTTCCTGGCTCGTCTCAACGACCAGCCTGCATCGATCGTGCCGTCGCCGGTTGAAACTGCTCAGCCCCTCGGCGACGGAAATCGCATTCTGCATCTCCTCGGCGAGTGCCACCGCGTCCTCGTCGTCGAGGACCCGCCGATGGCGGCCAGCACGTCCGGGCCACGGTTCTGCAGGCCGATCGCGGTCCCCACCGCCCGATCGGAGATGTCCACCACGTCGACGGTTACCCCGGCCTGTCCGAAGGCGGAAGCCGCGGTCAGACCGGCGATACCGCTGCCAACCACGAGAACACGCTCTGCCGGACCGGCACTGTTTCGCTGATTTGTTCACTCCATGCCCTAGCGAAATTGGGTCGAGCCACCGCGGACGCAGCGGATCAGAGTGAAGAGAAGCGCTAGAACAGCCAAGGAACATTTGTCTCTTCGGCGTCATCGGGCGAATACCGATATGGGAAGAGCGACTCTCGCGAAGCCGATTCGCGGACTGCCGAATTTCTCGGATCGAAGTTTCCGGCCTCGAAGGAAACTTCGCCCCTGTCGAGCCTATTGTGCTCCCCGTCACCTCGGCTCGTGTGACCCGGAGGAGGCGGCTGCGCCGGTACGAGCACTCCGAGCCTTCTTCCTCACCGGAGGACGGAGATCTACAGCTCGGTTCGTTCGGCATGATCGGGTTCGGGCTGCGATGGTAGCGCCCGGCTCACCCGCTGCCGTGTACCTGCTCTCCGCGTCCGTGGTGGCGTTCGCCGCGGGCACCATACTGCGCGACATCGGCGCCGGGCTGCACCCGCTGGACGACGTCTGCGCTGTGACCGGTTACGCCGGAATCGGCGCCGCGCCACACTCTGGCTGCGGCCGAGGCAGGTTCGCGCCAACCACGATCTATGCTCGACTCCGGACTGATCGGGCTCGGCGCGCTGCTGGCCTCCTGGACCTTCGTCCTCTCCCCGTCTCGAGCCCCTCCGGATCGGTGCCCGGCGCGCTGATCGCGGTGGCGTACCCGGTGCTGGGCGCGCAGCGCTGCTGACGCTGGTCGCCTACTCGATGGTGACCGGCAGTTCGGAGCCGTCGCTGCGGCTGCCGCACATCGGGCTACTCGCGGTGCTGATCGGCGACCTCGGCCACAGCGTGAACATTGTCGGCACGCGGCTGGTCGTTCGGGCACGAGGTGCTGTAGGCGCCGCTGCTGGTGGCGTACCTGGCCGCACTGCGCCCGGCCATGGTGTCGCTGGGCACCCCGCCGCACATCCATCCGCATCACTCCCGGCAGCGCTGGCATCGGCATCGCCTGCGACGGCCCGCACAGTTTCGACGGCACCGTGTATAAGCTGCTGCTCGAGGCGGATTCGGCGATGCACCACGCGCTAACGAGCGGTCGCTCGGCTACATCTTCCACGAGAACGCGCGGCACCTTTCCGTTCGCGCTGGTGAAGCCGCCCGATGACGTGCGCCGTAGCGGCAGGCCTGCACCGCAGCGTGATCCGCCTGCTTCGCACGCCGAGATCCCGGCCGAGCAGTCGGCGCCGGCCGGGATCTGGCTGCCTGCTGTCAGTCTGGGATGTCGGCCCGCGCCGGAACCACGTGCCGGTCACCGCGGGTGTGGCGGAGCGCCGCGATGCCGATCAGCAGGACACCGAGCACTCCGAAGATCAGCGGCCCGCCGATACCGATCCACCACAGCAGCGTTCCGACCGTTCCCGCCTGACCGACGGCCTCGTCGACGCTGTCCTCGGTGGAGGCGAGTTCGACGGTGGTGAGCGGGATGCGCTGGTCGGTGCCCGCGGGCACGGCCATTATCTGCTGCTTCTGCGCCACGCGGAGCACGAGCCCGGTGGCCTCGTCCACCTGGAGGTCCGTTTCGGTCTTCGCGAGGTAGTTCAGCGGTACGAGCGGTGGCAGTGCGGCAACCGTCGCCGGAGTTGTGGTCGCACCGGGCGCGCTCCGCGCCATCGCCAGCACGGCTTCCGAGGGCAGCGCCGGCGGGAAGGCGGAAACCAGGGCCTCGTCCGTGATCGGCCCATCGCCGATGGTCCGATAGTGGAGGGTGTCCCGGCCGCCGATCTCGCCCCGGTCCAGGAAGACCAGAGAGTTGGCGCGCGGTCATGGCGTCCCAGAAGGTGTAGTCCCGCTCCTGCGGCGGAGTCGGCAGCGTCACCACCAAGCCTTCGTGCTGATCGACCTTCCACCCGTCCGGGGCGGGCCTGGGTGCGCCGTCGGCGCGCGAGACCGCCCACGTGCGGCTGCTGACTTTGGGCGATGAGCCGTCCGCGGTCGTGACGGTGACGTCGTCGCGGACCACGAGGGTGTCGTCGGTTACGTGCTGGGCCTTCAAGCTTCGCGTCGCCTGCGCGTCGACCTGCTTGTACAGCGGAGCGGTGGAGCCCTACGCCATCGCGTTCTGATCGAGCACGATGGCTGTGCCGGTCATCTCGGCGAGCACGTCGAGGTCGGACGGGACCTTGGTGGCCGCCGGATAGACCACCAAACGAATCACCAGCGCACCGAGAACGAGGACGGCGCCGCTCGCCACGAGGGCGACATTCGACTTCCGCATCAGCGTTCACCTTCCGGATGGCCGGTGGACCGGACGAGGGTGTGCGACATTAGGAACTTCCAATCTACTAGGTGAGCTGAGGTACCGGATCGGACGGGCGGGTGGCGCGCCTACCCAACTGACGCGAGAACGCCGTGCGCCGGTAGCGGCCACGGCGGCCCGTGGTCCGCTCATCGCCTCTGCTGGTGCGCGTTTTCCACCACCCAGGCTGCGATCTGGGCGCCCGAGGTGAAGGCGAGTTTGGTGAGTATGTGCTCGACGTGCCCTTGGGCGGTGCGTTGTGATATCACCAGCTTGGCGGCTATCTCTTTATTGCTGAGACCTTGGGCGACGAGATCGGCGACTTGCCGCTCTCGCTTCGTCAATCTGGCGGATGGGCCCGGCGACGTGTCGGGGCACTGTTCGTCGAGGGCGTAACTGATGGCCCGGTCGATTCCCATCGTCCGACCGCGCCGAAAAGCGATTTCGAACTTGCGGTCACCGAGGGCGCGACGTGTCGTCCGCTCATATTCCTGATGTACGGGGGACCAGTCGATAAAGCCGGTAGTTGCACTCCTAGCTGCTGGCCAGAGACTGTGCGCGGCTCCCATCAAAACCGCAGCGCGCTCCGCATTGCCGCTGCTCTTGATCATCCATGCCAGCGCTTGAAGATCCAATGCAGCGAGAAATGGGCTTTTCAGTCGACGATTGAGCCGCAGCCCTTTCTCGATCAACTGCTGCGCGTGGTCCGTATCGCCATGCTGCCATGCGGCAACGGCCAAGCCCCGCAGGGCGGCGCAGCGATAAAACGTCTCTGAACATGCTTCGGTTATGGCCAAAACTTCTTCATAAAGCTTCTTGGCCTGCGCCATGTCGCCATCCACCTCGTACACCGAACCGAGGCATTGCAAGGTGCTGACGTATAGAAGCGCGGTCTTCTGCGCTCCGAGTATCTCGATCACGCGCTTCAGCGATGAGATTCCGCGAGCAGTATCGCCGCGTATGAGGGACAGCATACCGACGGCGTAGGCCACGTGAGCCTGGATCATGGGAGTGGGGGAGCGTTCGGCCAACACCTGCGCCTCTTCCATGGCGGCGGTCGCAGCCTCCAGATCGAGCTGTCCGACGGCGAGTTGGCTACTTGCGCGCAGCGCTTCGACGCGGTCGGGTATTGATCGAGCATGGGGCCGGCCGAGGGCGCGGTTGAGCCATACCTGTCCTTCTCCGTTCAGTCCACGGAAGAACCAGAACTCGGACAATGCCGCAGTGGTACGCAGCCCCGCTTCTGCGGCTTCCGTGGTGTCCTCCGAGAGGCAGGCTTCGAGCGCATCGCGCAGGTTGGGTTGCTCGCGGTCGAGGCGTGCGATCCAGTCGGGCTGCCTTTCGCTGATCCATTCGGCTTCCGCTTCCAGCGCCAATTGTTGGTACCAGTCGCGGTGGCGGCGGCGTAGGTTCTGGTATTCGCCGATCTTGCGCAGTTTGTGCCGACCGTAGTCGCGCAAAGTTTCGAACATGCGGAAGCGTACGAGCGGGTCGTCGCCCTCCCGGACCACGATCGACTTGTCCACCAGCGCGGACAGCGCGTCGAGCACAGTCTGCGGCGCCATGTCGGTGCCGCAGACCTGCTCGACGGCGTCGAGCTCGAAGGCGCCGGTGAACACCGCCAGCCGTGCCCATAACCGCTGCTCGACCGGGGTGCACAGCTGGTAGCTCCAGTCGATGCACCATAGGAGCGTTTGCTGCCGCGTCGGCGCGGTGCGATTGCCGCGGGTCAGCAGCGAGTATCGATCTGTGAGCCGTGTCAGTATCTGTTCCGGCGACATCGTGCGCAGCCGGGCTGCGGCCAGCTCGATCGCAAGCGGCAAGCCGTCCAACCGTGCACAGATCCGCGCTACGGCGGCCTTGTTGTCCTCGTCGAGTTCGAAGCCCGGCACCGCTGCTGCCGCGCGGTCGGCGAACAACGTCACCGCGTCGAACCGAGGCAACCCCGCGAGCGCCGGTTCCCGATCCGGATCGGGGACCGTCAGCGGTGGTATCCGGAGCACAGCCTCCCCCGCGATGTTCAAGGGCTCCCGGCTGGTGACGAGATCCGCAGGTTCGGGCACGTCCGCAGCAAGGTCTCGGTCAACTCCGCGACTACTTCTACTACTTGCTCGCAGTTGTCCAGAACGACCAACATGTCACGCGGACGTAGGTAGTCGACCAGAACATCGAGCAATGGGCGCGCCGACTCATCGCGCAATCCGAGTGTCGCTGTCACGACCTCGACGAGCAGTGAGGTGTCGGATACATCGGACAATTCGACCAACCACGCCCCGTCGGCGAAGTCGCGTTGCGCGTTGGACGCGGCTCGCAGCGCGAGCCGTGTCTTCCCGACGCCCCCGACGCCCGTCAGCGTCACGAGCCGGGACGACGACAGGAGGCTCTTCACCTCGGCCAGTTCGGTACGCCGGTTGATGAAACTGGTCAACTTCAACGGCAGATTTCCGCAGCTGCCGCCATTGTGGCGAACAGCGGCCGCTATCCGGCGCTGATCCGCTGTTCGATTGCCCGTGCCGTGACCTTCGGAATCGTATTCGGCCCGCAGCGCCATCTCGTCCACAGGAAATCCGTGGCGCCGCTGTATCTGCCGGATGGTCTCCCCGAGCGCTTCGGCGGAGGGCCGGTCGTTGTGGTCACGACTCATGGCCGTTGCGACGAGCACCGACACGTCGTCGGGTATGCCGCTGTCTCGCAGGTCCGGTACGGGCTGGGTGGCGATGCGCAGGAATTGGGTCACGACGTTCTCGCCACTGCGACGTTCGAACGCGGCGTGCCCGGTGAGCGCACAGAACAGGGTGGCGCCGAGCCCGTAGACATCTGCGGCGGCCGTCGGGTCACCGCCCTCCAAGACCTCGGGTGCGGTGAATGCCGGTGAGCCGGTCAGGGTGCCCGCTGAGGTCCGGAACCCTCCGGCGATGTGCGCTATGCCGAAGTCGGTCAACGCCGGCTCGCCGTACTCGGTGAGGAGAATATTTCCCGGCTTCACATCCCGGTGCACGATGTCCAGACGATGCGCGCTGGCGAGAGCGCCGGCGATTTTCACTCCGATCGCCAACGCGTCCACGATCGGGAGCGGGCCGTGCCTGCGGATCCATGCGTCGAGGGAGTCGAGGGGGTGATAGGGCATCACCAGATAAGGACGACCGCTTTCCGTGGCACCGGCTTCCAGTACGGTGACGATGTTCGGATGGCCGGTCAACCGACCCATCGCCCGCTGTTCCCGGATGAACCTCGCCTGGTTGTCGGCGTCCAATTCGGCGGTGGATACCTTCACCGCCACGGTGCGGTCGAGCGAGATCTGTCGGCAACGGTATACGATCCCGAAGCCGCCACGGCCGATTTCCACGGCATCCTCGAATCCCGCGGCCTCCAACTCCGCCGGGACTGATATTGCCAGGTCACGGCGGGTGCGCAGCGGGTCGTCTTCGGCCATCGATTGCATACGATTCCAGTGGAGAGCTCTTCGCTCACCTTTACCGAAGGTTAGCGTATCTCCGTAGAACCTTGAGCGCGGATGGGTTTCGGCTACGGACAGGAATCGGTACAGCCGGCGGGACGTGGGCCGGGTGGGCCGAGACCCCCAGCTTTCATAGATACTTTTGTTTCACCCGATCCGAGTCGGGCACTGCGTTGCGGGCAGATCGGGCCCGAGACATACACTGCTCGAGTTCGGGTACCGGACCCGCGGCGAAGGACCGCGGGTCCAACCGCCGCTCGGCCGCTTCTTCGGCGGCCGCTCGACGCCGGCGCCGTAACGAGACCATGACTACGGAAAGTCGTTGCGGCGTAGTCATTTTCGGCGCTGGTCTCGACCGGCGCGTCCATAAGGCTCTCGACCTGTTTCGATCAAGTTGCGACAGGTGCGGTCTCGAAGAAATCACCCGCGAGCGGACAGCGCGTCGAGCAGGGGTGCGATGAGCGATACCGGAATCGGCCTTATTTTCGAGGATGATCGTCAGCATGCTTCTGAGGTTCGACGGTCTCGTCTTCGGTTCCGCGTCCGCAATTCGCGATTTCGAGCTCGCCCTGGCCATGAGCAGGTTCCACTGGTCGAAACGCCGGTAGCGATGAGTGCCTGATTATTGTAACGTCAGAACGTGGTCAGCCCTGTGTATACTTCGCCAGCGCATTGTCCTGAACACTTCGTGGATCTCCGTCACGTGATAGCAGGTCCACTGCCTGAAATCGCCCAGCGGTTCTCGCAGTTGATCGGTGATCGCTGGGAGCACAGCGCGCTGGTGATCTTCACCCGGGAATGCACCGGTCGTCCACGCAAGGTCTCGGGCGCCGCTGAGATCGTGGATCGGGTGACCATTGATGAACTGGACGCTCTGAACCAGACCCTTGCGCTCGGCGCGACCTTCGACGGCGTCGCGGTCGTGGCGGGGGATCGGCGACCGGTGTGGGCGGTCCGAGACACCGGCGACACGCTCTTGCTACTTGCGCCTCGTTTTCCAGGCGAAAGACTGCGCTCCGGTGCGGATCTCGCGGCGATTTTCGGAATCGTCGCCACCTCGATCGAACAGCAAGTGGTCCAGGCCAGCCCCGCCTACCTCGCCGATTCGCGCGCGGCGTCCGTCGAGCGCGCCCGCACGATCACTGAGTTGACAGTGGCGCACGAGACCGCACTGACATCGGTTCTCACGACTCTGAGATCCAATGACCTCGACGACCGTCGTGCGCGCATCATCGCGACTGAAACGATTACCACGGCACTCGTCGCACTGCGTGCGGCCGGTGAAGCCGATCGGGCGCTCACCGAGGAAGCGGTCACCACCGCCTTCGCTCGCTTGCAGGGCGAACTCAAGCCTCTCCTCCGGGACATCCCCGTCGAATACGTAGAACCGCCTGTGGACGCAAGGCCGGTTCCCGGAGAAATCGCTCATGCGGCTCGGGCGATGGTTCGGGCTATTGCTCTAGCGTTCATAGCGCAACCATTCCTATCGCGGTTGCGTGTGGGCTGGACCTGCGACGGCGCCAATCTGATCGTCGAGGTCCGTGACCAAGGCTGCGGCGCGGTCGATGAGAACACCCTTTCACGCCAGTTGTCCGGGCGGATCGAGATCTTGCGGGGTGGGCTGGACATAGAGATAATCCCCGATTGGGGGAGTCGCGTGACCATCGTCATACCGCTTGATCCGCCGCCCGTCCGAGATCACGACAGCGAGCTCGCGACTCTGAATCAGCGAGAGATCGAGGTTCTCGGCCATCTCGTGGCCGGCAACCGTAACAAGACAATCGCCTCGCAGTTGCGCATCAGTGAGAGCACCGTCAAGTTTCATGTGGCGGCGATCTTGAAGAAGCTCAACGTCACCACCCGCGGAGAGGCGGTAGCCATCGCAGCTCGGGCCGGCGTCCGAGCTACGGCATAGGATGGAATCGCGCCGGTCCGAGTGCGCGATCTGGCCGGACGGTGGCGTTCGAGGCGGACATCACGATGCGGGGGCCGGAAGTGTCCGACGAATATGGGCTCTCTTGCCCACCACTCTCACCAAGCCTCCCAGAGAATCCCTGTGCGCTGATCGCAGCGTCGGCGACGGCGTGCCTCGCGCATTCGGATGGAACGATTACCAACCACGCTGCCACTGCGCGACCGGTGGTTCAACTGGTGAATCGCACTGCAGGCTGGCTACTTTCAGTTCAGTCGTCGAGGGTTACCTGGCCGAGCTCACCGAGGTACCGACGCGACTGCCAGGAACCCTGACCCCTGGCAGGGGATGATCGAATGCTTGGAACGGACTTGCAAGCTAGTGGCCGGAAACAGAGGATTCGCTTCCGCCGCGACTGAATTGCAAGAAGACACGATCGTCGGTGACTGGTTCGAGGATCGGATAAGGCCGGCGATGGAAAGACTTCTCGACCGTGCCAGGAGTGCCGGCGCGGTTCGTCCGGAGATAGCAGCCGTCGATGTCTACGCTGCGATGACGATGGTTCACGCAGTGGCTGACTTGACCGGCCCGGTGGACTCGAGAACTGGCGACGCTACTTGGCATTCCTGCTGAACGGCATGCGGGCGGAGGGTCAGCGGTGCTGCCGTTTCGGTCACCACCGCTGACCCCCGGTTAGTTCGACAGGGCGCGAGCTGCTGCCGGGGCCCGGTGGAGATGATCGAGCCGCGGACGGCTGTCGTGTCCGGAAATCGGCACGCGGACACCCGGATGATTCCATGCGAGGGTGCGTCGAGCCGGTCGAAGCCGCGGTGCAGCTCGGATCAACCGCGTTCGGAAACGTCGTTCGCGGCATCGAGTAGCCGCTTGTGGGTGGCGGAATGCTGCTCCTGCCTGATGGTCAGGCGCTCTCCGCTTCTCGCAACGAGCATCCATCGACTCCTTATGGCCAGCCGCAGCGTGGAAGGTCGACCCCTGACGGGCCACCTGTCGTTGTGGACAGTTTCCACTGGCCGTTTGGCTAGGTTACGAGAGTGGCCGGTCGGATTTAGCCTCCTCGAAGAACATGCTCGCTCAAGCGCATGACTGTTCAGCTCGAGATGAAGGAACCGAAGCAACATGCCACAGCAGGTACGCGGTGTGATCGCCCGCTCGAAGGGGGCGCCTGTCGAGCTCGCCGACATCGTGATCCCAGATCCGGGTCCGGGTGAGGTGGTCGTCGCGGTGGCTGCGTGCGGGGTCTGCCACACCGACCTGACCTATCGCGAAGGCGGCATCAACGATGACTTCCCGTTCCTGCTCGGCCACGAAGCCGCCGGCATCGTGGAGAGCGTGGGCGAGGATGTCGACTCGGTGGAGGTCGGCGACTTCGTCATTCTGAACTGGCGCGCGGTGTGCGGACAGTGCCGGGCCTGTAAGCGCGGTCGGCCGCAGTACTGCTTCGACACGTTCAACGCCGGCCAGAAAATGACGCTGCTGGATGGCACCGAACTGACTCCCACGCTGGGCATCGGTGCGTTCGCGGAGAAGACGCTGGTGCACGCCGGTCAGTGCACGAAAGTCGACCCCGCCTCGGATCCGGCGGTGGTCGGGCTGCTGGGCTGCGGTGTCATGGCCGGGCTGGGTGCCGCGGTGAACACCGGCGCGGTCGGCCGTGGGGACTCGGTGGCGGTGATCGGTTGCGGCGGCGTTGGTGACGCGGCGATCGTCGGCGCGCGGCTGGCGGGTGCTTCGAAGATCATCGCGGTGGACCGGGATGACAAGAAGCTGGCCTGGGCGACCGACCTCGGCGCGACCCATACCATCAATGCCACCGACGCTGATGTCGTCGCTGCGGTGCAGGAGCTCACCGGCGGGTTCGGCGCCGATGTCGTGATCGACGCGGTCGGGCGCCCGGAGACATGGAAGCAGGCGTTCTACGCCCGCGACTTGGCGGGCACGGTTGTGCTGGTCGGTGTTCCCACGCCGGAGATGCGGTTGGAGATGCCGCTGCTGGACTTCTTCTCCCGCGGCGGGGCGTTGAAGTCGTCCTGGTACGGCGACTGCCTGCCCGACCGCGACTTCCCGGTGCTGGTGGATCTCTACCGTCAGGGGCGTCTGCCGCTGGAGAAATTCGTCACCGAGCGCATCAAGATCGACGAGGTCGAGGAAGCGTTCCACACCATGCACGCCGGGAACGTGCTGCGTTCGGTGGTTGTCCTGTGAGTGGCGAGCTGCGCATCGACCAGGTCGTCACCTCGGGGGTGTTCGAGCTCGACAGCGGTTCGTGGGAGGTCGACAACAACGTCTGGGTGGTCGGGGACGACGACGAGGTCGTGATCATCGACGCCGCGCACGACTCCAAGCCCATCATCGAGGCTGTCGCGGGCCGCAACGTCGTCGCAGTGGTGTGCACCCACGGGCACAACGACCACGTCACCTTCGCACCCGAACTCGGCAGAACGCTCTACACACCCGTGGTCCTGCACCCCGGAGACGGTGAGCTGTGGGAGATGACCCACCCGGGAGAGGCCTACTGGCACGCGACGGCCGGTCAGCGCATCGCGCTGGCCGGCACGGTGCTCGAGATCATCCACACCCCCGGCCACTCACCCGGATCGATCTGCCTGCACCTGCCCGAGGCGAAGGCCCTGTTCTCCGGCGACACCCTGTTCTCCGGCGGCCCCGGCGCCACAGGGCGGTCGTTCTCCGACTTCCCGACCATCATCGGCTCCATCCGCGACCGGCTGTTCGTCCTTCCGGAGGACACTCGGGTCTACACGGGGCACGGTGAGGGCACCACCATCGGGGCCGAAGCTCCGCACCTGGCCGAGTGGATCAAACGGGGCTTCTGAGGTGAACGATGTGCCGCAGCGCGACATCGAGGAGGCGGCGCTGACCGGGTCAGCGCGCCGGAGACTGCGGCGGCCGGTGTAAAAGCAGTCACCGCGCCGTTGGTACGTGCTGTCGAACAGATAGGCGTCGCGCACTCTGCGCGCTTTGACGCGGCTCGACCAGCGCTGCGGGTTCGACTATCTCGTTGTGCAGGCCCGACCCGACCCACATGCGGCGGCCTGCGGATTCTTTGAGAACGGCGCCGAGGCCGTCGCCGAGGATCCACGCCCAGGTGGGGGTCGCCGGATTTCTTCGCGGTCGAGGCGCTGAGTGAGAAGTTGGGTTATTGGCTCAGGTGGCAGGGGCGCCTCACCCACCATTCTGTAGCAGAAAGCGAGAAAGATGACAGCCGCAATCATCGACGGTAAAGCCGTCGCGCAGACGATCCGCAGCCGCGTGGCGGAGGCGACGGAAGTGATGTTCACCTCACACGGTAGGCGTCCCGGCCCCGCCACCGTACTGGTCGGCGACGAGCCAGCTTCGCACGTCTATGTCAACAGCAAACGCAAACAGTGCACAGCGGCAGGAATGGTGGACCACCATCGGCATCTGCCCGCGGAGGTGAGGCAGGAAGAAATCGAGGGAGTCGTGCGCGCGTTGGCCGAGGACGACGCCGTCTCTGGCATCCTGATCCAGCTCCCATTACCGCCGCACCTGAACGCAGCCGATGTCATCGAGTGCGTCCCCGCGGCCAAAGATGTCGATGGACTGACCACGACGAGCGCGGGACGACTCGCGCAAGGACTCCCGGGACTGCGTCCGTGTACACCTGCCGGCGTCATCGAACTGCTGGATGCCGCGCGAATTTCGATCAGCGGTGCTCGCGCGGTCGTCGTGGGCCGGTCTCAACTCGTCGGTAAGCCATTGGCCCATCTGCTACTGCAGCGAAATGCCACGGTCACCATCGTGCATTCCAAAACTCGCCAGCTGGAGTCGGTCACCCGCGAGGCCGACATCCTCATCGCCGCTGCGGGTGTACCGGGCTTGATCAACGCTCGAGCCGTCAAGCCGGGTGCCCACGGTGATCGATGTCGGAATTCACCGCACCGCCGCTGGGTTACGCGGCGATGTCGAGTTCACCTCCGTCGCCGCGATAGCCGGTGCGATTACTCCTGTGCCAGGAGGAGTAGGTCCGATGACCATCGCAATGCTCCTGCACAACACGTTGCAGTCGGCAACCAGCCTACTGGACGCCCCTCAGAGCCAGGTGCCGAGCTGACCCCGTACCCGAGGGCCCCGGCGCGGTTCCCCCAAGGAGTCCGCGCGGCGGGTCCGTCGGCACAGCCGGACACCGACACAATGCGGTGGCGCGGCCCCCTGAGACGTGACCATGCCGTGCCACACGCTCCTACGGCCTATACGGTGCGCGTGCTCGTCGACCTCGACGAGAACTTGCGGCGGCAAACGATATGTGTCCGAACGAGAAGTGGGCGCTATAGGCCGAGGCGGCCGTCCGTTGAGTGACATTGATGCATACTAAACATATTTGGAGCACGGCAATGAAGTCGCCCCTGGAGCGACCGGCGCGTCCGGAGAGTGGTCTCTGGAGAAAGTTGCGTCGGAGGCGTCCCCGAAGCATTCGCGTCTCCGTCCTGGCCATCGCACTCATTCCCTGTGTGGCGCTGACCATTTTCGGGACCATCTCGATTACGGGATTGGTGAGGCAAGCGATCGATGCGAAGCGCTTCGTACGCTTCACCACCGCACAGATCGAGCGGCTGACCGGCTTCAGCCGAGCGATGCAGAACGAGCGGCTGGCAAGTGGCCTCGTCCTCGGCGGCGCCCCGCATTCCTCCGCGACTTTGTCGGCCGCGCGGGGCAGATCTGACGAATCGCTGGCGGTGATGGCCGAGTTGGGCCCTCGACTGCAGGAACTGAACCCGGATATCTCGTTCGACTTCGCCGGGTTCCTGGCCAATATGGGCACGAACACGTCCACGGTCAGGCGCGCTGTGGACACCGGGCAGACCGATATCGCTGCGGTGGACAAGCACTTCTCCAGTCTGGTCGAAGCCACTGCCGCCGGATACGAACAGACGGCTCCGCTCACCTTCGATCCGGAAGTCTCGGCTGCATACATGACGACAGCCGGCCTGTCTCGAATGGCCGACCTTCATTCCCGAGCGATGGCCACCGCGGCGTTGATCGCCGGGGAGGGTTCTTTGGCACCGGAGCCACTGCGGATGTTCACCTACCTGGTCGGTGCGTATAGGCATCAGCTCACGGCACTCGGCGCAACCATGACAGACGACGAGCGCGCCCGGTTGACCCGTCTCACCGACACAGCCCAGTGGCGGATCGCAACCTCTGCTGAAGACACGATCGCGACGCAGGGTTCGCTGTCGATTCCCTACGCCGAGTGGGAGGCCGCTGCCAGGGCTGTCGACGATGAGCTCTTCGGACTGTTCAGCGATCAAGTGAAACATGCCAACGCCGTCGGCGCGGCATCCGCGGACGCCGCGATTCAGCGATCCATCTGGGCAGGTGCCGCGGCGGCGGTGCTTGCCGTCGGAGCATTCCTACTGGCGATCCTACTGGCCGATCGCCTCGTTCGCCGCTTGCGGTCGTTGCAGGCAAGGACCATGGAGCTGGCGAACTCGACGTTGCCCTCCCTGATTCAACGTCTGCATGATGGCCAGCAGATCGATATCGGAGCGGAAACCCCGATCCTCGACAGCGGCAGCGACGAAATAGCGCAGGTAGCAAAGGCATTCGGTGAGGCTCAACGCGTCGCGATGGGTGCGGCGGCTTCCGAAGCGCAAACGCGCGCCGGATTCAACAAGGTATTTCTGGACATCGCCCACCGCAGTCAAGCGGTCGTCCGCCGACAGCTGGAAGTGCTCGATATCGCGGAGGCCAAGCAGGAGGACCCGGAGCATCTCGAACTGCTTTTTCAGATGGATCACTTGGCGACACGAGCCCGGCGGAACGCCGAAAACCTGCTCATCCTCGGTGGCGGAAATCCGGGACGTCGCTGGCGCGAGCCCATAGCGCTGGAGCAGATCGTCCGCAGTGCCGTATCGGAGACCGAAGATCTTACCCGGGTAAGCGCGATCCGGCTGCCGCAAGCATTCGTGCTCGGCCAAGCAGTCGCCGACCTCGTTCATCTTCTCGCCGAACTGATCGACAACGCGGTACTGTTCTCGCCGCCGCAGACCATGGTGACCATTCACGGCAACTTCGTCGGTCACGGCGTCGTGGTCGAGGTGGAAGACCAAGGCCTCGGAATCAAGTTCGACGATCGAGAACATCTAAACGAGCTGCTGAGAAATCCGCCGAACTTCCAGGAGATGGCGCTCAGCGGACGACGAAACCTCGGTCTTTTCGTCGTCGGCAGACTCGCGAAACGGCACGGGCTGTCGGTCCAATTGCAGACTTCCGCGTACGGCGGAGTGAAGGCCATCGTGCTGATCCCGGCGGAACTGGTCGAATTCCGCGGGGACGACAACTCCTCCGACCCGGGCCCGCAGACACATGTCGTGGCCGCATCGGATACGCAGACACACGCCGTGGCCGCGTCGGACAATGGCCGGCACCGGCGTAAGCGGGTGGCTGCCGCTGAGCATCCCGCACTGCAACTTCCACCTGGACAGCAAGACACCGACGCACCCGCCTTTCTCGCGGACGCACGACCTCCGCAACCGGATTTCGGTGCGCCGCCCCCAGAAGCGGGTGGCGGGAACGAGGCCGGTCGCGGCCGGCGTACACCGCTCCCACGCCGCCATCGGCAGGCCAATCTCGCGCCGCAGTTGCGCCTCGAAGACGACGCGCCCCCACCCGAGCCGAGCCACTCACCCCAGCTGCGCTCCGCGCAGGATGCTCGCCGCGCTATGCAGTCCTTTCAACGTGGGACCAATAGGGCGCGCGTGTCGACCGCACCCCCTTCTCGTAGACCGACGGATGGACCCGCAATATGAACAACAACATGACTCTTCGAGGAAGCGACTCGATCGGCTGGATCCTCGACGGACTGCTCACGCGCACCCCGGGTTCGAAGCACGCCACTGTTCTCTCCGCCGATGGGCTACCACTGGCCCGTACCCAGTCGTTGTCTCGGGAGGACGCCGAGCACCTGGCCGCAATGGGCTCCGCGCTGCACAGCCTCGCACGCGGTGTCGGCAGCAGGTTCAACACGGGACAGTTCCACCAGACCGTGATCGAGATGAGTGACGGCTACCTGGTGCTGACGGAGGCGGGCTTCGGTGCATGTCTGGCACTGCTTGCCGGCCCCGATGCCGATCTCGGTCTGGTCGCCTATGAGATGAACGTCATCATCGACCAGGTGCGAGACCATCTCAGCGCCGCGCCGCGGACAGCAAGCACGATGCGAGCGCAATTCAAACCATGAGCGCATACCGAGAAGACCGGAGCGTATCCGCGGACGACGATCCCGGGCCGTTGGTCCGTCCTTTCGCGGTCACGCGGGGACGAGCGGGACGTGACAATCACAGGCTCGATATCCTCACGTTGGTGGTCGCAGTGCGCATGACCGGTGATGCGGCAATCCTGGACCGGGAATACGCAGAGATACTCAGCCTTTGCCGCAATCGGCCCCTGTCGATCGCTGAACTCGCTGCGCACCTCAATCTCCTGGTTGCAACGGTCAAGGTCCTCGTCAGCGACTTGATCCAATCGGGGCACGTCATCTATCGGTCTCCGACGCCCCGTCCGGAGAGCGCAGACCCGATTCTGTTACAGGCGGTGCTAGATGGTATTCGTAGAATCTGAACTCGGACTCCACTCGGAACTCGAATCGGTGAACGCGGTCAAAATATTGATCGCCGGCGGATTCGGCGTCGGAAAGACGACGCTGGTCACGACGATCAGCGAAATCGCGCCACTTCGCACCGAAGAGCAGTTATCCGCTCTCAGCGCCTCCGTCGACGATCTCACCGGAGTGGAAAGCAAGACGACGACTACGGTCGCGTTGGACTTCGGTCGCATAACCTTGAGCTCAGAATTAGTGCTGTATCTCTTCGGTACACCTGGACAAGACAGGTTCTGGTTCATGTGGAAGGAGCTCTCGGTCGGAGCTCTCGGTGCGGTGGTGCTCATAGATACTCGTCGGCTCGAAGAGTGCTTCTCGGCGGTGGACTATTTCGAGTCGCGCCACATTCCGTTCATCATCGGCGTCAACTGTTTCGACGGCGCGGACGTCTACGACGAGGATGAGATTCGGGCCGCGCTCGACTTGTCCGAACAAGTGGAGATCCGCTACTGCGATGTACGCGACCGAGAGTCGGCCAAGCAGATTCTGATCAGCTTGATGGAGTATCTGGTGGCCGGCGCCAACTCGGGCGTCTGACGGCGGGTTCGTCGGGCATGTACGTACGCGTCGGCCGCCATGGTCGACGACCGTCGCAGGGAGCGGGGGAGGCTCGCTCGGGCCGAGCGTCGAGGCCGCACTCCGCCGCGTCGGTTTCGGCGTGCCGCGGGAAGTCGGAGTACACCCCGGCATGGCCGAGGGCACGCCGCCGGAGCGGCCTCAACTGTCGACGCCACAGGAGGATTTCTCGAATCCGGCGGACGCGAGGTAGATTCGAACCGTCAACTGTTTGAGCGATCGGATGGTAGGCACGAATACCCCTGAATGAGCCTCGAACCGCCGCAAACCGGTTCGGGGCTCATTCGGATTCCGCTGCGTGCCGACAGGCGCCCCGTCGGGTCAGCGTGACAATGCCGGGTTTCGGCTGCTTCGGCTCCACGATAAGAGGCTCCTGACCTGAGGCGGCGTGTTCGTCTCGTGTGCTGGGCGGGGCGGGCGGCCGACGTGCCCGGCCGCTCCAAGAGACTTTTGCTCCGCGGCCTGGAGTTCAGTCCGTGACCATGCGAAAGCGACAAATGTTCCTGGTTCGGCACTCCGATGCCTTCATACAGTGGGGCCTCTGGCTACTTCTCCAGTGTCACTGTGCAGGTCGTGTCGTCCGTTTGCGGTGCCTGTTGTAGTGGCCAGAAGTGGTGTCCGAAACCGAGCGGAAGAGCGTTTGCTGATGACCCGGAACCCAGACAGGAACATACTCATCATTGGTGGTGGGATCGGCGGCCTCTCGGCGTCGATCGCCTTGCAGAACGCCGGCTACTCCACCCGCGTTTTCGAGGCGGCGCCGGCTTTCACCGCGCTCGGTGTGTCCGTCGGTAGGGACTGCCCCGGCTTCGGTTGACTCCTGACCTGAGGAGACTTCCCGGTCTCTTCTGTGAGAGGATGCGTCACCGTGCCCAAGCCCTACCCCGAA
>NZ_JBFAXY010000060.1:0-16779 GCF_040681035.1 Nocardia sp. NPDC051911
GCACCATCAGCAACCACATTCCGCAGTTCTACCGGAATACCCAGCACCCCAACACAATCGACACCCGCCCATCATCGAAAGTGGGACAGAGCCAACAATCACTTAGCGCCATCAGCGATCGGCGACAGTGCCGGGCATGACGGTGCGCAGGATGGATTCGGCGGCGGTGGCCGACAACGAGCGTTTCGCGCCGCCGGGTATCAGTTCCCGCAGAAGGGCATGGAGTTGGTTGAGCAGCCTGGTGCGGTGCCGGTTGAGTGTGTGGCGCCGCTCGTCGAGCAGTGCCAGCGCGTCGGTGTGCCCCTCGACGACGACCGGGCGGCTGTCTCCTCGGATCGCCGCGGCGCAGGCCGCGGCTGCAGCATCGATCGGATCGTTCTTGCGGCGGCCTCCTCGGGACAGGGCACGGATCTTGGCAGTGGCGGTAGGTGGAACATCGACGACACGCTCACCCTGCCCGATCAGCCACTGAGCGAGATGGTGTCCGAGCCCATCGGCGTTCTCGACCGCCCAATATCGGTCGGTCCACCGCTGAGCCCACTGCAGTAGCCGACGGTATTCATCGAGGCTGGACGAGATCCTGATCGTGTCGACGGTCGTCGTCTCACGTGCCTCGACCGCAGTGGCGGTATGCGACGACTTGTGCGGGTCGACACCGAGAATGATCATCCGACGGGCTTCCTTGCGTGACTGTTGGACCAGGAGGGACCGCGGCCGACAAGCCGACTTCCAGAAACGACGCTGAAGCGTCGTGGTCGTCATCCCTCTGTCGAGTCAGGCCGCAGACGGAAGCGAGCGCAGCGACCAGACCATCGGCGAGTCAACCCAGACCGGGCAACAGATAGTTGTCGAGCCAGCCGCGCCCGCCTCCTGGCACCCCTTCACCGGGTAGCTACTCCCGCGAAACGATGCTTCCACGACCATAAGTCGATAGTTGTAATAGTCCTGCCACTCTTTGAGTTTCGCGTTGAAAATGTTGACGTCGTCGATGACCACGCCGTCGAGAAGCCGGTAGAACTCCTCGGCGTCGATCCGGTGCGAGCGCTCCACCTTCCCGTTCAAGCGCGGCGTTCGCGGCTTGATGTAGACGTGGTTGATGCCCTTGTCCAGCACGTGCCGGTGGAACCCGGACTGGAACTCCGCCCCGTTATCGGTCTGAATCGTTTCGACCGCGAACGGCAGCTGCGGGAGCACGTAGTCCAGGAACTGGATCGCGGTCTTCTGGTTGTTGCGCGGATAGATCTTCAAGATCCGCAACCGCATGCAGTCATCGATCGCGGTGAACTGGTAGAACTTCCCGCGCCGACCAACCGGTTTCACCGCCGGGGTGCCGGGCTTGGCGGGGAGGCGTTCGACGAACTTGACGTCGATCTACACGTGGTGGCCAGGGCGTTGCTTCTCGTATCGCTCCCAGCGGCGGTCGTGGCGCTTGTAGCGCTGGGAGGCCGGTAGCCGGCACATGTCGAGTCGTTTGAGGATGCGCCAGACGCCGGATTTGCTGATCTTGATGTCGTGGTAGCGCTCGAGGTACATGCGGATCTTGTCCGGGCCGAAGTGGTAATGCTGGCGCAGATGGATGATCTTCTCGATGACCTCGGCGCGAGTCGCAGTGGGGCTGGTCCGCGGGCGCCGTGACCGTTCGCGCAGTCCGTCCACACCTTCGGTCTCATATCGTCGCAGCCACGTGTAGTACGTGGGACGGCTGATGCCGAAGTACCGGCAGGTCATCGCGACGTTGCCGGTGACTTCCTCGACATGACGAAGGACCGCCAGGCGCCGACGCACCTCGCGGTCCATGACAGGCTCGCTCACCCGAATCTCCCTACGGTTCAGAGGGTCCGAGTGTCAAGCAACTCCGTCAGTTTTATACCGCACTGCAGTAGTAAGGCCCGCCAGATGTACAACGAGACCTACGAACACGGCAAACGCCGCTACGCCGTCGCACAGATCGCCGAAACCTTCGGCGTTTCACGCAAAACCATCTACCGACACCTCCACCGCAACCCCCCGTAACGTCGTCCTTCTGCCCGCGGGTGGGACCACGCGCGTATCCGAATCGAGCCATGCCCGAAACTGTCCCATAAAGGGCCGACAGCCCCGGTTTCGTCCCGTAGATTCCGCACACGGGTCCTGGCCCGGTTCGAGATTTCGACGAACTGCGGCTTCGCAGATCCGATTCGCCGCGCTCGATCTGGGAAAAAACGACTGTTTTTGCCCCCCTGAACCAGGCGCTGCGATGATGTTGACCCCGCGCCCCCGGATGACCCGCGCCTGTCATTCGGGGGCGAATTCGCCGGATAAGGATGGCGGCAGAATGCCGAGCGCCTCCCTACTACGCCGGATCTGCGGGGCGCGTGCTCCGGCAGTCAGTCGAGGGGGTAGGGCCGGTTCTCGGCGATGGTCTTCATGACCAGTGTGGAGGTGAGTTTCTCGACGCCGGGGAGGGTGGCGAGGGAGCGGTCGTAGACCTGCTGGAAGTCGGGGAGGTCGCGCGCGATCACCCGCAGCAGATAGTCCGGTGTGCCGAACAGTCGGTGGGCTTCGAGGATATTGGCGACCTCGCCGACGGCGATCTCGAATGCTTCGACGGTGGCCCGGTCGGCCGAGGCCATCGTAACGAAGACCAGCGACTCGAAACCGAGTCCGAGGGCTTTCGCGTTCAGGTTGGCGCGGTAGCCGGCGATGGCGCCGAGTCGCTCCAGAGCGCGGACCCGACGGTGACACGGCGAAACGCTCAGGCGCACTCGTGCGGCGAGTTCGGTGACCGTGAGCCGCCCGTCTCGCTGGAGCTCGGCAAGTATCTTCCGGTCTACCGCATCCACGCGCAAGATTTTGCCATTCGCAGCGGCATTCCAAGGAAGACTTGGAAGCACATTCTCCCTGTTCACCCCTAGTCTTCCGATCATGGGATTTGGGGTTCTCGGCGCATTCTGGGCGGTGTCATTGCTGTTCGCCTGCACCCCTGGTGCGGAATGGGCCTACACGATCACCGCCGGGCTGCGCTATCGGAGTCCTGCGCCCGCCGTGGCGGGTATGTTGGGTGGACACCTGCTCGCCACGATCGCGGCGGCGGTCGGGATCGCCGCGACCCTGGCTGGGTCGCCGCCGCTGATGACCGCACTGACCGCTCTGGGCGCGGCCTACCTGATAGGACTGGGTATAGGCACCTTCCGCAACCCACCAACACCACACGCCGACATCGACATCGCTTCGGCGTCACGCTCGCGCCAGGTGATGAAGGGTTTCGGCGTGAGCGGGCTCAACCCCAAAGTGTTCGTCCTATTCCTGGCTCTGCTACCCCAGTTCTCCGACCCGACAGACGCTTGGCCGATCGCCGTCCAGATCCTCGCCCTCGGAACAGTCCACATCGTGAACTGCCTGGTGATCTATACCGGCGTCGGCCTGTGCGCCCGGTTCGTCCTCGGGACCCGACCGACCGCCACCAGGATGGTCGGGCAAGTCTCGGGTGTAACGATGGTCGGTCTCGGCGTTATCCTGCTGATCGAACAGCTCGCCCACTGAATCGTCGCCGTCCACGGGAGGGGCGATGTCGCGAAGCGCATCAGAACAGGGTGTCGCGCCCCCGCAACGGCCGGTATCCAGTCGGGCCCAGGGCAGCGAGTTCGGCGTCGATGTCGACCTCGATCGCGCCGAAGAAGTTGATGTTCTCGCTGTGCGCTGGGTTTCCTCGGGCTCCCGGAGTGCTGAGGGCTGCTGAAGCTCGCTGCCGCGCAGGTCAAAGCCGGTGCGGGAGTAGGTTATCGAGTGCGACAGGTGTTGCGCAAGGTGGTGGGTCAGCGTGTGTTGAGGCGGGTCATCAGTTCCCGGTTGGCGTCGCGGGCGGCGTCGAGTTCGTCCTGTCGCTCGGCGAGTTCTTCTCGCAGATCGAGGTTGATCTGCTCGAGGTCTGTGATGCGGCGTTGGAGGGTGTCGATGTCGGTCGGTGCGCCGAGTCCTGATGTTCGCCAGAGGTCTTCGCCGAGTGTTTGGGAGAGCCGCCGTTCGAGGGTGCTGATGGTTTGGGCCATGCGGGCGTTGCGGGCCTGGAGGTTGACCAGATCGGCCAGCAACGACTCGCGGCTGACCGCCGGATGACCCATCGGAGTCGACGGCGGTTTGGCCGCTTCGGCGAGGACTGTCGCGTGCAGGTCGGCATGCCGATAGAGGAATGTGCGATGGACCCCGGCAGCCCGCGCGATCCCGGAGACGGTGATGGCCTCACCTGAGTTGCGGGCCGCGTTGAGGGCTTTGAGGACCGCCTGGCGGCGCCGGGAGCTGTCGTCAGCTCGGGCGCGGGTCAGCGAATCGGTGTTTCCCGTGGTCATGCCGTTTCTCCGGGTTGGTCGGGGCGTGGCGGGGCGACGCGCGGTGTCCCCAGGTTCACGATGCGGCGAGTCTTGCGGATGACCTTGATGGCGTTGTTGATTTGATCGCGTTCGTCGGTGGTCAGATCGTCGAGGTCGTGTTCGACGCGGCGGACGAGTTGGCGAACCTTCTGGATCTCGGCTTCGGACGGGACAGCTTCGGAGCGGGCCCATTGATCCAATTCGCCTGTGGCGAGGACGCGTTCACGGTCGCGCAGCAGGTCTTGCAGATAGGCCCGCAGGTCCGGGAGATAGGAAGCATCGGTGCGGAAGTGGCCGCAGCCGACGCATCGGAATCGGAACGGACAGTCGTGCCCGCCGGCCTGAACGTTGGTCGGCTCGGTGCAGATGCCATAGGGAACGGCGACCTGGCCGATCTGCATCCGCGCGCGCTCGTCGTCGAGCAGGGCTTCGGCCTGACGCCAGATCCGGTTGCCGTGCCGGTCGAATTGGAACGTGCTGACCCGGTCGATCGCCTCGCGGGTCCGCTTTTCGGTGACGCGGTAATAGATCTCGGTGGTGGCAGTTGAGTTGTGTCCCATGAGATCTCGCAACACATCGAGCGGCACTCCCGCATCGGCGTGACGCTGTGCGTAGGAATGCCGATAGGCGTAGGGCACCAGATCATTGGGTTTGTCGATCACGATGCCGCCGGGCAACTCGATCGGCAGCAAAGCGTGGATCCAGGTCCGGTGCGCCGAACCGAAGCTCGGCTGGGGTATGGGTCGTTGGCCGCGCGGGTTCCTCAGCGTTGAAGGCAGCAGCGGCAGTGTGCTCCGGTCGGCCTTCGGGTAGCGAGCGATCACAACGTTTCGCTGCGCCTCGATCACCGCCGCGGTGCCGTCGGTGATCGGCAGCCGCCGATTCTTGCGGTGTAGTTTGAAGTCCTCGAAGATCAGGACGTATTTGCCATCGCGGTCTTGGTCGAGGCAGTCCAGCGGCAGGTTGAGGATCTCATCCGGGCGTCGCCCGGTGTCCATCATCAGCTCGGTCGCGACGCGGATCTCCCGACTGGACCGTTCCTCGAGGATTGGCAGCGCTGAATAGAGGTGCCGCATCACGGGGTCGGGCAGTGCGCGACCCGGGCTGTCGTCGTCGGCCTCCTGTGGGATGTCACCGCGACGCAGGGCGAAGTCCTCCGGCATCCCGGCTGCCGACCGGCCGGACTGGGTGAATCCCAGGGCTCTGAAGTCGCGCAGGATGCGGGCGGTGTCTCGGGTCAGCCGGACCCGCCAGGATCTGCTCATCGTGCCGCTGGTTTCCAGGTATGCCATTCGGTTGAGGTAGCCGACGATGTCGGCGCGGGTCAGAAGTCCTGGTGCCTCGCCGTGGTCTGCGCGCTGCAAGTGCAAGCTGTCGGAGAGAAATCGCATCGCTTTCACCTTCGATGCGACGACCGCAGCAGCGGACTTTCCTCGGTGGGTGGGCAGTTCCTCGAATGCCCATTCCTTCAGTGACTCCCGCATCCATCGTTGCCGAATGCCGGTGAAGTTGATCGTTCCTCGATGGCCGAAAACCGTTGCGTTCCAGATGTCTTTGTGCCGTTCTTCCTCTGGTGTCGAAGCTACTCGGCGTAGGTGGCCGATGAGGGACCGTCGGAGGGCGGCCACGTTCTGTTCGTGGTCCATGCCGTCGAGATCGACGATCGAGGCAACCTGTTGGACCCGGAGCCTGTAGGTGAAGAATCGCAGGATCCGCAACGGTGTCTTCGTGCCGGTCGCCGACCGCAGTTGCAGACCGAGCAGCAGCTCCGCGATCACCAGATCGGGCAGACCGCGCAAGCTGATCTGACCGCGTTCGACCACAGCTCCTTGCGTCCGGCACCAGATTTCGAGGTCTGGTGGATTCACGCTCTTTTTCACCAGAAGCGCCCACTTCATGCCGTGGGACCGACACATTCTCAGCGGACCACCCGAGTCGCGTTGCCGAGGACACGCCACGACTCGGCAAGGACCGAATGACGGCAATGCGACAACCAGGGGCGATGACAAGAACGTCTCCATCGACACCTTCATCTGGCGCGTTCGCTGCCAGTTGTGGGCCCGGCAGAGCTGCTTGATGGTGCTCAATGCCGGTCGCGGACAGTCGGTGACCACGCAGGGGCCTTCACCGATCATCCGGCCGGTGCGGCCGATCTCCCAGAACTCCTCGATAGTCATCGGCTCCTCGAGCGCTTTCCAGCGCAGGTGGCAATGAGGGCAAAGACCGTGGACACGCGCAGCGACAACATCGCAGCCGGTCACATGGCAGATCGCGTAGCCCAGCGCCGGATGGTCCGGAGGGATCATCAGCACTCCGTTGTCCGGATCCCAGCCGACGGTCTCCAGGAACTCCGGATCCAGCGCCGCCTGATAACGCTCCCGCAGATCGCCACCATCCTGGCTCGGGATCGCGAGCAGTCTCGCCGCGCCGCTCACCGAGCGCCCCCACCCGGCCCGTGCAGCGCAGCGACCCGCTCGACCGCGGCGCGCTGGCGCCCGAAGTCGGGATGGATGTAAACCTGGGTCGAACTGGGTGAGCGATGCCCCAGTAGTTGCTGCACCTCGTCGACTGCGCCGCCGGCATCGAGCACGTTGCTGGCGAACGCGTGCCGCAGCATGTGCGGTGAAACTACGCGCCCGATCCCCGCGCGCCGTGCAAGCCTGTCCAGCAGCTCGTTCAACGCGCCGGGCGTCATCGGCTCACCCAGCCGACCACGCGCGATGTTGACCAACACGTAGTCGCTGTCGACGGGTAAAGATCGGCCCTGCCTTTCCCAGCACCACTGGTCATAGGCCTGCACCACCAGCCAATCCGCCGGAACGCACCGACAATGGCGGGATTTGGCCCAGGCCTGATTGGAATTCGGCCGCCGAACAACATGCAGATGCGGTCCCGTCACCGCGCAACCCAGCGCGGTCGCCTCGACAACGAAGTGCAGGTCCTCACGTCGCAGCCCAGCCGCTTCGCTGCGCCGCAACCCGGCCCGACCCAGCAACATCAGGATGAAACGGTCTCGGGCCAACCGACAGGCGCGCAGCAAAGCCACCGCCTCCTCGTCGCTAGCCCTGTCCACCGTCGTGCCCGGCTCGCTGAGCCGATGACGAGCCTTCGCCCGCGGCAGCACCGCCATTCCCTCGCCCTGCAATTCGGCGGGCAGATCAAGAGTGCTGCCCAACTCGTAAATCTGGGCCATCACTTCCGGCCTGGCTTCTCCCGCCGTCACCGCGAACACCAGCAGACCACGCACGGCGGTCAAGATCGCGTTGACCCGCCGCTCCCCACGGACCGGCTCACGCCCTGGCCCGATCAGCACACTGGCCGACCTCGAATCCGGGGTGTATCGCAACCACAGGATGAACGAGCCAAGCGCAGCACCAGCCTCTCGCCACTCACGTCCGGTCAGTTGGCACCAGTTCAGATACAACACCAGCGAACTCGCGTAGGCAGCAGTAGTCCCCTCCGCACAGTCCTGCCCAAATCTCAAGTGCCGCAGAAACTTGTCGACACAACCAACAACCCGCAACTCATCATCGAGCACCGTCCAGTACCGATCCCCAGACGGCAACCGCACCTCGAACCGCCGCAACCGACGTACCCTCCACACCTGTAGGACTTCCGACGTGAACTACGTGCACGACAGTCCTACGAATGATGTCGCGCACGAAGCCACCGACTCTTCCACGCGACAGTCCGCTACACCCCAGAGAACCCGAGGAAAGCCGGGGAGATGTGGGTCAGCACCTCGTAGTCGATGCGGCGCCCGGATCGGCGCATCTGCTCCACGGCCAGCCCGTAATACTCTGTCGTCCAAGCGATCACGGCGTTCGTCGCGAGGGTCGAGCACCAGGCTTGCCCGGTTTGGCCGTCCAGCTGCCGGGCCCGGATCATGCCCTCGTGGGGGTAGAGCAGGTCGCGGCGCAGCGCGTGCAGGGATTGTCGGGTAGCGGCGGCGCATTGCTGCGCCGCCGCCCCCTCAGAACCGGGCGAGCGAGTTACCCCGCACCTCGGCTCAAGCAAGCCGCGAGGGCGTTGCGGGTAACGAAGACGTCGGGTTCCCGCGCTCGCGCGCCCGTAGGCTGCGGTTGCAGGAAGCGTGCACGAGTCGTGTTCGTTGACCGTCCGGAAAGCCACGTTGTCCGTTGTGGGTCAGATAGTTGGCTGCTATCGCCCTGCGGACAACGCTCAGCCACCAGTGTTCCCACGCGATCGGGGATTGCGGTGGCTGATCGGCGGAGAGGAGATGATCCCAGCAGAGTGGGCAGCGCCCGTCCTGCCTGGCGAGCAGGTGCAGGTTGTGGCTGTCCAACGGTGCTGTGATCTTCTTCCGCCGTTTGACCCAGTAGCCGATCAGATCCGGGTCGTCGGGTGACGCCCGGTCGGCAACCAACTGGTGCCGGACAATCTTGGTCCAGGCGAACTTGGGCAGATAGACAACGTCGCCGCGGTCATTTGCGCGACTGCGGTCGCCGAAAACCCACCGGTCGTTCCTGAACTTGTTGAACTTGCCGAAGTATCTCCTGACGATAACTTCGTCGACTTGTTGGGATGGCTGAATCTGGCCCACCGGAAGGTGAGCCACCACACATGGCGGTCCAGCTTGTCGAATATCTTGCTGGAGACCACCCCTCGGTAGTAGGCCGCCCACCCGCGAATGATCGGAGTGAGCTTGGCGATCACCGCCGCCGCGTTCGAACCGCGCTGATTGCGCACCTCGGTCGTGAGCCTCTTCCGAATTCGCCGGACCGCATCCTGGCTCGGTTTGATAATCAGCTTGCCCTGCGAACGTCGACGCAGGTTGAAGCCCAAGAAGTCGAATCCCTGCGAGAGGTGCACGACTCGGGTCTTGTCTTCGTTGAACACAAGCCCTCTGGGTTTCAGCCACTCGGCCAGCGCTGCCTTAACGCGGTCGGCCTGCTGCTCGGAGTAGCAGCAGGCCACCAGATCATCGGCGTATCTCACCAGGATCGGAGTTCCTGCTACCGCTCTGCCGGGCTCAGCCCAGGTTGTGTGGTAGCGGACTCCTGCGGCCTCTTCCAGCCCGTGAAGTGCCACATTCATCAACAACGGACTGATCACCCCACCTTGAGGACTTCCCTCATCGGTTGGGGAGAAGGTTCCATTTTCGACCACTCCGGCTTTCAACCATCGCCCGATCTGTTCCCTGGCTGGAAATGTTCCGAGCGCGTCGAGGAGTCGGGTGTGATCTATTCGATCGAATGCGGCTGACAGGTCGGCATCCAAGATCCACACTCTGCGGGCGCGCGCCCCGCTGAGTGTATTGAACAAGGATCCGATCGCGTCGGCGCAACTACGACCCGGCCGAAACCCGTAGGAACGGGCCTCGAACCGAGCTTCCCACTCCGGTTCCAGTGCGTTGCGGACCCGAGCCTGATGACACCGGTCCATGATCACGGGAATCCCGAGCGGTCGCCGCTTCCCGTTGGGCTTGGGAATGTGCACGCGCCGGACTGGCAGCGGGTTCCAGGACCGACGCGTTCGATGGACCTGAAGTGCCACCCGCGCCCTGGATTCCGGGGACAGGGCGACCTGTCCGTCGATTCCCGCCGTCCGACGCCCAGTGTTGCGCTGGGTTACCTGCCGAACACCGAGCAGAGTGTTCGACCACGATCGCAACATCATCTTCTGCAAGGATCGCACCTTTGCCCAATCCTCGTCCCGCGTCGCCTTGAAGATCCTCCGCCGCAGTCTTCCTACGCTCTCTTCGTGCCACCGCCAATCGATCGCGGTCCAGTCGAGAGCGTCCTCGGATCCGTTCACCTCGGTGTCCAACTTGCTCCTCGGTTCAGAAGACGTTCGGCTTCGATGTTCATCGGCTCACCTGCCCACGTCAGCGCCCTTTCAGGCCCGGCAGCAAGGCCGGCATCCGGCCGGTTCCCTACGGTGGCCGCATGGAGTGGCGGCCCGGCACCGCAGGTCCCGTTGCCTTTCGGCCACCGGCATCCGCTTCTTGGGCATCCTGTCCCGCCGAGGGATTCAGCCCCTCTTGCGATCGGCTTACCGGGCCTGCGGCCCGGACCTCGACGGGGTTTCCACGTTCCGCGCACACGAGATGCGACCGGCTTGGGCGCCCCCTAAACCCCGAGGCCAGCGGTGTTCCCTCGACCAGCAAGGCGGCGCTGGTCGTCGCTTGCCGCCTCTTCCAGCGGCCAGGCCCTATACCCTGGTCCTCGTCCCGTCGCCCAGGGCTCTCAATGACGGGGCCTCATCGGGGGTTCACCTGCGTTCGCCCATCCGGTCTTCCCCTCACCTGGTTGTCCCCCCGGACGGAACGGGGGCCCTTGGGCTTCTCCCCTGAGCTTCGCACCTCGCCAGGCTGGACCTATCGACGCACGTCAGGGTGGGGACCGATCTCGAACACTGATCGAGAACTACACATCCGGCATGAACCGGCCTCCAATCTGCGAGCTCACTCGCTGTGCGCGACTTCGTGTCGCACCTCCCTTGTTGAGCTGGCGGGAGATCTTGCGCCGGTAGTCGGGGTCGGCGAGGTATTTCGCGGCGTAGATCGTGCGCCGCAACGCCCCGTACTCCTAAATTCGGCCGATGCTACGGCTTCCCCCAAAAGGCGGATCGCGGTCGTCGAAGGGCTGATCGCGCTCGGACATTCGGGACGGTCGGCCTGCCGAGCTGCCAGCGACAACAGATCTACCTTCTTCCGGCAACCACGGCAGCCGTTGTCCACCAGAACATTCGCAGGATCGTCGTCGCCGACGAGATATCCCGGATTAAAGCCCGGTCACGCGGGACCTACGGCAAACGCCGGATCAAGGCTGCGTTGCTGGCCCAGTGCGAGGTGATCGTCAACCACAAGCTGGTGGCCTAGACCATGTCCGAGCGTAGGCTGTCCGGCCTGCCCGACGCAAACGTCGCGGTCACCCGAGGCTCCTCGGTTTGTCGCTGCCGGAGATCGCCGCCCGCTACGGCAACATTCGACCTACCCACGCATCCGCTACATACGCGAATAACTCACCACCTTGACGATATACGTACGTGATAATTCGCCGCCGCACGCTGAATCACCTACGTGGATTTTACCGCCCTAGCGGCCCGCTCCACGCAGGCCGGGTCTTGCCAAAATCTCGCAACGCGTGTACTTTGACGTATCCATTCCCAATCTCTGAAGTGAGGTCTTACATGGACGTCCAAATCCTCCTGACGGAGGTCATTCCTTACATCGACACGTTGAAAGTTTTCAGCGCGTTGACGGACTCGATTATTCACCTCGCGGGGTACGCGGCCCCGATCGAAATCTGACGGCGAGGTGTGAACTGTAGCAGCAATTTGTAGTCATCCGGAGAACGAAATATGAGCACTCGGGCGCCTGTATTCGATGAGCTGGTCGGCGATGAACAGGTATTCTTTCGCGAATACTTCGATCGCATGCCATTGCTCCGGCGTGCGGCCATTCAAGGTGATGTACGCGAGGTTCTCCGCGCGGAGGATCTCGACGAGTTGCTGCATCGCGAGTCGCTCCGATTGCCTTATGTGTCGATTTTCGGCCGCGAATCATCTTATCAGGTGTCCCGGCTCATACACGGTAAGCCGGTAACCGACTGCGTGGCGCCGGAACGAGTCCACGAACATTTCTTGTCCGGCGCCACGATACAGTGGTATTCAATGAATCATTTCTTTCCGAACCTGCGTGAACTCACGTCGATGTTGGCTCGGAAATTCGCGTCCCGCAGTGAAGTCATCGCATTTCTCAGCGCGGCCGGCGCGAAAGAAAGCGCAGGCTGTCATCAAGATCCGGTGGACCTCTTCATCATTCAAGTCGAAGGTACGAAGAACTGGAAGGTGTGGGCGCCCCGAAAAGGGGAACCCACCTCGCATGAACCGGACGAGCTCGGCGAACCCCTGATCGACACCGATCTCGCGCCCGGCGATGTTTTGTACATGCCCTACGGCACGCCGCATTTGGTCTCGTCCAAGAATGCGATGTCGCTGCACCTTTCCGTCGCGGTGAAGCCTCGCAAATGGAGCGAGTTGTTGATCGACATCGTCGGCGACATCGTGAACGGCGACGCCGCCTTCCGAGGATTCCCCCATCTGGACGAGCAGTTGTCCGACGAGCAGGCGGACACGCTCGAACGGCTCGCCGGATTGCTCGCCGAGCGGATCGCGCTGATCGATCCGAAGGCTCGACTGCAGCAACTGGCTCGAGCCGGGCGCGACGCGGCGGTACCGTCCAACGGCCACGTCTTCGGCGACGCGGCCGGCATCGATCGCGCACAGAAGACGACCGGATTCAAGCGTGGGCCAGCAGAGGTCCTGTTCGGCGATACCGACGACGGTACGTGCACGCTCGAGATTCGGAAAACCACATCCGCGAGCATGGACGGCAAAGTCGAGCACTCCATCCGGAGAACCCGAATCAAGGTTCCGGAGAAAATAGCCGCCGGTCTGCGGCATATGACAGAAGGCGATATTCTGACCGCAGAGGATGTCTTTCCGGTGGGCGACGCTGAGCGATCGCTCGAAGTCGCCAAAAGTCTTGCCCGCATGGACATCCTGCAACCGGTTCGACTGCCAAGTCGATGAGCCTTCCCTCCAAGTCGAGAGGGGCCTGCTCGGAGTATTCGTGCCTGTTCACCGAGCTCTCGGTGTCATGCAGGCATGATACTCAAACCAAGTGCCGTTGCAATACTGATACTCCAGCTGCACTTCGTGGTGTTGTTGGGTAGCCTATTTCGTCGTGTCGGTGGATGAGGATCTGGCTGCGTGGGTGGCTGGGTTGGATGAACGGGCAGCCCCACGTGGTGTTCGGTAAGCCGTTCGGTTCACGGAACACCACACTCGCAGAACTGAGGCCTTGGCCGGTGTCTTGCAGAGGTATTCCGCGAACTGGTCCGATGAACCCCCGTCAGTAACGTCAAACGGTGATCGAGCCCTTCCGTGTCGGATACGTACGCTGTTCCATTGACGAAACAAGACGTCGAGATCCCAATCGAGCGACTGCTCGTCCTCACCGTGCTGCCCGATCGGATTCTCGTCGACAAGGGGTTTTCCGGCACCACCCGCCGCAACCGCACCGGCCTGAACAACGCGCGCACCGCAACCACCTCCGCCGCAGCTGCGGTCACTGACCGGCAGGTGGGGCCGGCCACGACGAAAGTCGACCGGTTCGCCTGCGACATGGCCGAGGCCGGCGAAAGCACTGACGAGCTTGCGTGAGCGCAGCGTCCTGTCGGGCTCGGCAGCCAAATCACGACTGGTCCAACCCGTTAGGCAAACTGTTCCTTCAAACCTCACCATGGTCACCGAATTCAAGCCGAACCTGAACCACCTGCGCGAATGCGCCACTATTCAGCGGGCACGATTGGCGATCCCCCGCCTCGACCCGGCGCGGGCGGAACCAGGGCGCCGGCGGGCGCAACAGCGTTAGGTGCAGATCTTCCGGGTGCCTGGGCCGGCATTCGCGGTGGGGAGGGTAGTGGCGCAGCAGGTCCGCCTCGCTCTGCAGGGCCGGACTCACGGCTGCCGCAGGCGGGAGCAGCTGTCATGTTTTGTGTTTCGGCGCATGTTGGCGACGCAGCGACCGGTTCTGCGGATGCAGTGGAATCAGCAAGTAACAACGACGCCGACGTGGCGGCCAGCGCGAGCCAATGACACCATCCTCGTGAGCGAGTCACAACCATATCGGGTCACCGTAGACGGCGACCGAGTTGTCGGCCGTAGCTGTGGATATCGACACGATCGCAAATGAGCGTAGGCTAACGGCGCCCGCGCACGCGTCGATCTTGATCTGCACCTGGTCAACGGAGATAGAACCATGGGGTCCGGCAAGCGATTTGGTTTCAAAGACAATGTCGCTGATGGTACCCGGTTTGATGGTTGTCGATATGTTCGGCAAAGCCAATGCGCTGCCGCCCACTGCCAGACCGGGAGATGGAGCGACCGTCACCGCCACACTCGGACCGATCGCAGCGGACATCCCGAGGGTGAGACCGTTAGAAACGTCCGCTTGACAGCCGATCTGGTATCCCAACTGCAGTGCTCCTGAATTCACCGCCTCCCGGCCCTCGCCGCTGACATCGGCTGCGACCGACAAGGTGGCAAATCCTTCACGGGTGAACGGCGTAGCAGCCAGATTGGGTACGCGCTGAAGATCTTCCGCAGTCTTGCTAATCCGCAGCTCCCAACCGTCCTCGGTCGTGACGACGCGAGATTTGTCCTCCGTTTTATCGGCAGACGCGGTGGCGCTAGCAATCCCGACCACCGCAGTGGCGGCGAGTCCGAGGATCGTTATCATTGAGCCCCTCAAATGAAATCCTTCGTTCCGAAAGCAATTGGGGCCCTCATATTACAGCGCCTCTTCGAAATCCTATGCATGTTGTTCCCAGAGCCGACGGGGCCGCGCGGGGGCGCGTCATACAGATTTGACTATCTCCACGATACGGAGGTGGCCGGGCCGGACGCTGGGCCATCGGGCGTTCGCGCCTCCACGACGATCCGTTCACCCTCATCGACCACATCCTCGACAACCGGCGGCAAACCCCGGGACGGCACCCGACAACGAGAGTCACCTCAACCATCGAGGCATCATGCCGTCACCTACCCTCGGCCACCACCGGAAGTGAGCTGGGCATGATCTTCAACGCCCAACAGGACGCGGTCTGGCGACGGACCAAGGCCGGCAACGAACTGCGGTCACTGCTGCGGGAGTACTATCCGGCCTTCCTGGACGTCTTCGCTGGGAAATCTGCCACCAACTTGGCCAATTCGAGGCCCGCGCCGTCCTGTCCATCGCCCCCACTCCAGCCCACCTCGCCAAACTCACCAAAGCCCGGGTCGCGGCTGCGTTGCGCCGAGCCGGACGCCACCGCGGCATCGACGCGCTCGCCACCGAGATCCACAAAGGCTTACGGCGCCCCCCAACGGCGCCAACCGGCCTGGTGGAGACAGCCTTCGGCCGCCAGGCCATGGGTTTGTTGGCAGCTCTCGACACCGCCTGCGACAGCACTGACGACCTCGAACAGGGCCGCTGCCGAGGAATTCCGCAAGCACGCCGACCACGCCATCATCACCATGCATGGCACCGCGTCCACGACGCATTGTGGGACCGCGCACGGGTACGTGCCGGACTTGCCCCGCAGCCCACGGCCGCGGTGATCGACTCGCAGACCGTCCGTGGCTGCGATACCGTGGCGGCAGCCACGGCCGGCTACGACGCGGGCAAGGAGATCAAGGGCCGTAAACGTCACATAGCCACTCACACCAGCGGACTGCTGCTGGCCGTGGTAGTGACTGCCGCGTCGATTCAGGACCGCGACGCTGCGCACCGGCTGCTGGCCGCCGTGCGGGCCCGCTTCGCCACCGTCTCGCTGGTGTTCGCCGACGGCGGCTATGCCGGACGGCTCGTTGTATGGGCGAAATTCGTGCTGGCACTGACAGTTCAGATCGTCAAACGCCGCGATACGGCCACCGGATCCGAGGTTTTGCCCGCCGGTGAGTAGTGGAGCGTTCGTTCGGGTGGCTGGGTCAAACACCGCCGCGGTGTCCGCGACTACGAGACTCGCCTCGACCACCATGAGACGATGGTTTACCTAGCCTCGATACACACTCTCACCCGCCGACTTGCCCGCACCACCGACCAGCGCACCTGAGCCGACAGACGTAGCCGAACATTCGCTCTGTCGATACGGGACAGGGCGACCAGCTGGTTCTGGCATGGATGTTCGAGCTCGTACTAATGTCTGGTTGCATGTTTATGCTTCATAGTCGACTCGGGGCCAAGCCGGGCAAACGAGATGAGTTGCTGAAGATCCTTACCGAAGGTGAGCACGCTGATCCTATGCCAGGATGCCGGCTCTACGTTATTGCCCTCGACGAGACCGACCCGGACGGGGTATGGGCAACCGAGATTTGGGAATCCGAATCGGATCATGCAGCTTCGTTGCAGCTTGATGAGGTCAAAGAACGGATCTCACGGGCGATGCCGCTGGTCGATACCGCCGGTATCCGCCAGCAACGGCTCGACGCGCGGACAGGGATTCCCGGCTGAACCGGATCAATACCTGTTTCCGGAGCGTAAGCGCGTGTCAGCGAAGTGCCTTCGAAAGTCCGCAGCCACGCTCACCCACAACACGTCGTCGTGATAAACCACTGAGCCTGCCCGCAGACCCCAACGCAGTTATGCCATATGGCTCACTGCCCGAACTCAGTTCTCAGATGCCCTCTAAGACCATCGCAGGTCGTTGGCGCTGCCCCGCAAGACTCCATCCGGGCCCAATCGGACCATTCTCGGAGCCCTTCAAGAAAGCGGTCATGCCTCTCTATTTAGCTCGTCGGCGAGCAGCACCCGGGTTGCGCCGTGGTGGTGGCCGGTCCCCGATGACGGGACCACCCGGTCTTTGAGTCCGGGTTGTATTCGATCCAGTTTCAGTTGGTGGTGCAGGCCACCGGGTGGTGGCGG
>NZ_JBFAXY010000061.1:0-16343 GCF_040681035.1 Nocardia sp. NPDC051911
CTTCTACGCCGAGAACGCCACCCGCTTCCTGGCTGATCGGGAAGTCGAGGTGGCGGGAGCTCGCACATGGGTGACGCACGAGCCACTCGGGGTGGTCCTCGGGGTGATGCCGTGGAACTACCCGCTCTGGCAGGTCGTGCGCTACGCCGCTCCAGCACTGGCTGCCGGCAACGCGACGGTGCTCAAGCACGCGCCGTCGGTCACCGGCAGCGCGCTGGCCATCCAGGAGGTAGTTCGCGCCGCAGCGAGCGCGACCGGCTCCCCGCTTTCCCTGCTGGCGACCGTTCTGGTCGACGAGGCGCTGGTCGCTGAGGTGACGGCCTCGCTCATCGAGGACCCGCGTGTAGCGGCGGTGTCGCTGACCGGCAGCGAACGAGCCGGCTCGGCCGTCGCGGCGGTGGCCGCCCGCGCGCTCAAGAAGTCGGTCCTCGAGCTCGGCGGGTCGGACCCCTTCGTGGTGCTCGCGGACGCCGATGTCGAGCGTACCGTCGAGATGGCAGTGCGCGGACGCTTCCTGAACGGTGGGCAATCCTGCCTCTCGGCGAAGCGGTTCATCGTGGTCGAGGACGTCGCAGACGACTTCACCCGCCGCTTCGCCGATGCGGCGGGAGCGTTGAGCGTCGGCGACCCATTCGACCCGGCGGTGGACATCGGGCCGCTGGCACGTGAGTCTCAGGTGGACGCCATCGCGCGCCAGGTCGACCTCTCGGTCGCGGCGGGTGCGACCGTCCTTACCGGAGGGAAGCGTCGGGCCGGCGTCGGAGCCTTCTTCGAGCCGACCGTGCTCTGCGACGTCACGCCAGACATGCCGGTCTTCCGTGAGGAGGTATTCGGCCCGGTGGCCGCCGTCGTGCGAGCAGCTGACGACGACGAGGCCGTCCGGTTGGCGAACGACACCCGGTACGGCCTCGCTGCGAGCGTGTGGTCCAGCGATCCTCACCATGCCCTCGCGATCGGCACCCGCATCACCTCCGGCGCCCTGTTCGTCAACGCGGTGGTGGCCTCCGACCCCCGGCTCCCATTCGGTGGAACGGGCAGCAGCGGCTACGGCCGGGAACTGTCGGAGGAAGGGATCCGCGAGTTCACGAATGTCCGGACCTACTGGATGCACGAGGTAACCCCATGACCAACCCGCTGCGCGGATGGCAGGTCGACCCGGCCGAAATCACCCTGACCGGCGCCGGTCTTCGTCGTCCCGAGTGTGTACTGCACGAGCCGGGGGATGACCTGTGGGCCGCCGACCTTCGGGGCGGGGTCCTGCGGATTGCCTCCGACGGTGCCCAGCAGCTCGTGCTCCCGACAAACGGCGGTGGCCCCTTGGCGGATGGTCCTGATCCCGACATCGACGCCAACCACGCGCGCCGGAGTGTGGTCGCTGCTCTGCGACACCGCGCTGTGGCCGGACGGGGCTGGGGCCATTGCTGAGGAGGGTCGAGGGTGATAGCGGGTCGGTAAAGGTCGCCGATGCGGCGGATTCGCCGCGCGGGAGCACGCGGCTGATCGTGGTGCTGGGCGCGTTGTCGGCGTTCGGGCCGATCACCACCGATCTGTACCTGCCGAGTCTGCCGCAGGCGGCGACCGCGTTGCACGCGAGTCAGGCCGGAATCCAGTTGTCGTTGACGACGTGCCTGATCGGACTCGCGCTGGGACAGCTACTGGCCGGCCCGCTCAGCGACCGCTGGGGCCGGCGACGTCCGATGATCGCCGGGATGGTGGTGTTCACAGTGGCCTCGGCGCTGTGCGCCGTCGCGCCGACGGTCGCGCTGCTGGACGCGGCGCGGCTGTTGCAGGGGTTGGCCGGTGCCGCCGGGATCGTCATCTCGTTCGCGATCGTCCGGGACAGCTGGTCCGGAACCCGTGGGGCGCGGGCATTCTCGATTCTGCTCGGGGTCAGCGGCGCGGCGCCGGTCGTCGCGCCGGTCGCGGGCGCGCAACTGCTGCGGGTGATCGATTGGCGCGGGCTGTTCTGGGTGCTGGCGGGGCTGGGGCTGGTCTTCGTGATCATCGCGATCGTGGGAGTGCCCGAGACGTTGCCGCCGCACGCCCGGCACCGCGGCGAGCTGACCGCGACGTTCGCCGCCCTGCGCCGGGTGGCGATCGTCCCCGAATTCGCCGGATTCGCCCTGGCCGGAGCGTTGTCGTTCGCGGCGATGTTCGCCTATATCTCCGCGTCCTCGTTCGTCTTCCAGACCTTGTTCGCACTCAGTCCGCAGGTTTTCGGCCTCGTCTTCGCCGCCAACGGCATCGGAATCGTGCTGGCCAATGCCCTGAACGTGCGTCTGCTGCGACGCTGGTCGCCCCGGCGCGTCCTGGATCTGGGCTTGGCCGGGGTGTGCGTGGGCTCGATCGCGGTGCTGATCGTGGCGCTCGCGCACGGCGGTCCCGTGGCAATCGAGATTCCGCTGTTCGTGATGGTGTCCTCGATCGGCCTGACGATGCCCAACGCGGCCGCCCTGGCCCTGGAACGCTTCGGTGACGTGTCCGGCAGCGCCTCGGCGCTGGTCGGCTGCACGCAATTCGTCCTGGGCGCGATCGTGGCCCCGCTGGTCGGCCTGGGCGGGCACAGCGCCGTCCCGATGGGCGTGGTGACCGTGACCGTCGCCGTGCTCGCGGTGGTCGCCCGCGCCGGGCTGGTCACCTACGGCAACCGCGCGGCGGCCCGGGAGCCCGGTCAGGGAACGTAGCGCAGGATGGCCGCCGCAGGTGCGCCGTCGGGCAGGTCCGCGGCGCGCACCGCCACCACCCGGCCGTCGGAAAGCAGTGTGCGGCGGGAGATTTCGTCGAGGACACCCGGCGCATCGACCTCGCCGGTGGCCCCGAAGGTGACCGCGCCGTCCTCGGCGACGGTTCCCGGGACCGGAGTGTCGATATCCACCATGAGGGTCTGCACCGAGCCGTACGTCGCGGCGCGGGCGATATCGGACAGGTCCGAGGTGGCTCGCCCGTCACCGCGACGCCGTTCGAATTCGCCACGCAGGTAGGACAATTCGTCGGCGTAGTGCCCGTCGAGCACGGTGCGGGCGCGGGCGGCCAGATCTCGGAAGCTCAGCTACCTGCCGGGTGCAGCCGGACCGGGAGGCTCTCAAGCCCGTAGACGGTGTTGTTCAGGTGTCGCGTCGGCGGACCGGCGATCTCGATCCGCTCGACCCGACGAGCCAAGGTGGTGAGGATCGCGACGCCCTCGATGCGGGCGAGTCCCTGGCCAGCGCACCCGTGCACGCCGTAGCCGAACGCGACGTGGTCCGTCGGAGCGCGGTCGATCTCGAACCGGTCCGCCCTGGGGTAGTGGCTTTCGTCGCGGTTGGCCGAGCCGAAGAGCATCACCACCCGGTCGCCCTTCTCCAGAGACACCCCGCCGAACTCCGTGTCACGGGTGACGCCACGAGCGAAGAAGGAGACGGGTGACTCCAAGCGGAGGGCCTCCTCCCAGGCTGGCCTGGCGAGGCCCGGGCCGTCGCGCAGGGCCGCCCACGCCTCCGGGTTGCTCGCGAGCAGCCATACCGCGCTGCCGATGCCATGGATCGTGGTGTCCGTCCCGGCCACCAGATAGCTGGACAGGAGTTGGAAGGCCTCATCTGCGTCGATGGTCCCGGCGTCGACGGCGTCGTAGACCGCAGCACCCCCACGAGCCCGGCGCGAGGCTGTCGCGGCTCATCGCAACGGCGATGTACTGTAGGAGCTCCGGGATCCGCGTTGTGACGGCCATGAGCCGGTCGTTGGTCGGTCCGAACGCGTTGAACGCGGTGTCCGCGAAAGGCAGCAGCATCTCGCGGCCCTCCGGGGGGCAGGCCGATCAGGTCGGCGACCACTGCGAGCGGGAAGGGCCGCGCGAGGTCGGCAACGACGTCGATGTCCCCGCGCACGACCAGAGGAGTGAGGAACCGCGCTACCTGGTCCTGGATGTCGCCGGTGAGCGCCCTCAGCGCCCGAGGCGAGAGCTGGTCGGACAAGACATTGCGCAGCCGGGTGTGGTCCGGCGGGTCGTTGCCCAGCACTCCGCCCATGGGGCATGCCGGGGCGATGCGGCTCCAGACCGGGGTTCGGAGCTGACGAGAACGTCTGGTGATCGCTCAGTGCCTCGCGGACCTGCTGGTGGCGGGTGACAGCCCAGGCCCCGTGACGCTCGAGCCACACGACAGGCCCGGCCGCGCGTAGGGCGGCGTAGACGGGGTAGGGGTCCGCCCGCACCGTGTCGGCGAAGAGATCCACGTCCGAGGACGGGCCCTGTCGCCCAGGGGCGGGGGACGTAGGTCGGAGACAGACATCTGAGGTCCTCCTGCAGTGCTCGATGATGGGAATGTGCGCAGGACGGCGAGGGCCGACGCGCGCGGTGGCCAGGTTCCGCCGAAACGCGATCCCGCTGCAGGCGGGATCCGCGATGGCAGGCATTCCACGATCGGGGTTCCTGTGAGTGCCATCACTCCCTAACGTCCAGAGGCGAAGGGCGCAGCCCTTCCGAACCGGCTCAACATCAGCACAGGAAGGCGTTCCACGATGACGCACACACTCCAGGGATCGACCAGGCGGCCTGCCACGACGTCACAGGTGAGCTCGAACTCCGGTCTCGGGCCACTGGTCAAGAACGCCTGGTACGTGATCGCGGAGCGGGCCGAGGTAGGACGGGAGCTCCGACAGATCACGGTGCTCGGTGAGCCCATGGTGATCTTCCGCGCCGAGGACGGCACGCCGGTCGTTCTCGACGATCGGTGCGCCCATAGGCGGTACAGCCTCGCCGCCAGCCACCTGGAGGGCGACACCATCCGCTGTGGCTACCACGGCTTCACCTACGACAAGAGCGGTGCGTGCATCTTCGCGCCCGGAGTGTCGGGCGACATCCGCTTCGGGGTCCGCAAGTACGACGCCGCCGAACGGGGACCCTGGCTTTGGGCATGGATGGGGGATGCGGACACCGCCGATCTCGACCTCCTCCCGTTCCCCGAGGACCAGCCCGGGGAGACCTGGGATGGGGCGCACGGCTATACCTTCAACGAGTGCAACTACCTGCTGGTGCACGAGAACCTCCTCGACCTCACGCACCTGCACTACCTGCACGGGCCGCAGGTCGCCGACGTGACATACGCGACGACTCCGCCGACTGCGTTGAAGACGGACGACCCCCGCGCCGTCGGTCACGGCAAAGACCTCACCTGCGAACACGGGCCGGCAGCCATGTGGGCGGGGACCGACCCGTCGGCGATCATCCGTCGCGTCGAGACCGTGTGGTCCCTCGGTCCCTCGTTCCATCGGGCCGACCAGAAGTTCCTTCAGCACGACGGGACGCCCGCAGTGCCTGGCCGGATGCGTGTGCTGCACGCGATCACGCCCCAGGACGAGATGACCACGCACCAGTTCTGGGGGATCGAGATCGACGCTCCGGTCGTCTTCCAGTACGACGAACGGGTGGCGCAGGCACAGCACATCTTCCACCAGGACGTCGAGGCGCTCACGATCCAGAACCGCTATGTCGCCACCGACCGTCGACGCGGAGTCGTCACCGAAAACAGCATCCCCAGTGACGTGCACGGCGTGAAGTTCCGTCGGGTGCTCCAGCGACTGGCCAAGGAGGAGTCGGAGGGCTGACCCCCGACCTCCCGGCCGGCTCGGCTGGCTGCCGGACGACGGCCGTCCGGTCCTTCTTTTTTTCCCCCAGCAACACAGCAGACGAGGAGAGCACTGATGCGTGACGGCTACGACCGTGCGGAGGCCGACGACACGGGCTGGCTGCAGCGACCCACCGCAGGACAAGTGGCGACAATGATCGTGGACACCGAGCTCGACGGGGTTGACGTGCCGGTCCCGGTGGCGTGGTTGGGGTCCGACGCGACATTGCTCCGCGGGCGCCTCTACCGCAACACCGACGTCGTCCGCGACATCTGGGAGGTCGCCGACAGCAGCGCGATCTCGAGCAGCGGCGACCAGGTCATCGCCCGTGGGCCGGCCGGCCCGGTGCGGATCATCCTCTCGATCTCGGATGAGCCACCGGATGCCGGACCTGAACTACAGGACCGGCCCCGATCGCAGGCGGTGCGGCGGATCGCCGCGCCCGCGGACAGGCGGAAGGATCTATGAACGGCAGGACTGGAGAAGAGAGTCCGCAGCTGCGGGTGGTTACCCGCGACAACCGGGTTCCGGGTGTCGTCGTCCTGACGCTCGAGGATGCGGCGGGACGCTCGTTGCCCGAGTGGGAGCCTGGGGCACATATCGACCTCGTCCTCGGCCCGGGCCTGGTGCGCCAGTACTCCCTATGCGGTGACCCCGACGACCGCAAATCGTTCCGTGTGGCGGTGCTGCGAGAGAACCCGGGACGTGGCGGGTCCGCCCGAGTGCATGACGAGCTGAGGATTGGGTCGCTGATCGAGGCCCGGGGGCCGCGGAACCGATTTCCGTTGGAGCCCGCCGAGAGCTACGTCTTCATCGCCGGTGGCATCGGCATCACACCGATCCTCCCGATGCTGTATCGGGCGCGTGCCGCCGGGGCGGAGTGCGAGCTGCACTACGGCGGCAGGAGCCGCAGCTCGATGGCGTTTGCCGCCGAACTCGCCGAGCACCCGGACCTGGCTGCCGTCCTCTACCCACAGGACGAGGTTGGTCTCATCGACCTAGCCACGATCCTCGGGTCACCGAGGCATGGGACCTTGATCTACGCCTGCGGACCGGAGCCACTGCTCGACGCGGTCGACAAGCACTGTCGAGGTTGGCCCGAGGGCTCGTTGCACGTCGAGCGGTTCCGCGCGCCCGAGCCAGGCGACGACATGTTGGCCGAGAGCTTCGAGGTGGACCTCGCGGTCACCGGATTGACCCTGAGCGTGCCACCAGACAAGTCGGTCTTGGAGGTCGCCTGCGAGGCAGGAGTGCCCGTCTTGTCGTCCTGCCAGGAGGGCACCTGCGGCACCTGCGAGGTGCGCGTGCTCGAGGGCGAGGTGGATCACCGCGACTCGATCTTGACGCCGGCCGAGCGCGCCGCCCACGACACGATGTTCGTGTGCGTGTCGCGGGCGGTCGGTCCTCGTTTGGTCCTCGATCTCTGACCAGCTGTGCGCAGAGCGCATCAGATCGAGCAGGTAGGCAGGGACCGCGCTCACTGGTAGCCGGCTCTCTGGGTCTGGTTGGGGGCCGCCGGCTCAGGGCGGACCCGGGTGCGGATTGCGCGTAGAGCCGACTAAAACCTCGATCCGCCGACGGGTGTGCGCCCTGTCGTGTGCTGTGAATGAGAAAGTGCCCTTCGAACTGGGATAATCACTGTTGTAATGGTCGGTCCAGTTCAGAGGGGCACCGGGCTGGCCGGCTTTTCACGTCTTCACCTTCAACGATCTCGACAGCATCAGGCCTGGCGTCAGCATCAACCCGGTGGGGTATCAACGGCGAGGTGCACATGGTCGGCGACGTCGACTACGACTCCGTCGCGCCCAGAGTTCGGGCGATCACTCCAGTTCCCGGCGGGGTCGGGCCGGTCACCGACGTATGGCTGCTACGCAACACCGTCACCGCAGCTCGCCTGCGAGCAGGCCTGCCTGCCGACGAGACCATCGGTACCCTTTTGGAGGCATCATGACCCCGATGACGGCGCAACAATTTGTGACCACATGGCGCTGGTCTGGCGCAATCAGACGCATGCTGTAACGTTAACCTTAGTGTATTGACATACAGTCAACAGACAGGAGGCGGCCCGAGTGTCTCTGCGCATGGCAGTCCTGGCACTGCTCACTGCGCGGCCAATGACGGGATTCGATCTTATGCGGCAGTTCGACTCGTCAGTTGGCTTCCTTTGGACGGCACCGCACACTCAGATTTACCCCGAGCTGCGCAAATTGGAAGAGTCTGGGTTGGTTGCGGGTCAGGACATGCCGCGCGGCCAAAAGGGCACCAAGCGTCAGTACAGCATCACCGAAACCGGAATTGACGCCCTGCGCTCGATGATGAATCAGGTCGAGGAGCCTCGTCGGGAGCGAGATCCCTACCGGCTCAAGGCCTCATACATGGAGTGGGCAGACCCGGAGAGAGCGCGGGCGCAACTCACCGCCCACCTTGAATTCTTCCAGGCGGCGCAGATTCTCTACCAGCAGCAGCACGACCTGATCCGGGCGCGCATGGTCCCCCTGTTACGCGACCGACTCGCTCACGTGCCCACCGATCAGCAGGAAGCGGTAATCGAATTCAAGGCGTTTGCCTATTCCGGTCTGGTCCGCAAGGCCCAGACCGAAGCCGAGTGGGCGAAGGAGGGCCTGGATCTGCTCGATCGTCTGGCACGTAACCGCTCCGACAGTGAAGCGGTTGCCGAGGCCGTTGCTCGCAACCCTGGGGCTTGATCACAACAGGACGTCGTCGGGGGCGGTCGATGGTGGCCCGCCATCGGCCCCGGCCCCCCCAAGAGCGACGGCGGAACGCCAATACACCTCCCTGAAGTTCACCGAATCCCTTGCTCTGCAAGGGCTCTCGGCCTCCATAGGTTCGGTGGGGATGCCTATGACTGTCAGTCTCTTGGTGCCGGATCCCGCAAGGATCGGGTAGTCCTGGCCGCGGCGGTCTGACTCTTGCTTACGACTGACCCTGCGGGTGTCCTGGCGTTGATCTGTCGACCGTCCGGCCGGGCAGGCAGCAAGCGCTGCCGCCGGGCGGGCGTGACAAGTCAGGAGCCTGGAGCCAACTCGTCAAAGCGTCCCCGTGACAGTCCTGTCCGCCCAACCGGCGACAGCGTGAACCACGCTACCGGTTGGAAGGAACACGGTGAACAACCCAGGTCCGGGCATGTGGTCGTCGGAGTCGACACGCACAAGCACATGCACGTCGTCGCGGTGCTGGACACCATCGGCGGAATCCTGGCCACGCTGACGATCCCTACCGATACCGGCGGGTTTCAGCAAATGCTCGACTGGGCGGGCTCGTACGGCCGGATCTTGGCGTTCGGGGTCGAAGGCCCCGGCTCCCGGCGCCACCCCCGCCTCGTTCCTACGCCGCACAGGCACAAGGTCGTCGAGGCCGGCCGCCCGGAACGGCGGCCGCGGCGACTGAATGGCAAGTCCGACACCCTCGACGCCGAGAACGCCGCCCGCGCAGTCCTGGCCGGATTCGCCACCACCACCTCCGAAAAGCGCCGACGGAGAATCCGAGATGATCCGCCAGCTCGAGATCGCCCACGACCAAGCCGTCGAGCAGCGCGCAGCGGCCATGGTGACGATGAAGGCGATGCTCGTCCACGCCCCGACGCTCTTCGGCGGGAGACCACCGGCAAGACGCAAATCGCGCTTGCCCGTCACCTGGCCGGTCTGCGGCCCCGGGACCTGAACGGTCCTGAAGACGCACTGCGTCATCCCTGCGTGCTCTCGCCGAAAGATGGCAGTACCTCGATTCCGAGGCAAAAGAGCTGACGAAAATGATCGGCGATCTCGTCCGTCGTGCCGCAACTGCTCGCCCCCTCGGAATCGGCGTGGACACCCAGCGGAGATCCTCGTCGTGGTCGGTGATAACCCCGAGCGAATCAAATACGAAGCTGCCCTGGCCAAGCTCACCGGCATCAGCCCTGTCCCCACCGGCGCCGGTATGACCGGAGGCAGATACCGCATCAACCACGGCGGCCACCGTCAGCTCAACGCTGCGATCTACCACACCGTGATCGTCCGGATGCGGTTCCACCAGCCCACGATGGCGATCTCGTCTGGGCCGAGGTACTCGGTGTGATCGAGGGACACGGGAGTAATGACCGATACGCACGCATCTGCCACATTGGTCGCATCCCACCGACCGCCCATACCGACCTCGACCACCGATACATCCACATCGGCGTAGGCGAACGCCGCGTAACCCAGTGCTATGACAACTTCGAAGAAGGACGTCCGTCCAGGCGAGTCCATGTCGAGTTCTTCCAAGGCCGGCCTGACCCGTCGGAACAGTCGGACGAACTGGTCCGGCGCCAAGCCTTGCCGTCGATGACGATTCGCTTGCGGACCGTCTCGAGGTGCGGGCTGGTGAACCGCCCGACGCGTAGGTCGTGGGCTCGCAGGATGTCGTCGATCATGCGGGCCGTGGTGGTCTTGCCGTTCGTACCGGTCACATGAACTGCCGGGACAGCGGGTGGGGGTCGCCCAGGGCGCTGGTCAGAGCGGCAATCCGGCTCAGTGAAGGGGCCATCGGTATGGCTGGCCAGCGGGTCGAGCAGAAGGCGCTCGAACGCGGCCATCGTGTCGAATGATTGCATCAAGTCGGTGATTCTTCGACTGGCTCGCGCGCAGCCAGAGCGTTCGAGTATGTCATTGAAAAACGACAGTTCTGGTGCCGTTAAGGATAATTCGATTCTCGGTATGCCACCTCACTGCGCGGGCAAGCGCCCGGCACTCGGCTTCTCGCCCACTGGCTGCGAGCTGCTCTGGGCTCAGCGAGTGGTCGACCCGGACCATTTCCTGCTCGATGATCGGGCCCTCGTCCAGGTCCGCTGTCACGTAGTGCGCGGTGGCGCCGATCAACTTGACACCTCGGGCGTGCGCCTGATGATACGGCATGGAACGATCGCGCAGAATATTGTCGACTCATCGATCCGGGCCGGAAGGGGACGAAACACGAGAATCCCAGATATGCGTGCATCGTCGTTGAGCTTGTGGATGACGTCGAGCATCTGCGTCTCGTCAGCCGACTCGGGGAGTCGGCATGGAAAATACGGCACCCCCATCTTCTCGGAAAGGCGCTGAATTCTCTGCTCGTACGCGACCGAGCTGAAGTCCGTTCCGGCCATGACGGAAGCGAGCCTGATGCCGACTTCGTCTTCGCGCAACCGCGTCACGTCCGCGGTCAATTCGGTCTTGAGCACACGGGCGCATGCTCATGATCTGTGCCCTCATCGGTTCTGCTCCTTCGTGGTGAGCGATGCCGTCGGAATGGTCAGGTCAGCCGCCGCAGCCATTCCTGGCGCCACGTCTCGGTATTTTCAAGTTCATTGAACGTAAAAATGTGGAACCCGGACAGGGCGGATTCCGCCGCAGCGAATTCAGGAGTAAGACGATCGACCAGCTTGTTGGGGCTGTATCCGCCGGGAAGGAAGAAACGCCAGAACATGTTCTGTTGCTTCTTCAGAAAGCGCGCAGACTGCCCGAGACCGAGACCTGCCGACACCCGGATCAACTTCTGCCGACTGATCGCACCCGGGATGCCAACTCTGATGGGCAGGTCCAACCCGTCGGACCGCATTTTCCTGGCCCAGTCGACGGTCGTGTCGGCGTCGAAGCACAGCTGGGTAATGACCTGTGTGGCATGTTCCGACTTGTCTACAAGAGCCTTCTCGACCAGCTCGTCACGGATCGAACCATGCCCCTCGGGGTATCCCCCGATGCCCACACCCGTGAAGGGATGACCGATTTCCTGCAGGGCCTCCAGCAGCGCGAGCGCATCGTAGAACTCGCCGACCGGCTGTGCCGCATCGCCAGCAATGACGAAGACGTCTGTCACGCCGGCCGTGCCCAGCTTGTCGACGACCTCGCTAACCCAGAAATTTCTTCTGGCTGGCAGGTTGGCCTGACCGGGTTCCGATTTGCCGGTTTACGGCCGTTCCGGCGGTGAAATCGTGTGACGGGATGGCCCGGTCAGCGGGCTGGCTGCCGGGTTCCACTGGCCCGGACTGATCGCCTTTCTGGTCGATGGGATGGGGTTCGCGCTGGTCAGGTGGCTTGTAGCCGTGTTGTGGCGGTCATCAGTAGCTCGGTCCAGGGCCAGTGCCTGCTGAACCGTAGGTGGACTTGTCGGGTGTGGCGGGCGATGCGGGCCGCGGCGGAGAACAGCCGCAGCCGTAGCGTTTTCGGTGCCCAGCGTCGTGCCGGGGTGGTGTCGAAGGCGAGCATCTGCATCCAGGTGATCAGTTCGGTAGCCAGGCAGGCGATTTCGATCCAGATCCGGTTCTGGTCGAAGCCTTGCAGTGGGAGGCCGCGCAGGCCGGTGTCCTTCATCGATCGGATGCGGTCCTCGCATCGGGCGCGGCGCCGCTGCCGTAACTCCAGCACCGGTAACTGCCCGGTGGTGGTGTTGGTGGCGAACGCGGTCAACCGGAGGCCGTCGCGGTCGGTGAACCGCAACTGGGCGCCGGGGTGCGGCTTTTCCCTTCGGACGATGACACGCATGCCGGGTGGCCAGCCGGTCAGGTCGATCAGGCCGGTCAACTCGGCGACCCAGGCGCCGTCTCGGACGTCGGAGTCGCTGTCGTAGGCGGGTGTCCATGCCGAGGCGGGGATGGAATCGACTGCGGCGGCGGTGGTTTCGGTGAGCGTGAACCCGACGGAGTACTGCAGGTGGCGGCGGGTGAGGTAATCGAGGAATTAGTGGGTGCCACCACCGGAATCGGCGCGGACCAAGACCTTGCGCCCGACGTGGAAACCAGGGTCGAACGGGAGCTGTTTCAACGCTTCGATCAGAATTTTCTTGTGGTCTGTGGCGGTGTTGGAGCCGGCTCTGCCTTCGCGCAGTTCGATGGCGAGGGGTTCACCGGTGCCTTCTCGGCCGTGGTCTGCCCACGCGCCGAGCGGGTGATATCCGAAGGTCTTCTTCCACGTCGCAGTCGCTTTCTCCTTGTCCGAGTGCGCGAGGACGATGGTCGCATCGAGGTCGATGATCAGCGGGTTCGCCGCGGTGATCGCATGGTCCGGCGCATGGGCACCGGCGGCGCGCCATGCTTTCGCGCGGGCTTGGTGGCGGGCGGATCGTAACGTGGACAACACTTTCGGTGCGTGGGCGGCGAGCGTGGTGATGGTTCTGGATACGGTTGGGTCGGAGGCGACGTGGCCGAACACGCCGGGTTCGGCGCGCAGGACCGCGATATCGCTCAGGTGGTCGCCACCTGCGCCGACCGCGACAGCGAGGTCGCCGATGATCTTGCCGGGGTCGTGGAACGCGAGGGCTTTCAGCCACGGCGCCAACGCTTTCGACAGTCCTTCTACCAGCCCGGTCTTCTCGGCGGTGCGTAGCAGCAGGGTGAGTCCGGCCTGCGACACGACACCGGTTGCGGTGCCATCTGCGGACAGACGTGGGTAAGGGGAACTATGCTCCGACACCTGAATGGTGCTCCTGAACTCTGTGTGGATTCCAGCCTTCGCAAGCGGAATTATCACAGGTCAGAGCACCATTCTTCGTCACCGGCACACCGCTGATTCGTCAGCCGGACGAAATTTCTGGGCTCGTCGCAATACCGTTTACTTAGGTTCTGGGAGATTGTTATCGTATCCGTGTGGCGCGTGCGGGTTGGGTGAAGCCGGACAGTGATCAGCGATTGTCCGATCACATCTCGTTGGGTGTTCTGACCAGGGTGTTTCCGCCCGAGGTGATCGATGGGGTGCTGGTGGGGTGTGGTCGGGTCGAGCGTCGTAATCGGCTGTTGCCGGCGCGTGTGGTGGTCTACTACGTGCTCGCCCTGGCGTTGTTCGCGTCGTGTTCGTATGAGGAGGTCATGCGCAAACTGGTGGCGGGGCTGGAGTGGGCGTCGGGGTGGTCGCATCGGTGGTCGATTCCGACGAAGGCGGCGTTGTTCCAGGCGCGTAAGCGGCTGGGTGCCGAGCCGCTGCGCGTGCTGTTCGAAAAGGTGGCGGTCGGATTGGCTGATCCGCAGGTTCCGGGCGGTTTCTATCGGTCCTGGTGTTTGATGAGCATCGATGGGTTGACCCTGGATGTGCCGGATACCGCCGCCAACGTCGAGCATTTCGGTCGTCCGCCGTCCTCGCGGGGCGGGGGCCGGGGCGGGGCGTTTCCGCAGGTGCGGGTGCTGGGTTTGGCCGAGTGTGGGTCGCATGCGATCGTCGATGCCGCGCTGGGAACCTATCCCCAGGGCGAGCAGAGCCTGGCCGAGTCGGTGCTGCGGTCGTTGCGGCCGGGGATGCTGCTGTTGGCCGACAGGGGCTTCTTCAGCTATCGCCTGTGGGATCTGTGCCGGACCACCGGTGCGGACCTGTTGTGGCGTATGAAGTCCAACGCTGTCCTGCCTGTTGAAAAACGTTATGCGGACGGGTCTTTCGCTTCTCACGTATATCCGGGAACCAAAGCGCGCCGTAACCACACCGACGCGATCGCCGTGCGCGTGGTCGAGTACACCCTCGAAGCCACCGGCCCCGACGGCGCCCCCGTGTCCGGCACCGAATCAACGACCTACCGTCTGCTCACTACCATCACAGACCCCGACGCCGCGCCCGCCGACGAGCTGGCAGCGCTGTACTCGCAGCGCTGGGAGATCGAGACAGCCTTCGATGAATTGAAGACCCACCAGAAGGGGCCCGGGGCCGTGCTGCGATCGAAAATCCCCGACGGAGTGATCCAGGAGGTCTATGGGCACCTCTGCGTGCACTACGCCATCCGAACGCTGATGTACTCGGCCGCAACAACTTCCGGCCATGACCCCGACCGGCTGTCGTTCACCCGCACGCTCCGGGCCGCTCGCCGCACCACTGCGAGCCACCCGGGCTTTTCCCCCTGATACCCGCAGCGACGCCGACCGATGCGTCACCGCCGAGATCCTGCACGAACCGCTCCCACCGCGAAGAGCCCGCACCAACCAACGCGTCGTCAAACGCAAAATGTCCGTCTTCCACGTCAAACACCCCACACCACCGCAACGCGCCCCGCATACACCGCACACTGGCCATTCGGAGCAGCAGCTCATCACCTTCACCATAAGTAAACGGTATTGAGCTTAAGAACGAAGTGCTCGCCAGCGTCACCGACGACCGGCATAGCCGCCGCGGGCTGCTGAACCAAGCCAGCGGGCTCGTCGCGATGGCGCGTGAGCGCGCCGAACGAGCCCTCGACCTCGCCGTGGTCGCGTTGACGCAGGAGCTGTACGCCGCCGAACACCCGAGTATCAGCCCGCAGCCACAACACCGACCTCGGCAAGGAACCTAGCGATGACCCGGGCTACACCGAGCCATACGCGGAATACTTCCTTTCGGTTTTCAGGCCGCTGTTTCGTGGATCACAAGCCCGCGCCCCTGTTCAGTATCCGATTTCGTGGACGACAGCCGCGGCGCGTACGTGCAGGACCTCCTGCAGAACCATCCGACACATCGACATGTTCGACAGGTGCCCCTGCAAGGTGATCACCGCGTGCGCCGCGGCGCGGCGGCATTCCTGCATCAGATCGACGAACGCCGGGGGAAGCAGCCCGCTCTGCGGTGACGGTTCATGAAACACCGCGGCCAGCTCACAGCCCAGCGATGCGGCCGCGGTCCGCAACATGTCTTCGACCGCATCGCGGTCGCGTTCGGTGATCAGGTCATCACGCAGGTATCCGTAGGCAAGAGGTAGCAGTGCAGTCATCGTAGGAACCAGTTCCGTATCGGCCGACCACCGAAGATACCGTCTGCGCCCGGCCGGATGAAATATGCCCGCCTCGGCTTCGCCCGCGAAAGGGGGATGGCGTCATCCGTGGCGAGGTGAGAGGAAACCCAAGTAAAACGGCCCTCGGGGCATTGGTTGCCCTGGCGACCCGATTGGCTCGTGCAGCGTGACTCCGGCCCGGCATCCCGCAGTGCTGGTGAGGTGGCTTGGATGTTGCGGCCGTCGCCTGCGGCGACCGAGCCGAACCTGCTGAACGGTTTAGTGCACATCAGAATGAGTCTTCTGGTTGGTGACGTTTGCCGGGTCCGCCTGCGCGGCCGACTCCCTTGTCGGCCTACCGACGCCGTTGTCGAGGGCGGTCCGGGGTGACGTGTTGTCACCGCAGGTGTGCTTGATGCACGACAGCCATCCTCATCGGATAGGTACCGGGTCCACATCGGTCATTCACCCTCGCGTGTACCTGTCTACGTATGCGGCTACCTACCGATTGGCGTTCGGGCCAGCGGCGATGTCTGAATAGAGGCCGATTTCGCTATTCCTCGACATATATCCGCCCGACTCCTACGGTGGGTGATTGTGCGTGGCGATCGCGCACAACCTGCTGCGCGCCGCTGGTGTATTCGCCGGTCTAGTCCTGCGCAAAAATTGGCCGGTGCTCGCTGGCGCATCGAGCCACGGCCGGCAACGTTTCCAGTGCTCGGTGGAATGGGTCAGGCGCCATACGAGTGCCTCTACACCAGCTCCGGAAAGGTGTTCAAGAGTTGGTCGATGACTTCCTGCGCGAGCAGAAGTCCGTAAGGTCGAGCGTGAGCTGGGCCGGTGCTGAATGCTAGATTCCGTCTGTTGTCGAGTAATTCGCCGATGTTCATCGTGATTCGGTATTGCAGGTGGCCATACTGATGATGACCGGTGACCGACTGATTCGCCGGCAGTATCGTTGTTGTCCTCATCGAGCTAGTGTGTCGCGCCTGAAATGCATCCTCTAAGTTGTTAGCCTGTTTCTGTGTCGCATCGTGGGCCTTCTGCTGTTGAGATCGTTGTGTCCGAGG
>NZ_JBFAXY010000062.1:0-16119 GCF_040681035.1 Nocardia sp. NPDC051911
CGCGGCCTCGAACACCAGGCCGCGCTGCGCCAGCTGGCCAACCGCCTTGTCGGCATCCTCCACGGCTGCATCAAGACGCGAACGGTCTACGACGAAGCCGCCGCGTGGTCCCCACACACCGAGAAAGCGACCGCCGCTTGACACCCAAGCCCCTGGGATGTCTTTTTTCGCCCGCACGTGCGAGGCGTCGGCGATGACCCGGTCGAAATCGATCAACCCGGCGCTGTTGGCGTGGGCGAGCATCGCCTGGTGCATCGCCTCGAACACCCCGGACGCTTGCCAGTCCCGCACTCGCCGCCAACAGGTCATGCCGGACCCGAATCCGAGTTCCTGGGGCAGGTCCTCCCACCCGATGCCGGTGAACAGCACGAACAAGATCCCCTGGAACACCAGCCGGTCGTCCATCCGCGCCGGCCCCGGCGTACCCGGCGCCCGGACCGGCAGTAGCGGTTCGATCACTGCCCACAACTCGTCATCCACGACCCACGGTGCCGCCACGACGAAACATACTGCACTGCAACAGGAGTCAACGCCACCCGGGCGAACCTGTTAGGAGCTCTAAGGGGACTCGAACCCCTGACCCCCACTGAGTAGTTCAGGCATCCAACAATCACCGCCGGGCCTGTCTACAGACGATAGTCGGCTTCGATTATCAACCGACCGCGCGAAAACCGCAGGCCGTCCCCATTCCCGTCTTTGGTGTGCCCCGCCCAGGGCGCAATCCCGTTGTGGCCGATCTCCCTACTTCGGCATCACGATCCCTCAGACGGAATACGCACCCACTATGACCAGGCGTTTTCCAGTTGCCCATGTTTTGTGTGTCCTGTCGAGGGCACAGCGTTTGCGCAGGTCACAGGCTTGATTTTCGGATAGCTACCGCTCCGGCACTCGCCCAGGTACGCACAGAGTACGCAGAAGCGAAACCAGCCCGCGCGGAATCCACCCGGGTCGCCACTTCGTCGAGATCGTCATCGAACAGATCCGAGTACACATCGAGCGTCGTACTCGGCTTGTCGTGACCAAGCATCCGCTATGCGCCCTGCGACACCGCCACCACGCTCCGTCGTAGACCGAGTCGCCCATCGGCGACCGCCTGCAGATAGCGCCGTATCGCCGGTATGATCCGGCCGTACCGGCAACCGTAGACGAGCGGAGGGTGTGGAATGACGGAACGAAAGCCGTTGGGTGCCACCTTCGAGTCATGGGTCGACAAACAAATTCGCGAGGCGACCGAGCGCGGCGAATTCGACAATCTGCCCGGTGCCGGTAAGCCGCTGCCGGGAGCGGGCGAGCCCCTCGACGAGCAGTGGTGGTTGAAGGCGTATCTGCACCGGGAAGGCGGCACCGCCGACGGTATGCTGCCACCGTCGCTGGTGCTGCGGCGAGACCTCGAGCGACTGCCGGAGACCGTCCGGACGTTGCGTTTCGAGCAGGAGGTTCGCGACACGGTAGCTGAACTCAACGACCGGGTCACCCGCTGGCTGCGCATGCCGACCGGACCGTACGTCCAGGTCTCCCCGGTCGATGTCGACCAGATCGTCGAGGAATGGCGCGGTCAGCGGCGGCGCGATCAAGCGACCGGCGGCGAGGCAGGCGAGTCGGCGCCCCCGGCGAAAAGGTCGTGGTGGCGCCGAGGCACCCGGTAGTCACTGCACGGCCGGCCCAATAGGTCGGATCGAATTCTCGTATCTGCCAGGGCATTACGGAACCATCGTGCATCAATTAGCATGCAGCGATGTCCGAAAACTCCGTCTGGAGCGAACCAACCGAGCATCAATCCAGACCCATCCGGCTGTTGTGGTGGCTCATCATCTGCCAGCGCGCTCGCGTTGCGGCCGGGGCGACATTGGGCACATTGTGGATGGTCGGCCTCGCGATACCGCCCTATCTGCTTTCGAAAGCGATCGATAATGGCCTCCGCGCAAGTAACACGGCGGCGCTGGCCGGTTGGACACTCGCGATACTCCTGATCGGAGTCGCGAATGCGGGGGTGGCCATCGCCCGCCATCGCACGATGACAAGAATCCGCATGGATGCCTCGTTCCGTATCGCCCGCACCACCGCGAGTCACACCGCCCGCCTCGGCCCCACGCTGGCGCGCAGAACTACGGCGGGTGAAGTCACGGCGATCGGCATGGGCGACGTTCAAGCGATCGCGCAGTCGCTGACGATCACCGGCCCCGGTTTCGGCGCGGTGGTCGCCTACATGGCCGTGGCGGTGCTTCTCTTCTCCATCTCGCCGTTGCTCGCCCTGGTGATCCTCACCGGCGTACCGCTGCTCACCTTCGCGATCGGCCCCTTGCTCGGCAAACTCCATCGGATCGGCGCGGACTACCGGGAACTGCAGGGCGGATTGACCGCACGGCTCGTCGACATCCTCACCGGTCTGCGCGTTCTCAACGGTCTCGGCGGCAAGCAAACCTACGTCGACCGCTATCGGCGCAACTCACAGACCTTGCGCAACAAGGGTTATCAGGTCGGTGCGGTGACAAGCTGGATGGGTGCGCTCGGCACCGGTCTGCCCGCGCTGTTCCTCGCCGCCGTCACCTGGCTGGCCGCACGGATGGCCGCCGAGGGCACGATCACCATCGGCAACCTCGTCGCCGTGTACGGCTACGTCGCGATGCTGGTCGTCCCAGTGTCGTTCTTCATCGAAGGCGCCACCGATCTGACCCGCGCCGTGGTCGCGGCTCGCAGGGTGATCCGTTTTCTCGCCGTTCGACCCGACCAGTCCGATGCACCGACCGCGGTCGACGCCCCGGACACGCCGGAAATCCTGCGGGACCCCGAGTCCGGCGTCGAGGTGAGGCCGGGCACCCTGACCGCGATCGCGGGCAAGCGACATTCCGACGCGGTCGGCATCGTCGACCGGCTCGGCCGATTCGCGGAGTCGGCGGCCACCTGGGGGGAACGCAGATTGGACAGCATCGTGCTGGCACAGGTCCGCGAGCGAATCATGGTCGCGGACAACGACGCCGCGCTGTTCACCGGAACGGTCCGTGACATCATCGCCGGCCGGCGCGAACCGGACGACGAGAAGATCACCGAGGCCATCCACGCCGCCGCGGCGACCGATGTGGTGGACGCGCTGCCGGACGGGCTGGACTCGGTGATCACCGCACAGGGTCGCAACCTCTCCGGTGGCCAGCGGCAACGCCTTCGGCTCGCCCGCGCGTTGTACGCCGAACCGCAGATCCTGCTGGCAGTGGAACCCACCTCGGCGGTCGACAGCCACACCGAGGCGGTGATCGCCGCGAGACTGCGCCGGGCCCGCGCCGACCTGACGACCGTGGTCACGACCACGTCCCCGCTCGTGCTGGAGCAGGCCGATGTCGTCGACTACCTCGTTGACGGCCGGGTGGTCGCGGTAGGCACCCATCACGAACTGCTCGCCGCCGAGGCGGGCTATCGAGCCCTGGTCTCCCGCGGCGCCGACGAGAAGGCCCTCCGGTGACCCACACCATTCCCGCGACCACGAGGACTGCGTTGACCACTACCATGCCCGTCGCGGACAAGGTGCACGTGCGCCGCGCCGCTTGGCACGAGATTCGTACGGACCGAGCGGCTTTCGCCGCGATGCTGGTGCTCAACGCACTCGCCGCCGCAGCCGGGCTCGCGGCGCCGCGCCTGCTCGGCGCGATCGTGGACACGGTCAAGGAATCGACCGGGCCCGGCGCAGTATCCAGGATCGACGAGCTCGCGCTGGCGATCGTCGTGTGCACGATCGTGCAGATGGTCCTGACCAGGTACGCGCTGTATGTCGGCGCCCGGTTCGGCGAACGCGCCGCGGCCCGGCTGCGCGAGCGATTCCTCAAGCGCACGCTCGCGCTACCCGCCGCCACGGTCGAACACGTGCCGACCGGTGATCTCGTCACGCGGGGCACCACCGATGTCGGCAGCGTCGCCCACGCGCTTCGCAACGCCGCGCCCGAGGTGTTCGTGGCGGCGGTGCAGGCCGTGCTCATCATCGCGGCGGTCCTCGTGCTGAATCCGTTGCTCGGCGTGTGCGCGTTGCTCGGCATGATCGGAATCGTCACGGCGCTGCGCTGGTATCTGCGCCGCGCCCGCGCCGACTACCTCACCGAGGGTGCGGCGACGGCGGCGCTGGCCGAGATCCTCGCGACAACGGCGCACGGCGCCCGCACCATCGAGGCGCTCGGGCTGCAGCAGCGCCGCCGTCAGCACACCGATGCCGCGATCGTGCACGCGCGGCAGACGCGGCTGCGGACCCTGTGGCTGCGGACCGTGCTGCTGCCGGCGGTGGACATCTCCCATGTGGTGGCGTTGGTCGGCGTGCTGTTGATCGGTGGGGCGCTGGAGCATGCCGACGTGGTGAGTCTCGGCACGGTGATCGCGGCCGCGCTGTATCTGCGCCAATTGACCAACCCGCTCGACGCGATTCTGCTCTGGATCGAACAGCTCCAGCAGAGCGGCGCGTCCTACGCCCGGCTCGAAGGGATGGCGCAGGCCCCGAGCGACAAGCCGCGCGTGACCGCCGAGCCCGCGGACGACCGGATCGAGGTGCGCGACTGCCATTTTGCCTACGTCGGTGACCGCGACGTCCTGCACGGCATCACCCTCGACATCGCCGCAGGCGAGAAGCTCGCGCTCGTCGGGCCGTCGGGCGCGGGCAAGACCACGCTCGGCAGGCTGCTCGCCGGACTGGAGGAACCGCGTTCGGGGACCGTCACGGTCGGTGGCGTGTCGATCGCCACACTGGCCCCAGAGCTGTTGCGCCGCCGGGTCGTTCTCGTCACTCAGGAACATCATGTATTCCAGGACACGCTGCGGGGCAATCTGCACATCGCGGACCCGGCCGCGACCGACGAGCGGATGCGCGACGCACTCGCTACGGTCGACGCGAGTTGGGCACTCGAACTGACCGACGGGCTCGACACCGAGCTGGGCGGCGCGGGGCACACCCTGAACGGCGCGCAGGCCCAGCAGCTCGCCTTGGCCCGCGTGGCGCTGGCCGATCCGCACACGCTGATCCTCGACGAGGCGACCGCACTGCTCGACCCCGCGGCCGCACGCGATACCGAGCGCGCGCTCGCCGCCGTGCTCGCGGGGCGCACGGTCATCGCCATCGCCCATCGCCTGCACACCGCACACGATGCCGATCGAATCGCGGTCATGACCGACGGCTCCATAACCGAGCTCGGCAGCCACGACGAACTCGTCTCGCACAAGGGCATTTACGCGTCATTGTGGCACTCGTGGCACGGCGAATGAGTTGAAATAATCCGCTTATGCGGATGAAAATTCTCGGAAATGGCTTGGCTACTTCGGATCTCGGGCTGGGTTGCATGCTGGCCCGTACGTCGGGCGCGGTCGCACGACGCCGCTCGAGGAGCACTATTACCCGGGCGCTGGATCTCGGAATTGCGATGCTCGACACCGCCGATGTCTACGGAAAGAAAACGGGGAAAAACGAAGAACTGCTTGCCGGCGTTATCGCGCGGCGCCGGGACCAGGTCGTGCTGTCGACAAAATTCGGCCTGCGCCTGGACGATGCGGGCATGGTGCGGGTCGACAACTCCGCCGAGTGGGCGACCCGTGCCTGCACCGACTCGCTACGTCGGCTCCGCACCGACTACATCGATATCTATTACCTCCATCGTCACGACCCAGCGGTACCGATCGAGGACACCATCACCGTCCTGGCCGACCTGGTGCGACGCGGATATGTCCGGCACATAGGGCTTTCGGCCGTCAGCGCCGCGACACTTCGTGCGGCACACGCGGTTCATCCGATCACCGCCGTACAAGAGAGTTATTCGCTGGTGAATCGCGCCATCGAAGACGAATTGCTCGGCACCTGCCGCGAATTGGGCGTCGGCGTGGTTGCGTATCACCCGTTGAGTCGCGGAGTGCTGGCGAGCGGCCTCGAGACCGCGGGCCGCTCCGTCGCCGCCACGATTCGTGCGGTCGCCGACGCCGTGCCGTGCACCCCCGCCCAGCTGTCGATCGCGTGGCTGATGAGCCGCGGCCCCGATATTGTGCCGCTGCCCGGCACTACCGACCGACACCATCTCGAGGAGAACGTCGGGGCGATCGAGGTGACGCTTTCCGAGGAATGCCTCGCCCGGCTCGACGCCCTCGACGCTCGCACCTCTGTCGCGGAGTCGCACGATGCGTAGTCCTCGCGAAGTCCGCCGTGGACCACTGACTTTCGATCAGTACTACCGATGGGATGGGCTGTACTGGTCGAGAGCCGCGAATCAGCGTCCGGCACAACGCACCCGCTGGCAGCTCGATTCGCCGGTCCCACTGGCCATCGCCGAAAAAGCGCTGGCCGCCCTTGTCGAGCGCCACGAGATCCTGCGCACCACGTTCGGTATCGGCGATGACGATCTGCCCTGTCAGACCGTTTACGACCGTGTCGACCTCGGCCGTCACGTCATCGTGCTGGACCGTGGCTCGTCGCCGCAGGACATGATCTTGGTCGACGATGCGCTGTGGGTGGTCTACCTCGAATGCGAGCACGACGTGGTTACTCATGTGAACCTCGTCTACGACCACATCATCACCGACGGGTTCGGCAGGTCCAACTTCACGGCACAGTTCGAGGCATTGTGTCGCGGCGAGGATCCCGCCCGGCCGACAAACCATCCACTCGACCAACTCACCCAGCAACGCCGGCTGGCTCGGCTCATCGACCCGCGGAGCGGTGCGGGCACGGCCTGGGGTGAACGGTTCCCGCAAACATGCGTCCCGCCTCGTCGCCTGTCCGCACAGGAACGCGGGCAGACGGTGCTGACGGTCGGCTACGACGGGCTGATCGAGACCGCCGACGACATATGTCAGCGATTCGGCACCAGCATGCCGAGCCTGTTCCAGACACTGATCGGCCTGTTCATGTCACACCTCAGCGGCCTGTCCTGGGTGCGCTTCGGCACTATCCTGAACGGACGTCTCGAGCAGGACCACACCATCGATTGCCGCATCCGGCAGGTAAGAACCATCTTTATTGTGCGACCGGACGAGCCTTTTCACGCCGCGGTCGAGGCATTCGAGGCCGCCAAACTGACGAACGTTCTCCGCGATTTCCGGCATGACCCCGTGCCGGACGAGGTGAAGCTGATCGAAATTCAGCGGCAGGGTATCCGCCCCAATATGCCCGTCTATTTCAACTACCTCGAACTGCCCGACGAGGACCCCGCTGCCGAGCTCACGTCCAGGGCCGAGGCAGCAGCCGACCCCTGGGTTGTCGTCTGGTCATTGTTCGAGGGGCCGACCACCTTGGAGGTCGAACTCAGAGCCGGGCTCGGGCAGTTGTCCGCGGTCACCGCCGAGGCGGCGCTGACTATGTTCCCGTCGCTGCTCGAATTCGTCCGTACCCATCCGTCCGCGCGCGTGGGCGATATTCAGGCACTGCTCAGGAGCATTCCGGTGACGCGCGAGTCGACCGAGCTCGTTGCCGACCGATGGGTCGACCGGTCCCGACTGGCCGCCTCGATCAACGCCGTTCCCGGCGTATGCCGGTGCACAATTTCGGTCGAGGGCGCGGCGGTGGTCTGTTCGCTGTGCACAGAACCCGAGACACGGTTCTTCGATATCCACGAGAACCTCACCGGCCTATTGGACGCCGAGCCGTGGCTGGTGGCGCCTGACGAATATCAGGCGCAGCCATGCGAGAACCATCAGATGGATCAGAACTCCTGGTCGCCGGGCGACGGCGTTGCCTTGCTGCCGAGCACCGAGCCGGAAACTGTTCTCGCGGACGCCATTTCAGTTGTCAACAAGGTCGCGGTGAAGGATATGTCCGCTACATATGTGACGGTGGGCGGCGCGCTCGCGCTCGCCCCGGCCGTCGCGGAGCGAATCCGCGACGCAGGATACTCGGGGATCGAGCGCGAGCACTTCTGGGCGAGCTTCACCTTGCGCGCCGTCGCACGCTGCCTGATCCGCACTCAGAACTGAGCGCAGACACCGCGAGTTCGCGTCATCGGTCCTCACCTCCCCCGCCCACGTATTCGAAGGTGGTCACGTACACCGTGTCTTTGCTGCAGGAAACGGCGAGCACAAGATCGCCGGGGACCGCGGCACCGGATCGGACAAGGTCACGCAGGTTGAGTGGGACGTCGGCGCTGAAGCAGTGACCGACCTCCCTGAGCAGCCCGGCGTGCTGGGCCGCCGCCGGCGCCGAGACGGCCATCCCCAGCAGCTGGCGCGTCGTCTCGTCGAAGTTCGGGGTGATTACATGCCGAACCGACACCAGCGCGTCGCCTGTTGACCGCCGCGCTGCCGACCGCGTCGCGGTCAGCAGCGTTCTCGCATGGGCCAGCATGCTGTCCGAGCCCAGCCAGGTCTCGGCGGCCTGACCGATCAGACGAAACGGAGCGTGCCCGTGGCTGCCGGTAACGAGGCAGGAGACGGCGCCGTCGCCGACGACGCTGTTGCCGAGTGGCTGATAGCGAGTTCCGGCCGAAACCTTGTCCGTCACCACGAGCAGTACCGCCGCCGCGGTGCCCGCGGCGATCAGCCCGTGCGAGACATCGAGCCCTGCCGCGAAATTCGCGCAGGCGGACCCGGTCACCAGCAACGTCCGGGTCGTATCGAGACCCGCCGCGGCACGAAAACCTCTGACCCAGGCGACCGGATCGCGCCCCGCGAGGGACTCGGTGCACACCACCACCGCCTGGAACCGCCCAACCGCATCGGGCACCACTGCAGCGGCGAGTTCGTCCGCCTGTCGGTCCGAGACTCGAACAGCATCTGCGCTTCGACTTGCCAACTCGCCATCAGCGCCACGGAGCACCTCCTCGTCCAGGTCGCAGGCCGACACCCGAACTCCCAGCTCTGTGCCACGAACAGCGACGAAAACCTCCGGTCGGCCCATTTCAACCTCTCGATCGGCGCATCTTGTCTGTGTCCCGCCAGCGGGACACAGACAACACACGGCGGCAATTCTCGACAATCACACAACCAGGTTCGACTTCGCGTCTGGGTTGCAGAATGCCAGGCCAGTCCATAATCATGAACTCAAATCGAGGCACGCAAAAGCGAAGTGCACGTAGGAAGGTGGGGGTGGTGGCGCTTTGATTTCCAATTCCCTCTGGACACAGACATTAGAATTAGACTATATGCGCGAAGACGGGCGAGCGAGTCACTGCTCCCATACGTTAGTCACCGAATTCATCCGGGATAATTACTCGACGGTCGAATTCGATATGCTCGATTGCGGGGTGATGTCCGGCGTCACCTACGAGACACTGAAGAGCGACGATTTGTCGCCCCGCTACACGGGGATCGATATCTGCGGTCCCGTCCTCGACGACTGCCGCGATCGACACCCCACGGCCCCGTGGCTGCAGATGAATGTTCTCGACATGGCATTCCGCTCGGACACGTTCGACTACGTGAACTGCCGACATCTGCTGGAAATGCTGCCCTACTACGAGACCGCGGTGCGCGCGAGCGAACTCTTCCGGGGGGCTCGGCGTCATGTGGCGATCTGTATGTTTCAGGTGCCGAGGGCGCCGGAGAAGCTGCTCCGGCGAGAGACCCCTGCTGGCTACATCTGGCTCAACAATTACGCACCCGAGCGGTTCGAAAGTCTCCTCGACCTGCTCTCCGAGTCGGTAGAGGTCGTCGACGCCGCCGAGGGATACCGCACCGAGCGCGTCTACTTCTGCACCAAGCGGCACCCGTGATGACACCAAGCGACATCGACCGGGAAGCATTCGCACACATGGCGTTCCATCAGCTGTTCGAATGGTGGGCCGCACGATGCCCCGACGCGATAGCCGTACGCGCGGAAAACGCCGCGACGACCTACCGCGAGCTGAACCACCGGGCCAACCAACTGGCGCAGGTGTTGCGCGACCGCGGCGTCGGCTCCGAGGTTACGGTGGGTCTTTGCCTGCCACGCGATGTCCGCATGATCGTCGCGGTGCTCGGGGTGCTGAAGGCGGGCGGCGCGTACGTTCCGGTGGATCCGCACGACGCCGAGGCGCGACGCAACGACATCCTCGACGACGCGGAAACCCGCATCGTTCTCACCTCGGAGTCCTCCGCGAACCGTGCCGCCATCCGGCTGGACGCCGACTGGTCCGTCCTCGAAGGGTGGCCGGCAGCGAACCCGACCGCCGTCCAGACGGTCCTGGCGCAGGCCGCGTACGTGCTGTACACCTCCGGATCGACCGGCACACCGAAGGGCGTAGTGGTCGAGCACCGCCAACTGATGGCTTACACCCGCGCGGTGCTGGAACGCTTCGAGATCACCGAGCCGCTCAGGTTTGCCATGCTGCAGCCACTTTCGGTCGACTCCAGTGTCACCTCGTTCGTTCCGCCCCTGTGCACCGGCGGCGAGGTACATCTGCTCTCCCGGGACGTAGCGCTGGACGCCGGGCAATTGGCCCACTGGATACAGGAGCACGGCGTCGACTGCCTGAAGATCGCCCCCTCACACCTGCGCGCACTCCAGGTCTCGGAGCACTTCGCCGGGATCCTGCCGCGCCGACTGCTGATCGTCGGCGGCGAGCCTGTGGATTGGCAATGGCTGCGCTCGCTGCAACGCATGGCGCCGGAATGCCGGGTCGTCAACCACTACGGCCCCACCGAGACCACTGTGGGGACGCTCACCCTGGCCGTCGCCGATCACCCGGACGCCGACTGGCATCGCGCCCCCATCGGAGTTCCATTGCCGGGCACGCGCGTCCAGGTGGCGGACGAGCGCGGAGAGCCGGTGCCCGACGGTGCGGTCGGTGAACTGCTGATCAGTGGTGCCAATGTCGCCCGTGGCTATCTACGCAGACCCGGCTTGACCGCGGCCACCTTCGTCACCGGAGCGGACGGCGTCCGCCGGTACCGCACCGGCGACTATGTGAGCCGCCTGCCGGACGGCACGATCACCTTCGTCGGTCGGCGAGACGACCAGGTCAAGGTTCGCGGATTCCGGGTGGAACTCGGAGAGATCGACGCCACGCTCAACCAAGACCCTTCCGTGCACAACGCGATAACCGTTGTGCGAGAAGATACTTCGGGCGATCGCCGGATCGTCGCCTATGTCGAGCCCGATGATATCGACCTCGCACGACTCGACCGAGAAGTCCGCGCGAAGCTACCGGCGCATATGGTCCCGCAGTACATCGTGGCGCTGCCGCGGCTGCCGCTGTCCGGTCACGGCAAGGTCGATCGGACCGCGCTGCCCGCGCCGCAGCCTCCCGACGTCGCACCGGCACGGCCTGCCAGCGATCTCGATCGGCTGGTGATCGAGGCGTGGCGCGACGTTCTGTGCACCGAAGTGATCGGCATGGACCAGAACTTCTTCGATATCGGCGGGCATTCGTTGCGGTTGACCGAACTGCAGCACCGGCTTCGGATCGCGACCGGTCGCGAGGTCGAGCTGCTGGATCTGTTCCACAACCCGACGGTGCGAGCGCAGGCCCGCTTCCTCGCGGGCCACGTGCCCGCAGCTGCCAGGGCAGAGCGGCGCGCCCGCAGGCAGCCCGCACGGGCGAAACGAGGCCGACATGAATGAGCAAGAACACCATTCCGACGACCACGGCACGAGCTTCGACATCGCCGTCATCGGCCTGGCGGGCCGATTTCCCGGAGCCGCAACCGTCGCCGAATACTGGGCGGCCATCCGGGAGGGCGCGCATTCGATCAGCCATTTCGACGCGGGCGAACTCGCCAACCGCGGTGTGGCGATCGACGATCCGGATTTCGTCGCCGCGGGCTACGTCCTGGATGACAGCGACATGTTCGACGCGGGCTTCTTTGGTTACTCCCCGCGAGAGGCGGAACTCACCGACCCCCAGCACCGCGTTATCCTCGAATGCGCCTGGGAGGCCATGGAAGACGCCGGACACGTCGCAGACACATACGACGGATTGATCGGCGTCTACGTCGGCGCCGGCCACAACACCTACCTGCTGCACTCCATCGCGACCCAACCGGATGCGGCAGAACTCCTGCGTGACAAGCAGGTTGTGCTCGGCAACAGATCGGACTTCCTCGCCAGCCGGATCTCCTACAAGCTCGGCCTGACCGGACCGAGCATCAACATTCAGTCCGCGTGTTCCACCTCGCTCGTCGCCGTCGCCGAAGCCTGCCAATCCCTGCTCGCTTACCAGTGCGATATGGCCCTCGCCGGCGGGGTGTCCATTGATGCGGGCAGGCGCGACGGCTACGTCTATCGCCCCGACGGGATTTTCTCGCCGGACGGCTACTGCCGCACATTTGACGCACGTGCGCAAGGCACAGTCGGCGGCGACGGCGCCGGGATCGTCGTGCTCAAACGGCTCGCGGATGCGATCGCCGACCGGGACACCATCTACGCCGTCATCAAGGGCGCCGCAGTGAACAACGATGGCGCGCAGCGCGCCGGATTCACCGCACCGAACGCCACCACGCAGGCCGAAGTCATCGCCGCAGCGCTGGTCGAGGCGAACGCCGCACCGGAAAGCATCCGCTACGTCGAGGTACACGGTTCGGCGACCGCGCTGGGTGACCTGATCGAGTTCTCCGCGCTGCGCTCGGCTTTCCCCGATGTGCCCACGGGCTGGTGTGCGGTCGGCTCGGTGAAAACCAACATCGGGCACCTCGACTCCGCCGCGGGCATCGCCGGTTTGATCAAGACGGTGCTCGCGGTGCGCGACGGCGTGCTCCCGCCGAGCCTGCACTTCGAGGAGTCCGACCCGCGACTGGGTATGAACGACAGCCCGTTCTATGTCAACACCGCACTGCGTCCGTGGCCCGCGCACGACGGTCCGCGCCGCGCCGGTGTGAGCTCGTTCGGCCTGGGCGGCACGAACGCCCACCTCATCGTCGAACAGGCGCCGAAAGAACCCGCCCGGTCCGGCGCAGACATCGAGTCGCCCCGGCTACTGATGCTCTCCGCTCGCACCGCCGAGGAATTGGAGACCACGACAGAGCGGCTGCTCGACCACCTGCGCAGCCACGATGCGATATCCATCGACGATGTCGCGTTCACCCTTCGACACGGCCGCAGGGCTTTTCCGTTTCGCAGGGTGCTGGTCTGCGCGGACGTCGAAGAAGCCATCAGCGCGCTTACGGCCCGCGACGACGGGAGGCTGCTCGACGGCGAGGCCCCCGACGCGGCACACCGTCCGATAGCGTTCGCATTCACTGGATTCGGGTCGCAGTACCCGGGCATGGCGAGGTCACTCTACGCCACCGAAGCCGCGTTCACCGATGCGTTCGACCGGTGCGCGGACCTGCTCGAACCCATACTCGGACAGGATATTCGGCCACCGATGCGCGACACACGCCGCAATGACTCCGACTTTCGGCGCATGCTGCTACAGGTCGAGCCCAGCGATCACCCACTCGACCGGCCGGAGTTGGGCTACGCCGTGGTGTTCGCGCTGGAGTACGCGCTGGTCGAACTGTGGGCGTCCTGGGGCATGCGCCCGGAAGCGATGATCGGGCACAGCCTCGGCGAGTATGTCGCCGCGTGCGTCGCCGGTGTGTTCTCCTTGCCGGATGCTCTGCGTCTCGTGGTCGAGCGGGCACGGCTGATCGAAGCGCAGGGCGAGGGCGCCATGCTGGCGGTCCCGCTCAGCACCGACGATATCGCTCGCTACCTCGACGGCGAGGTAGCGCTTGCCGCGGTCAACAGCCCACGCAGCTGTGTGGTGTCCGGAACGGTCGCCGGGATCGCCCGGGTGGAGCACGCGCTGGGCGAGGGCGGAATCCAATCCCGCCGATTGAACACTCGGTTCGCCTTCCACTCCACGATGATGGACGCGGTCGTCGAGCGCTACGCCGAACTGGTCCGCTCCGTGCGACCGGACCGCCCGGCCATTCCCTTCATCTCGAACCTGACCGGCACCTGGATCACCGACGACGAGGCGACCAGCCCGGACTATTGGGCCCGCCATCTGCGCCACACCGTGCGCTTCGCCGACGGTATCGCCACGCTGTGGTCCGTGCCGGACGTCGCGGTCGTGGAGGTCGGGCCGAGTCCGACTCTCACCCCGGACATCCTGCAGCACCAGGCCGCGCGCGGAATCACCAACCGCCTCGTCGTCCCGTCGTTGCCCGGCCCCTACGACGAACGCGGTGACAGGGCCACGCTCCTCGGCGCGGCCGGGAGGCTATGGCTCGCTGGCGGGCCGGCGCCTGCTCCCGCGGACGACGCGGGTCGGCGGACGACCCTGCCGACCTATCCGTTCCAACGACGTACCTATCGGTTGGGACCTGCGCAGCGGCGGGCGTCGGCGGCCCAGCCGGACCGGCACACTGACATGCGGAAGTGGTTCTCCGCACCGTCGTGGCGCCGATTGTCCCCGACGCCGACCATGCTCGAAGGACAGACCGGTCGATCATGGTTGATCTTCGCCGATGAGACCGGCATCGGAGGGCAGCTGGCGGATCGGCTCCGCCTGCTCGGCGCCACGGTGCGCACCGTCGGGCCGGTCGGCAGCCCGGCATCGCACGACTACCTGGTGGATCCGGCCGAGCCGGACGAGTTCGGCAAGCTTGCTGAATCACTACGGACGGCAGGGATTTTCCCGGATCGGGTCGTGCATTGCTGGGCGGTCGGCGCGGACGCCGGGGGCGAGCCCGACGAGGTCGAGTCATTGCTGGACCGCACGTTCGGCAGCCTGGTGCAGTGGGCCAAGGCCACCGGAAAGGAATTGATGACCACCCCGCAGCGATGGGACGTCGTCTCCACCGGTGCCCACACGGTTGCCGGCGACGAACCGCTGTCGCCGCACCGGGCGACTATGCACGGTATCTGCCGGGTGCTCGGCCAGGAATACCCGTCGCTCACCTGCGTGCATGTCGACCTGGACAGTGCGCACCACGTCGACCGGCTGCTGGAACTGCTCGTCCACGAGCTCGACGAGCGAACCGTCGCCCTGCGCGGACGGCACACCTGGGTCCCGACGCACACAGCCTGCACGCCGGTCGAGCGACCAGATCCTGCCGTCCGTCCGAACGGTGTGTATCTGATCATCGGCGGGCTGGGACGGATCGGACTGCTCATGGCCGACGTGCTCGCCGAAGCGGCACCGGTGCGTCTGGTGCTAACCAGCCGTACCGGGCTCCCGCCACGGGCGACATGGGACGACCCGAGCCACCCGGTCGCCGTCGCGGCGGCGATCGAGGCGGTACGCGCACTCGAGGAGCGGGGCAGCGAAGTCATGGTGGCCGCAACGGATGTCACCGACCGGCGAGCCATGGACAGCCTCGTCGAACAGGTCGAGCGGCGGTACGGCGTGATCAACGGCGTTGTGCAGTGCGCCGGCACGACGGGTGCCGCCGCGCACCGCACGATCCAGGACCTCGGCACCGAAGAGCTCTCCTGGCATTTCGGCCCGAAGGTGCACGGCACGGTGGTCTTACATGAGGTCCTCGCTGGTCGCCGGCTGGACTTCGCGATACTGTGCTCGTCGGTCGCGTCGATTCTCGGCGGGCTCGGCTTCGCCGCCTACGCCGCCGCCAACGCCTTCCTCGACGCGTTCGCACAGCAAAACCATGACGCCGACCAACCATGGTGCGCGGTCAACTGGGATGCCTGGGCCTTCTCCGCCGACGAGCGCGCCATGATCGGCAGTGCCGTCCGCGAGTTCGCGCTGACTCCCGAGGAGGGCAGACAGGTCTTCCGACTGCTCCTGAAGTCCCTGCCGCAACCTCAAATCGCGGTCTCCACCGGCGATCTCGCCCGCAGGCAGGCGTCGTGGACCACACCGATCCGCGATGTGGCGGTACCGCGGGCCAAGCACGAGCGACCGAACCTGCGCAACCCTTTCGTGGCTCCGCGCAGCGATGCCGAACAGCGGGTCGCCGACATCTGGGCCGAATTACTCGGCCTGACCAGCGTCGGGGTGTACGACAACTTCTTCGAACTCGGTGGCAGCTCGCTGCTCGGATTGCAGGTCGTGCACCAGTTGCGCCGGGAACTCGCGGTGGCCGTGCCGCTGACCATCGTCTACGAGGGACCTACCGTGCGCACCCTGGGCGGACTCATCGACGAACTCAGGGCGGCGTCGTGAGCACCGGGCCGGTCGGTGCGGGCGTGGCGATCATCGGGATGGCCGGGCGATTCCCCGGCGCCCGCAGCACCACCGAATACTGGCACAACCTCTACCACGGCATCGAATCCATCACCCCACTCACCGACCACCAACTCCACACCGC